>NZ_JBEYEY010000003.1:0-371040 GCF_040703635.1 Streptomyces sp. NPDC007189
GCAACGGCTGACAGCCGTTGTCCTGGCAGTGAATGGCCTGGCCACGGGATCGACAACCCACGGCCCGGCCCGAAGCCGTCCTGTGCACCTCACCTACGAAGTCAACGCCTTTGGCCGCGGGAGGGATGCCCGCCGAAACGGAGCAAGATGATGTTGCCGGCGCCTGGCACTGCGCCCGGCATGACAAGCTGTGCTTGCCCACCCCCCGAACCCAGGAGGTCACCATGACCGCAGAGCCCGTATCTACGGAAGGTTCGGAGCCGGCTGCCCCCGAGACGTCCCCTCTGGAGCCGGACAGCGACGACAACTACGACCTCAAGCGCAAGTTCCGCGAAGCCCTGGCGCGCAAGCGCGGTGCGCAGGCGGATGCCGCTGATGTTGCCGCCAAGTCCGATACATCGAAGGTGCGTTCGGCGCACGGCCCGGCTGCGAGCCAGCGGTCGTTCAGGCGCAAGAGCGGCGGCTGAGTCGATGAGTCCCGCGATCTAACCGCTTCACCGGCACTCGCGCTATCCACTCGCGCGTCCCGTGCAGTGGCCCGCGACGTGCGCATGCCCGTGCGCGCGTTGCGGGCGGGGCGTAGCCGGGGACTCGCCTGGGGGAATGGCCCGGATGCGGTTGGCTCGGGTCGGTGGCGCCGCCGAACTGGAATTCCGGGATGAGGGCATGATCGGTGGGGCCCACCCGGAGAACAGTCGGCGGCGGGGAGAGGCCATGCCTCGCCGCAGCCTTGTGCAGAAAAAGGGGCGCGAAGCTGCTTGATCACCATCGGCCGAGCCTCACGGGCGATCCAGCCCTTCGTTCCGGGCCGGATGCTGGCGCGTTTTCGCTAGCGGCTTCCGTCATGCCGTTATAGCGTTGTGATCAGCAGTCGTGGTTCCGAAGTTCCGTTCGCCCGTGATCGCCTCACGGGCGTTCTTGCTGTTCAGCGCCTCTCCGGACCAGGGCGATCACCTCCCGGTCGCGCAGCGTGCGTGCCCGGTTTCCCTCAAAGGAGACAGTCATGGCCAAGGGCACAGTGAAGTGGTTCAACAGCGAGAAGGGCTTCGGCTTCATCGAGCAGGAGGGCGGCGGCCCCGACGTCTTCGCCCACTACTCCAACATCGCCAGCCAGGGCTACCGCGAGCTGCAGGAGGGCCAGAAGGTCGAGTTCGACGTCACGCAGGGCCAGAAGGGCCCGCAGGCTGAGAACATCCGCCCCGCCTGATCGCGCCCCGGTAAGGGGGCCCGGCATCCCGGCTTCGGGACGCCGGGCCCTTACCGTCGCACGACGGTTCATCTGACTACGGGGTGCGGCCGGGCGCTGGCCTGGGACGGGCAATATGGACACCCGTTGTTTGACACTCAGGTCGCCCGACGCATCAGTACGGCCCCTTGGTCGCTGGCGACGCCGTCTACATCGCCGCATTCGACCCAGGGCGGCTTGTAGTCCTCGATCCGCTCTCTGGCAGAAAGCTGTGACGCAAGAGCGCAGGCGGCGCCTTCACCACCACGCCGTTCATGGCGGGCGATCGGATCTGGGCCAGTGACCGTACTGGGGTCCTGCACGCGTGGGATCCGCGCACCCGCCGGAGTACGGCCCAGCTGCCAGCGCGGTGGAGCGAAGAAGGCCGCGGACAACCCGCCGTTGAGAGCCGCATGATGTTCGTCTCCACCAGCGGCGGTTGGCTGCAAGCGTGGGAACTGCTGTGAGAGCGCCGGTGACAGTGCCACGAGTCTTAAGAGCATGGCAGTTGGGACACAGAGCGATCATTGCCCGGGGCAGGTCTTCGCCGCCCTTCGCTTGATCATCAATGTGATCCACTTCCAGCAGATAGGTGCCGTTTCGGCTGAGGGCTGAGGTGTAACGGGGATCAGGGCAGAGGGGGTTTTCACAGGCGCCTCCGCTGCGTTCGAGAACTGCCTGGCGTGAAGCAGCGATGCGGCTCAGCCGCTCCCTGGGCGCGGGCCGCCGACGGTGGCTCTTGCCTTCGAGTACCGCGCGCTCCGCTTGTGCGTTGAGTTCCGCGTAGCGTAGGGCAGGGATAGCCATGTGGTGCAGAAGGTCAGCAGTCACTCGGCAACGCTCAAGGGCATGGGCAGCTGGCCTATCGGTCGGCAAAGCGAAGTGCCCGCATTCAGAGTGCCATTCATTCGCGAGCTCGGCGTGGCGCAGGCGGGCACACTCCCAGCGGCTTTGACCCAGTCTCTTCAGGGTGGTCGCGGTGTCAGGCCGCATGGTGCCAATGGGCAGGTTATCTCCTGCCCAGGCGTACTCCGCTGCTGTGTAGACCGCGGCGTACTGCAGGTTTCTTCCATAGGAAACGACCCGCTTGCCTTTCAGCTTGCGGAACAGAGTGTCACTGACTTCCCGAATGGCAGGAGCCGCTTCGAGGTCAATCGGCCCGACACCATCCAGGCGGATGTGCTGGAGGTACTTCGTCTCCCAGCCCGGATTGATGAGTTGGTGCCACCTCTTTTGGCCATGGGCGTCAGCGCTATCTCGTAGGGCGTGGCTCGTTCGAGCGGGGGTGTGGTTGGCGCGGGCGATCCGAGGGCGCTGACGGCCAGGATGACGGTGTCCGGATCAACGAGGACGTCCTGCGCCCCCTGGGTCGCGGCGCGACGTGCTGCGTGCGCATCGTCAGGATGGGGCCGCGTAGAGAACGCGACTGGTGGTTGTCCCGTCCCTCGCCTACGTGAAGAAGGCGCGCCCAGTATCTGGTCGCCCTCGGGCCGGCTGGACTGGCTTTCATAAGCGCGGTCCCCGTGGGGGCCGAAGGTCTCTGAGGACTGGCAGGACCCCGCCGCAGACACCTCCCTCGGCATGAGCCGGAATCAGGGGACCTCCGGTGTCGTACGGCCGGGCCTCTGCCATTCATCAGTCGGTGATGGCGGTCATGTCCGCCTCGACCAAGGCGCCGGGCGTGGACAGGCCGACGACGCCTATCAAGGTCATGGCGGTGGTGCTGCCGCCGGCCTCGGAGGTGGCCCTGGCCAGCCCGCCGTAGAGCTTCTCGAGGTTCTCCTGGGTCGGATCGACGACGTACACCATCATCCGAACCACATCCTTCGGATTGGCGCCCGACGCAGCGATGGCCGCGTAGGCGTTCTTCACCGTGTGGTAGCCCTGCGTCTCGTAGTCCCCTTCGCCGAGCAGCTTCTCATCGACGTCGATGGCGATCTGCCCCGAGATGTAGACGTGCTTGCTGCCGGTCGCGACGATCACCTGCGTGTGGCCGTGCGGTGGCGCGATCGTGTCCGGGTTGATCTTCTGAATCGTCATGCCCAGATGTTCGCCAACCGCACGGTGCCGCGCCGGTCTCCCGAGGGTCATCGCGCCCGGTTGGGGGATCAGCTCGGCTCGGGAGCCGCGGCCCTGCTCGCTGTCCCCGCGCTCCTCGCCACTGTGACCGACGCCGGAGAGGCCCACCGCCGGTGGCGGTGGGCCTCTGTGGCGAGGTGACATCGGCGCGCGCCGGCGTCACCGCGGTCGTCGATCAGCCGACCGGGCCTTCGTGGATGATCAGGAGATCATCCACCGACGCGACGGCCGGCTCGACGAACCCCAGGAACACCGAGAAGAAGTCGTGGGGGTCGATGACGCCCTCCGGGGCGTGCACGCCGGGCTCGGTAATGCGGCCCTGGCGCAACAGCTCGAGTCCCACCGCCAGCGCCGCGCCGGTGCCGCCGCCCATCTTGCCCGGTGGCATCGACGCCGGCTCGACCGAGATCGCGAGCGGCTCCCCGTCGCGCTCGCCGCGCGCCATGGCCCAGACCTGGGCGAGCCGGTCGCGAGTGCGCGGTGCGTCGACCGGGGGAGCGGGCATGTCTTCGAGGCGGCCGGCGCCCTCAGCGAGGGTCACCCGCCCGGCGTCGTAGTCGGCCGCGACCCTGCGCGCGTGGTCGAAGACCCACGCCGGACCGGACGTGAGGTTGGTCGAGCTGACGACGGTCGGGAAGCAGCGCGGCAGGGTGATCGCCTCGGGGTGCCCGACGGTGTAGGCCCGGACCTGCCCCTTGCCCGGGTACAGGAGCTCGACGGGAGTGAGGGGCTCGATGTCCTTCTCGGCGCCGTCGCGGTAGGCGCGGATCGAGCCGCTGATCTGGATCAGCCAGTGCTCGACGGCCGCCCCGGCACCACCGGTCGACGGGTACGCCGGCTCGTCCTCCAGCACCGCGCCACGCATCGACCATCCGGTGAAGATCTCGGTGACCTTGTCGAGCCGCCGGGCGACCAGTGCTGCCGCCAAGTTGGAGATGCCCGGGCTGCCGCCGATGCCCTTCACGACGCGGAGGCCCTTGTCACGAGCCTGGGCGTCGAACTCGAACGCCTCGACCGTGGACTCCCAATCGTCGTCGATGTCCAGGTAGTCGCAGCCGCAGTCGATTGCGGCCTCCACTATGGGCCTGGCGAACTTCGAGAACGGGCCCATGGTGTTGAGGACGACGTCGCACTCAACGAACGCCTGCCGCAGTGCTGCCGGGTCCGTGGCGTCGAGGCGCACGGGGACGCATGGACCGCCGACCTCATCGGCGAGCTGCTGGGCGCGTGACACGTCGATGTCGGCGATCAGCACCTTCTTGGCCGTGCCGAGTTCGGCGATCCCTCGGACGGCCCAGCGCCCCATCGCGCCGGCGCCGCCGACAATGATCACAGTGCCCAGGGGCGGCTTGGTGTCAGACATGGGTGGTCAGGCTCCTCTTTCGGATCAACATGTGGTTCACGGCCTCTTCGATGCCTGGCGCGTTCCTGCATCGTCGACGTACGCGGGCCGAGCGACCGCGAGCGACGCCCGGCCGGGGGAGGCCGGCGTCATCGGCGGACGCGGCCGATTCGGTCGCTCAGGCGGTCGGCGAGCCAACCCAGGCGCAGCGTCACCGGGTTCACGATGCCCGGAGCGAACCGTCGTGACTCTCGCCAGACGGCGGCCAGGTCGTCGTGCATGCCCTTCTCAACGAGGTGGTCGGCGAGCAGGGTGCCGAGGTACGGGGCCTGCGGCAGCCCGTGCCCGTTGCAGGCCATCGAGTAGTAGACGCGGCGTGTTGCCCGTCCTACGACCGCCATGTTGGACGGCGTGAGACCGATCCAACCGCCCCAAGCGCGAGCCGGGGCGACGTCGGTCAACGTGGGGAAGCGCTCCCGGAAACCACGCACCAGGTCGTCGACCACCGCCTGGTCGGGCATTCGGTCCGCCCGCGGCCGACGGGCCGTCTGCAGCCTGCGCGTGGTGAAGACGATGGTGCCGCGGTTCGTCGGCCGGAAGCTCTCCATCACGAAATGGTTCGTCGTCATGGGGGTGCGACTCGTCCAACCGGCGGCGTCCATCATCTCGGCGGAGACCGGCTCGGTCTCGACCGCCGTCACCCAGACGGGAGTGCTGAGGTTGCGCGGCGCGATCGGCAACTCGTTGGTGAAGGCGTTGGTGGTCAGGATCGCCTGGCGGGCCCTGATCCGTCCTCCGGGCAGCTCGATCCGCACGGAGTCACCGGTGTCGACGACGCCGGTGACCGGACTCTGTTCAAACACGCGCACGGCCGACGTGTGAACCACCTCGCGGACACCGAGCGCCAGCTGCCCCGGGTTCAGGATGCCGCCGACCTTGATGTGGATGCCGCCCGGGAAGGCCGGCGGGATGCCGAGCTGTGCCGCGTCGCCCACCACCGATCGGCGGCCCGGCCTGCCGTTCGCCACCATGCGCCGGAACGCGGCGGCGGTCGGCGCGGCCGCGATGTTGCCGGTCGGCTGGTAGCCGCAGTCGATCCCATGCCTGGTGATGAGGTCTTCGGTGAAGTCCACCGCATGACCGGCGAACTTGTAGAGCGCGCGCACCCGGTCGCCGTAGAAGCGGTTGAGGATACGGGGGTCGTTGCCGAGGGTCGGTGTGATGTAGCCGGCGTTGCGGGCGCTGGCTCCCCAGCCACAGAGGTCGGCCTCGACGAGTACGACGTCCCGGCCGAGCTCCGCGAGCCGTAGCGCGGCCGCCATCCCGCCGAGCCCACCGCCGATCACAGCGACGTCGCACTCCACGTCGCCGGTCAGGGCCGACTCGAGCGTTGTCGGCCTGTCGACCCACCCACTGCCCGAGAGGTAGGTGAGGGAAGTTCCGCCTGCTTGGTCCACGAGGCCACCTGCTCCGATTCATGCCGCTGAGTTCTGTCGTGCGCGCGAGCACGTTCGCGCGAGTGCTGGTCACGGTGGTGCAGCTCTTGGCCACCGGCGTGGTTCTGCTGCCTGATCCCACCCAGGTGACCTATGTTTGAGATCACTTTCTGGGCGAGGCAGGTGTGGTTGCGACGACTCCGCGGCGGGTCGTCAGCTGTCGAGGACGTCCGTGACGACCTCGTACACCGCGACGCCGGGCGCGGGCGGCTCGTCGGCGAACTGCGCCAGGTCGTTGAAGAAGATCTTCGGGTCGATGGCGCCCTCGGGTCCGTGGACGCCCGGCTTGCTCACCTGGCCGCGGGCCGCCATCAGCGTCGCCACGGCCAGCGGGATCCCGGTCATCTCGCCCATGTTGCCCTCCGGCTGCACCAGGGCCTGCGCGCCGACGCGGACGCGGGTTCCGTCCTTGGTGCCCTCCGCGATGGCGAAGATGTTGCTGGGCAGGCTCGGCGACCGGCCGGCGGCCTTGCCGCTGAGGTTCGGCTGACGCAGGAGCTCGTCGGAAGCCTGACGGACGTTCAGCTCTCCGGCGCGGACGCGCTCGGCGATGCCGCTGATGCCGTTCATGAGTCCGCGGCGGGCGCTCATCACGTTGAGCGACTCCCGTACCTCGGGCCGGATCCTCGGAAGGGTGAGCGGCTCGGGGTGGCCGCACACCCAGACCGCGTCCTCGCCCCACCCGGGGTAGGCGAGCGTCAGCTCCTCGAGGGCGTGCGCGTCGACAAGGCCACCGTCGCGCCAGATCTTGATCGGCTCGGTGCAGTTGTGCACCCAGTGCTCGATGGCAGCGGTCGCCTCAGGGAACTCCTGGTCGGCGGTGGGTCGGGGGAAATGGGCCGCGGAGGCACGCCACGACGTGTAGACCCGGTCGACGGCGTCGCACTCGTCCATCGCCAGGACGGCGAGCAGGTTGCTGGTGCCCGGGCTGGCGCCCATGCCGATCACGGCCGTGACGCCGGCCGCACGCGCGGCGTCGTCCAGCTCGAGCATCTCCAGGGTGGGCTCCCAGTCGTCGCAGATGTCGAGGTAGTCGGTGCCAGCCGCGATGGCGGCGCTGAGGACCTCGCGACCGAAGCGGTAGAACGGGCCCGCGCAGTTGAGCACGATGTCGACGTCGGCCAGCGCTCTCGCCAGCGCCTCTGAGTCCGAGATGTCGAGGGCCAGCGGGGTGGCCTTCGGACCGAGGTCGGCGGCGAGCTTGGTCGCTTTCTCCTCGTCGCGATCGGCGACGACCACCTTGGCGATCTCGTCGGCCTTGGCGAGCACGCCGCAGGCATACGCGCCCATCTCGCCGGCTCCGCCGGTCACGAGCACCCTCTTCGGCGCGCTCTGTTCAGAAGTTGAGGAAGTCATGGCCGCATCGTGCTCGCAGCGGACCGATGCGGCTGTCCCGAGGCCCGGCAGTGTGCCCACCTGGGGGAGTGGGCAGTGACTGTCGCCCGACTGCTTGGTGACCCAGCTCGCGATCTGGGCACGGGACACAGAGGACCGACTCGGCCCGCGGGAAGCGCGCAGCCGGACGGGCAGTCCGCTCTCGCGGCTGATAGCCACCCGCTCGGTGTCCGGTGCCGACCGGTGGCGGTGGCCGGCGGTCAGCCCGCTCATGTCGCCCCGGCACCGAGGATCGGTGTCTTGCCCATGCGCCGAAGAAAGAGCCCCGGACCGCGCGCAGCGGAGGGCTGCGCGCGGACCCGCCCAGTCGGGCGGGTCCGCGATCCGCGATCCGGCGCCTCGACGGTGCGCAGGGTCAGGCGTCGGCGCGGGCGACCTTCGTGGAGGCGAAGAACCCGAGTTCGCCGAGGCCGGCCTTCTCGGCCTCGGCGAGGTTCTGCACGGCGGCCGTGAGCAGCCGGGCCTTGTGACCGGCCGACTGCATGGTGCCGAGGGCGGCGCGACACCCCGCGGCGTAGACACCGAGCGTGGCCACGTCGGTCGTGTGCTGGTCGCTCACGATGGCGCCCACGGCCTCCTTCGTGGTGGCGGCCAGGGTCTGGAACGCCAGCTCGCTGATGGCATTCAGGGTCTCCGGGTCGACACCCTGGTCGAGCGCGTAGGTCGAGGCTTCGACGTAAGCGCTCAGTGCGGCGGAGTAGAACCCGGCGATGATCGCGGCGTCGAGGACGCTCGCCGCCTTCACGTCGTCGGAGACGCGCGTGGAGTAGGGGCCGGGGGCCATCAGAGTGCGCTCGTGCTCCGCCCAGATCTCAGGGGAGCCCGAGTAGAGGACCATGCCCCCCTCGGTGCCGATCTGCTGTGGGTAGCAGAGCACCGCGCCGTCGAGGTAGGGAACACCGCGTTCCTCGGCCCACGCCTTCATCTCCTCCGCCTCGATGGGCGTGCCGGTGCCGACGTTGACCAGGGCGGTGCCGGTCCAGTCGGCGGCACCCGCGATGGCCTCGCGGGTGGTCGCGTACGTCGACGTGACGGCCACGACGAGCCTCGACGAGCGCACGACCTCGTCGATGTCGTGGAGTGCGCTCACGCCGTCTCCCGCGAGCGCCTTGGCCTTGGCCGGTGTGCGGTTCCAGGCGGCGGTCTTCAGGCCCTGGGCCGCGAAGTTGCGGGCGAGGGCCGAGCCCAGCAGCCCGCAGCCGACCACGGCCACGTCGTACGTCTTGGTTCCTGCGGTGGTGTCTGACACGGGTTCTCCACTTCCTGTGCGGTGGTGGGTCAGGTCAGTTCGCGCGGGGGCCCAGTCGGACCGGAAGCGTCTGGCGCTGGTTGACGAAGAACGACGCGGTGAACGGCGCGTCGCCGGCGATCTCCATCTGCGGGTAGCGCTTGAGCGTTTCCCCGACCATCAGCCGCAGCTCGAGGCGGGCCAGCGCGTTGCCGAGGCAGAAGTGGCGGCCGCCGGCTCCGAACGCCTGGTGCTCGGGGTTGCGGGTGACGTCGAAGCGGTCCGGGTCCTCGTACTTGTCCTCGTCACGGTTCGCCGACGGGTAGAACAGGACGACCTGGTCGCCCTCCTTGATCGTCTGCCCCCCGACCTCGGTGTCCTTCGTCGCCGTGCGCCGCATCAACGTGAACGCGGGGAACATCCGGAGCGCCTCCTCGACGGCGCTGGGCACCAGCGACGGGTCGTCGAGGACCTTCTGACGCTCGTCGGGATTCTGCATCAGCGCGATCATGGCGCTCGTGTACGTCGCCATGGTGCTGTCGTTGCCGGCGGCGAAGAGCAGCAGCATGCCCGCGACGATCTCGTCGTCGGTGAGCCGGTCACCCTCGACCTCCGCGTTGACGAGGATGCTGATGAGGTCGTCGCCGGGATTGGCCTTGCGATCCTCGATCAGCGCCACGCACTGCTCGATCAGGTCGGGGATGAAGACCGTGAGCCACTCCTCGAGGCCGCCGGGGTTGAAGTACGGGTCGTCGAGGGCGATGTAGCGGCTGATGTTGTGGATCCAACGGGCATCGTCCTCCGCAGGGATGCCCATGAATCCGTGGATGACGCGGGCGACGATGGGCTTGGCGACGTCATTGACGAGGTCGCAGGTCTCCTGGTCGTCGAGGCGGTCGAGCACGTTCGTGACGGCCTCACGGACCTTGGCCTCCTCGGCCGCGATGCGCTCCTGGGTGAAGCCGGCGAGGAAGAGCTGCTTGAGCCGGTCGTGCCGCGGCGGGTCCAGGTTGATCATGTCCATCTTGGACAGTTCCTTGAGGTCCTCGGGCATGCCCTCCCAGGTCAGGTCGACGGCCCCCTCACGGTGGGAGGAGAACGTCTTCCAGTCGCGGCTGATCTTCGCGATGTCGTCGGCCTTCGTGATCGACCAGAACCCGGGCGCCTCGGGCATGCCGACGATGCCGGCCGAGTGGTGCACCGGGCACTTGCCGCGCATCTCGGCGAAGACCTCGTGCGGCGGGCCGTCGACCCACAACGCCATGTCCGCGACCGTGAAACCGGGGTTGTTGATCGAACTCATCGCTCCTCCTGTGTGACTTGGCGAAAAGCTGGTGCGGCGAAACGTAGGTCGTGCGACGCGGCCCCCTCGCGGTCGGTGTCGGGATCGGCCCAGTTGGGGGAGTACGGCTCGCGTGGGGGCGTCCGGCTCCGGCGTCTACACCCGGGGAACCTCGCCGTCCCACGCCGCTTCGGTGATGCCGCGCGAGCGCACCTTGTCCTTGTTGACCCGCTCGGTGGGTGTCCGCGGGAGGTCGTCGACCACCTCGATGAAGCGGGGAACGGCGTGCTTGGGGAGGTCGGCGGCCAGGAAGTCGCGCAGCGCGGGCGGATCGATCGTGCGCCCCTCCCGGGGGACGACGAGGATCGCGACGTCCTCCTCGCCGAGCTCCGACGGCACGCCGATGGCGGCAGCGACGAGCACGTCGTCGTGCTTGTTGGCCGCGCCCTCGACCTCCCAAGCCGACACGTTCTCGCCCCTCCGGCGGATCGAGTCCTTCAGCCGTCCGACGTAGTAGAGGAAGCCGTCCTCGTCAGCCCGCATCCGGTCGCCGGTGTGGAACCACAGGTTGCGCCAGGCTGCGACGGTCGCCTCCGGTTTGTTCCAGTAGCCGGCCATCATGATGTGCGGCGACCGGGGTCGCACGATGAGCTCACCGATCTCCCCGACCGGTACCCGCTTGTCCTCCGCGTCGACCAGCTGTACCTCGAGCTCCGGTGTGGGCACGCCCACCGAGCCGGGCCGGGTTCGCTCCGGCGTGTTCATCGTGATGCAGAGCGCCTCGGTCATGCCGTACATCTCGATGAGCTTGACGCCGTAGCGCTCCTCGAAGTCCCTCTGGAGCGCTGCGGGCACACCGCCGCCGGAGCCGATCACCGCCGGGTGGTCGCGATCGGAATCGCTGGGCCTGGCGGCGTACAGCATCGACAGCATGGTGCCGAGGTAACCGAAGCACGATGCGTCGGCGGCGCGCACCTCGTCCCAGAACCGGCTCACGCTGAATCGTTTGCCGAGGGCCACCCGGCCGCCGGTGAGGAGGGCGCCGAGAACGTACGACCGGGCGTCTGAGTGGAACAGCGGCTCGGGCGTGTACACGGTCTGCCCCGGCTTCATGCCGAGGGCGGACGAGCCGCGGCGGGCCCAGGTGACCTGGTAAGCATGAGGCAGCAGCACTCCCTTGGAAGGTCCGGTTGTGCCGGAGGTGTAGATCATCGTCGCGACGTCGCTCTCGAGCGGCGGCTCCACCGTGCCGTCGCGGCCCAACTCGATGACCTCGTCGAAGGTGAGGTGCCGGGTGCTCGCCCCGAACGGCAGGTCGCCGCCGTCGGGGTCGATCAGTACGGCGAACTCGGGATGCTCGGGAACGACCTTGGCCACCGCACGCAGGTACTCCGGGAGCCCGATCATCACCCGCGGGCCGCAGTCGCTGACGAGGTACTCGAGGAACGCGCCGCGGGCCTCCGGGTTGATCGGGACGTCGATCATCCGGGCCGAGTCGACTCCCAGCCATGCGACCACGGTCTCCAGCCTGTTGTCCGAAACGATCAGGCCCCGGTCACCGCGGTCGAGACCGAGCGCCCGCAGGCCGGCCGCGAGGGCGCGGACCGACTCGAACAGCTCGGCCCGCGAGCACTCCTTGCCGTCGATCAGGAGGACGGGGGCGTCCGGTGCTTGCTCGGCCTGCTCCTTCAGCACGGCGAAAACGGTGGCGTCACCCATGGCGGAGAGCTCCTCCTCAGTGGGCCGGTGGCCCGGTCTCGATCGGCAGTGCGGCGGCCGGAGCGCGACGGGCCCGTACCAGCAGGCGGCGCGATGGCCGGAAGGCAGCAAACCGCCCCACGCCCCCGGGCGGCCGGGCTGCCTGCCGAGCGGCACCCGGCTGGGGGAGAGAGGGAGGGGGCGGAGGGATCCCCCGACCGGGCGCCTTGCCGCGGTGCACGAGCCGTCGACGCCGACCGGCGCGCACGATCGCCCCATGCAGAGCAACGGGAACATCCGCGAACAACAGTGCGAGGTCGTCGTCGTCGGTGCCGGTGCTGCCGGTCTCATGGCAAGTTCGACACTGGCAGCCGAGTCGACTGACGTCGTGGTCCTGGAAGCCGCGACGAGAGCCGGTGGCCGCGTCGAGTCGGTCCGCCACGGGGACTACTGGCTCAACATCGGCACCCAGTTCACCGAGGGTGGGGGTCCGCTCTTCGACGTCATGGACCGCTACCGGATCGAGCGCGGTTCGCTCGCCGGCCGGAAGGCGGCGCTGTACCTCAAGGGCCGGATGGTGACCACCGACAGCGCGCCCCTGCTCCTGCTGCGCTCCCGCATGCCACTCGCGGCCAAACTGGAGCTGGCGCGGGTCGGGCTGCACATCAAGTACGCATGCGCCCGCCTCTCAGGGAACAACGCCGAGGTCGCGCGTGCGGTCCGGGCTCGCTTGGACTCCCGGTCGGGCGTCGAGGCGCTGATGGCGGGGGTCCGGTCCCCGGAGATGATCGCCCTGTTCCACGCCTGGTCCGGCCAGTGGATCGGCTGCGACCCCGAGGAGACCGCGGCGCGGCAGCTCGCCATCTCCATCGGCACTGCCCTCGAAAAGGCGGCGAAGGTGCCGAACTTCGCCCTTCCGGTCGGAGGCAACCAGGCCGTCACCGACGCGCTCGCAGAGGACCTCGGCGACCGGCTGCGGCTTGGCACCGAGGTGCAGCGGATCACCTGGACCGACGACAGCGTGACCGTCGAGTACGTCGACGCGGCCGGTCCGGCACGGCTGACGGCGAACCGTGCCGTCGTCGCCACTCCCGCGGACCGGGCCCTCGCGATCATGCCCGACCTGCCGGACGCCCAGTATTCGGCGCTGACCGACATCAAGTACGGCCGCTACATCCTGGCCGGGATCTTCACCAAGGAGCAGGGCTCGCAGCGGTGGGACGACTACTACGGCATCTCGACGCCGGAGCTGTCGTTCCAGATGGTGTTCAACCACGCGGCACCGCTGAGAGCCCAGGGCCCACGGAAGCCGGGCGGCGCCCTGGTGTTGCTGTCCGGCGGGTCCTGCGCCGACCAGCTGGGCAAACTCTCCGACGAGGAGATCGAGGCCGCGTTCCTCCGCGACCTGATCGGGATGTTCCCGGAGCTCGACGGCCAGATCGACCGCGTGGTCGTGAAGCGGCAGCCGCGCGTGGTGTCCTACTGGGAGCCGGGCAAGCGCGACGCGTCGCAGCAGACCCTGCGCGCTCCGCTCGGTCCGATCTGGTTCGCGGGCGACTACCTGGGCGATCCCTCATTGGCCGTGGCCGCGGCGTCGGGCCGACGGGCTGCCCGGAAGGTGCTGCAGAGCCTGGCGTGAGGTCGGCCGCGGGGTCGTTGTCCCGGGGCCAGCCGGTCGCGGCCGCCGGTGATCAGGTGAGGCTCGCGCCGAGGACGAACGTGTCGACCGTGAGCTGCCGGGTGTCGATGGGCGGGCCGAGGACCACCACGCCGCCGGGTCTGGTCGGCCCGTTGCCGAGAGCCGTGCGGATCATGTCCGTTCCGAAACGGACCGTCAGTTCGCACGCCGACGACCGCCCAGTCGGCGGCTCGTGCTGCGAGACCCCCCGGTTGGGCACTCTTCGGGGGCTCGGCCCGGCGGCCGACGACGAACGGCTCCAGCCTTGTCGGCAGACCCGCAGAACGCACGGGCCAGAACGCAAGGAGAGCCACCATGGCGCTGACGCTCAGGATCGACCTCGACGGATGCACGGGCTGTGCCTGCTGCATGATGGAGTGCCCGGACCTCTTCGACATCGACGACGAGTCCGGCCAGGCCATTCTCCTCGAGCCGCACCCCTCGGACGACCGTCGCGAGGAGGCGGAGCGGGCCGTACGTTCGTGCCCCGAGGGCGTCATCACGCTCGAGCAGGACTGACGTCGTGGACCGCATTGTTGTGGTCGGCGGCTCGGTGGCGGCGGTGAACGCCGTCGACGGGCTCCGGCACGCGGGTCACGAGGGCAACATCATGCTGGTCAGCGCGGAAGACTTGCTGCCGTACGACCGGCCTCCGCTGTCCAAGGAGGCACTTCGCGAGGGCCACGAGCACCACAGCCTGCTGATCAAGGAGCCCGGCTGGTACGACGACAACGCCGTCGAGGTCTGCCTCGGTGCGGCAGCGGTCGGGCTCGACGCCGCCGACAAGATGCTGTTCCTCGAAGGTGGCCGGGAAGTGTCGTACGACGGCCTCGTCGTCGCCACCGGATGCCGGACCCGTCCGTTGGAGCTGCTCGACGGCGTGCCGGACGTCCATGAAGTGAGGTCACTCGCCGACTCACTGACCCTCCACGAGCAGCTGCGGCCCGGCCGCCACCTGGTGGTCATCGGGGCCGGCTTCATCGGGCTGGAGGTCGCCGCGACTGCCCGGCAGATGGGCCTGGACGTCTCGGTCGTGGAGATCGCTCCCGTCCCGCTGACCCGGGTCCTCGGCTCGGAGCTCGGCCACTGGTTCCAGGACCATCACGTCGGTCACGGCGTGAACCTCCACTGCGGCACCGGCATTGACCGCGTCGAGGTCACCCCCGGTGGGAACAGGGTCCACCTGGCCGACGGCACGGTCCTGGCCGCCGATCTCATCGTCGCCGGCGTCGGGGTCCAGCCGGAGACCGGCTGGCTCGAGGGCAGCGGCATCGAGCTCGCAAACGGCGTGGTGTGCGACGAGGCTCTCAGAACGACGGCCCCAGACGTGGTCGCGGCAGGCGACCTCGTGCGCTGGCCGAACCGGCTGTTCGGGGAGATGATGCGGGTCGAGCAGTGGCTCAACGCCGTTGAGCAGGGCACCCACGCGGCGCGCACGCTGCTCGGGGAGAACGAGCCGTTCGCGCCCGTCCCGTACTTCTGGTCGGACCAGTTCGAGGCCAAGGTCAAGTTCGTCGGTCACGTGGACGGCCGGGACCAGGTGAAGATCACCCAGGCGGACGACAAGTCGCTGGTCGCCCTGTTCGGCCGCGCGGACCGGCTCCGAGGCGCGCTGTGCATCAACGCGCCGCGTCAGCTGGCGTTGAGCAAGCGGGACATCCTCAACGGCGTGTCCTGGGCCGACGCCACGGCCGGTACCTGACACGGACGCATAAACGAATCGGCCGGTGTGAGCAACGAGCTCACACCGGCCGATTCGTCGGGAACGGTCGGACCGATGTGTCACTGGGTGGAGTAGCCACCGTCGACGATGAGCACCGAAACCGGTCATGCAGCCCGAGGCGGACGCGAGGAAGATGATGCCGGCACGGGGCGGACGGCCGGGGACGACGGGCTTTCTGGCCCTCGGTGTGGGGACCCCCAACCGGTGGAGCGCGGCGACGGTCGGCCACGCGTGCGCGACCTTCGGCCGTAGCGCGCTCCAACCAGTCGGCGCACCTCGGCAAGCCCACGGTCCGGCGCCAGGACTGGCCCATGTGGGTGTACGTCGCCGTACGCCGTGCTGGCGCGCGAGCTTCGCGGCCATTGTGGTCTTGTGCGCTCGGCCACCGGACGGGTGTGCAGCACCGCAGAGACCGGCTACGCCGCGTGGGACCGCGAGCGCCGGCGTGCTCGCCCGCTCACCAGTGCCGAACGGAGCGGGACATGGTGATCGTGTCGGTCCGAGTGACACCCCGGTTGTCAGCCGGCCGAGCGATGAACAGGAGTCAGATGGCACACATTCCGGCCGATGAGCGGCGCGAGCAGTTCATCTCCGCGGCGGTCGCGGTGATCGCCGAGGTCGGCGTCGAGGGCGCCAGCACGCGGCGGATCGCCGAGGCGGCCAAGGCGCCACTGGCCGCCCTCCACTACTGCTTCCGGAACAAGGAGCGTCTGCTCCTCGACGTGTTCGACCGGATTCTGGAGTCGCACCGTGCGGACACCGCGTCGATCGACGGCCGCGGCCGGAGCGTGGCCGACGTCGCGGTGGACCTGCTCAGCCGCACCCTCGAGTGGGGCCTTCGCAACCTGGACGAGGCCCGTGCCGAGTTCGACCTCGCCCTGTGGGCGGCCCGCCAGGAGACCGGCCTTGGCGTGCAGATGTACGCCAGCTTCATCGACATGTGGACCGCGACGCTGCGGCAGGCGGACCCCGGGCTCACGGCCGCGGAGCTCGACGCGACCGTCCGCCTCGTCATCGCCCTGGCGGACGGGCTCGGCCTGCAGATGCTCTCGCACCAGGACGACGCTCGGACGCGCCGGAACACCGAGGAGGCCGCGGTCATGCTCGCAGCACATCTCCGGGCGCGCTACGGCGGCCCCTGACGCATCCCCCAGGCGGGCGCAGATCGCCTCACGCCGCTGCGTGGCCCGTCCCTGGCGTCCTAGCGTCCTCGCCCAGTGGGACAAGTGACCCAGTCGGGCGACCCAGGCGAACGGGCCGCCCCTGACGAAGGAGGACCGATGACCGCGGACGAACTGCCGGAGGACCTGACCCTGGCGGACTTCGACCTGTGGAAGGACGGGCCGCCGCACGGGATCTTCAGCGATCTGCGTGCGAAGTGCCCGGTGCACTGGTCACCCGGCATCCCCGTCCTGCCCGAGGAGGAGGGTTTCTGGTCGCTGACCAAGGCCGACGACATCGCCAGGGTCAGCCGCGACTGGCGGACCTTCTCGTCGGAGCGCATGGGCATCGACATCACCAACCACCAGATCCCGATCGAGTTCGCGCGTGCCGAGTTCATCGGCATGGACCCGCCGAAGCACGACCGGATCAAGCAGCTCTTCCTGGCGGGCTTCACGAACGAGCAGATCGGCCGGCACGAGGACTGGATCCGCAAGATCGTCGTCACGGTCCTCGACCGCCTCGACGCCGAGGAGACCTGCGACCTGGTGAGCGCCGTCTCCCAGCCCGTCGTCGCGCGGGTCATCCACCGCCTCCTCGGTATCGCGGAGGAGGAGGACGTCAAGTGGGCCGACTACATGAAGCGGTACATGGGTCGTGACGACCCGGACCTGAACCCGGGCGGCATCGACGCCTACGTCAACGAGCTCCTGCCGACCCTGATGCAGGAGGTCACCCACATGATCGAGGCTCGCCGTGCGAACCCCACCGACGACCTGATCAGCGTCCTCGTGCACGCCGAGATCGACGGGCAGACGCTCTCGGCCGAGGAGATCATGTATGGCACGCTGCTCCTGATCGGTGCGGGCAACGACAGCACGATGGCGACGTACGTGAGCGCGATGAAGGCGCTGATGGAAAACCCCGACCAGCGCCGGCTGGTCCTCGACGACATGTCGCTCGTGCCGAGCTTGGTCGAGGAGGCTTTGCGAATGTTTCCGGCGTTCTCGATGATGCGCCGTACGGCGACCAGGGACGTCGAGATCGGCGGCCGGCTGATCAAGGAGAACGACAAGGTCGTCATGTGGTACCCGTCGTCCAACCGGGACGAGGACAAGTACGACGACCCGCACCGCTTCGACGTGACCCGCAACCCGGAGCACCAGGCATTCGGAGCCGGTGGCCGTCACTTCTGCCTCGGCAACGCGCTGGCCCGGCTCGAGCTGCGGCTGATGATCGAGGAGACGCTGAAGCGCTACCCGGAGATGGAGATCGTCGGCGAGGCGCCGCACGCCGAGTCGTTCTTCATCAACCAGGTCAAGGCGCTGCCGGTGAAGCTGGGCCGCCGCGCCGGGTGATCGGTCGCCTGCCTCCGGCACCGCGCCCCGTCGCCCTGTGCCGGAGGCAGGCAGGAAGCCATCAGATGGGGCGTCGTCGCGCAGGGGTGGCCATCAGCCAGTTCGCCGCACATGCGCAGCTGCGGTGGAGAGCGATGGCGCGGATGCAGTCGTCCGGCAGACATCTCTGGGGTCGTTGCTGCAGGAACACCAGTGGCTCGCGCACCGAGGTGGGCGAGCCACTCTGACGCGTCGATGGATCGTCAGGCGCCGACCCGGATCAGCTTGCGGTTGACGAACTCCTCGGCGCCGAACCGACCGAGCTCGCGACCGAAGCCGGACAGCTTGACGCCACCGAACGGGAGGCCGGGCTCCTCGGCACCGACGACGTTGACGTACACCATGCCGGCCTCGATCCGGTCGGCGACGCGCTGCGCCTGCTCGGGGTCCGTGGTGAACACGTACGAGCCGAGACCGAACGGCGTGTCGTTCGCGACCGCGATCGCCTCCTCCTCCGAACTCACGCGGTACACGTGTGCGAACGGCCCGAAGAACTCCTCCTTGGCCACCTGGTTACCGGGGTCGATGTCGACCAGGACGGTCGGATCGAAGAAGCTCCCGTCGCGCGTGCCGCCCAGCGCGACCCTGGCTCCGCCCTCGATCGCACGGTTCAGCAGCTTCTCGAGCCCCTCCGCGGCGCCGACCGAGGAGACCGGTCCGAGCACGGTGCTCTCGGCGGCCGGAGCGCCCGGCTTGAGCTCGGCCAGCGTCGAGACCACCTTCTCCAGGAAGGCGTCGTAGAGCTCTTCGATGACGATGTACCGCTTCGCGCCGTTGCACGCCTGACCGGCGTTGTCGTAGAAGCGGGCACCCAGCGCGGCCTCCACGGCCGCGTCGAGGTCATCGGTGCTCAGCAGGATGAACGGGTCCGAGCCGCCGAGCTCGAGGACTGCCTTCTTGAGGTGACGTCCGGCGGTTGCCGCGACCATCGCACCGGCCTTTTCCGACCCCGTGACCGAGACACCGGCGACCCGGGGGTCGGCGATGACGGCGTCGATCTGGGCATAGGTGGCGTAGACGTTCTCGTAGGCGCCGGTGGGGAAGTCGGCGTCCAGCAGCAGTTGCTCGATGGCCGCCGCGGACTCAGGGCACTGGGAGGCGTGCTTGAGCAGAATGGTGTTCCCGGCCATCAGGTTGGGCGCGGCGAAGCGCGCGACCTGGTAATAGGGGTAGTTCCACGGCATGACGCCCAGCAGGATCCCGAGGGGCTGGCGCCGGATCACCGCGGTGCCCTCGCCCCACGCCAGCGGGACCGGCTCGTCGGCCAGGAACTCCTCGGCATGGTCCGCGTAGTACTCGAAGATGGCGGCTGCGAAGTCGACCTCCAGAACACCCTGGTTGGTCGGCTTGCCCATCTCGCGGCTGATGATGGTCGCCAGCACCTCTCGACGCTCCACGAACAGCGCCGCGGCGTTGCGCAACAGCGTCGCGCGCTCCGCAGCCGACGAGGTACGGCCCCACGTGCGATACGCCGCGCCGGCACGGTCGAGCTTCGCTGCCAGCTCGTCGTCCGACAATGCGGCGTACTCCTTGACGGTCTCCCCGGTGGTGGGGTCGACAACCGCGTAGGTACTCACGACATCCTTCTTTCTCGATCGCTGAGCGCTGCGCGTCCACCTTGGGCGACCCGGCGCGGCACGGGCCGCCGGTACGCGCAAGGACCCCCTAGTCGGGGGAGGTCCGAGGGCGGGACTCCGTCAGCTCAGGTCGCACCGCCCGGCTCGCCGGGGTGTGACGTCAGCTCCCGGTACAGACGACGTTCGGGGCGGCGGATGCATCGGTACGCCTTGCCTCCCCCGGGTGGGCAGGGCCTCTTGGGGACCCAGGGAGTCAGGGAATACGAACGGTACGGTCCGCACCATGTCAGACGTGGGCCTCCGAAGCTCAGGTATCCGTTCGCCCGGCGGTACAGCGTCGTGGGGTGGAGCGCAGGCGGCTCATTCTCGAAACCGCCGAGGCGCTGTTCGGCGAGCAGGGGTACGAGTCCGCCACCCTGAGGGCGATCGGTGAGCGGGCAGGCATCCCGACTGCCTCCGTCTACCACTACTTCTCCGATCGGCCTCAGATCGACCCAGCCTGCTCGCGCAGCGCCATGCCCACGAGCTCGAAGCACTGATGCACGCCTCGCTGAGCAGCTGTGATGTGCGCACGTTGCATGACGCGGGTCGACGCCGTGATATGCGCGGGCATCCGAGCTGCGTCGAGCTGTGGTTCGCCGGCGCGGTCGCCGACATCGTCCGCGCTTACGATGAGGCGCAGGCGAAGCAGTTCCTCCGCGTTCTCGTTGAGCGTGGTCTTCGGCCTGTCGGGACACCGCCACTCGTCATGCAGGTGGCCTGGGAGACCGGGCGCCGTCTCTTCGAGGTCGCGTTCCGGCGGACCCCAAGGGGTGACGCTGCCACGATCGGTGAGCTCCGCCGCCTCGTGGCCACGTACCTCGAGACCTATGCCACGCCGACCCCGAGGCCCCGTGCTTGACTGTCCCGAGGCTGCACACCCCCAGATATCGGCGTGCGCGGTGCCCATGGCAGGCGCGAAGCTGTCCGGCGTGCAGTCAGGCGCGGCATGGGTGCCGGGCTCAGACGAGGAGCCCGAGTTCCTGGGCACGGCTGGCCGCCTGGGCCCGGTTGCGCACTCCGAGCTTGCGGTAGACAGCGCTCGTGTGCTGCTTGACGGTGTGCCGGGAGAGGTTCAACGACGCCGCGACCTCGGGATTGCTGAGCCCTGCGGCCACGTGCTGCAGGATGTCCAGCTCGCGCGGGGACAGCTGAACAGCCGGCGGCTTCACGTCGATCGGGAAGACCCGGGCCCCCTCGGCAACGCGCCGCAGCGCGGCCGCGATGATCGCTCGCGGCATGTGCTTCGAAAGGGAGGCAACCGCTCCGTGCTGGAGAGCCATGGATGCGGACAGGCGCCCCTCGCCCGACATCAGCACAACCCGGACGTGCGACATGTGCTCCTTGAACGTCCGGCACAGCTCCAGCCCCGACTTGCCACCGAGCGAGGCACTCACGAGGACCAGTTGCGGATGATGCCGCTGGGCCACATGCCACGCCATCTCGGCCGAGGCCGCTACCAGGCACGACGCCACCCATGTCTCATCCGACAGAATCGCGCGCAATCCGGCCTGCACCAGCTCGTTCTCGTCCACGCAGAGGACCCGCTGCAGCCGACATCGGTCCTCGGAGGCGGGTCCGACAAGCACAGCGCTGACGTCACACCGTGGGCGGATCTGCGGGAGAACTTCACCCATCGTTCCTCCTGGAGGGCGGCTCTGTTTCACATGCGTTTGCGCCTCTGAGACTGCTGGCCGACCGCTCCGAGGGCACCCGGGGAACTACCTGCACCGGTACCTGTTTGTGTGAGCGGGGTCACCTCTGGGTGCTGTGAGGGGGAAAGGAAACGGCGCGGTACGACCGTGTGTGGCCGCGCCGCGCCGGACTGTGAGAGGCAGCGCCTCAGTGTTCGTGGATGAGTACGCCTCGGATGTTCCTGCCCTCGACCAGATCCTGGTACCCCTCGTTGATCTCTTCGAGCCGGTACTGCCTGGTGATGAGCTCGTCGAGCCTGAGCCGGCCGGCCTGGTAGAGGCCGAGCAGCTTGACGATGTCGTACTGAGGGTTTGAGCTGCCGAAGAGCGACCCCTTGATGGTCTTCTCCCACAGCGTCAGTTCCGCGCCCGAGACGTGCACTGTGAGGTGCTCCATGTTCGCCAGACCGGTCACGACGACGACGCCGCCCTTGCCGATGGCCGAGAAGGCGGACTGCACCACCGTCTCGTCGACGGTGCCGACGAGGATCAGGGCCTGGTCGGCCATCTGCCCCCGGGTCATCTCGGCGATCGCTGCGAGCGCCGGCGCGGCGTCGGCGAAGGCGTGCGTGGCGCCGAACTTCAGGGCGGTCTCGCGCTTGAACTCCTGCGGGTCGACCACCACCACGTTCTTCGCGCCGGCGTGCACGGCGGCCTGCACGGTGTTCATCCCGAGGCCACCGGCGCCAAAAATGACGGTGGTGTCGCCGGCGCGCACGTTACCGGTGTTGACGGCGGTACCCCATCCGGACGGGACGCCGCAGCCGACGAGGACGGCCTTCTCCAGCGGGATCGACTCGTCGATCTTGACCACCGAGTACTGGGACACCGTCGCGTACTGCGAGAACGTGCCGAGCGAGCACATGCCGCCGACGTCCGTGGCTTCGTGGTGGAAGCGGAAGGTGCCGTCGAGCATCTGGCCATCCAGCAGGAACTCGCCGAGGTCGCACAGGTTCTGCCGGCCCGTGGAGCAGTAGCGGCAGATCCCGCAGCTGGGGATGAAGCTGCACACGACGTGGTCGCCGGGCTTGACCTTGGTGACGCCGGGGCCGACCTCCTCGATGACTCCGGCTCCCTCATGACCGGCGACGATGGGCAGGCGGGACGGGAGGTCGCCGCTCGGCAGGTGGAGATCGGAGTGGCACAGGCCGGCCGCGACGAAGCGGATCAGGACCTCACCCTCACGCGGCCCGTCCAGGTCGAGCTCGAGGATCTCGAACGGCTGGTTGAGGCCGGTCAGGACGGCGGCTCTGGTCTTCATGGGTGTCTCCCTTGGTCGGGACGCGATCCGATGTGTCGCCCTCCTCCGGAAGGCCCAGGTCCGGTGGATCATGCAGGGCGAATGAAGCCCCTGAAGTAAGCAGCGGGCGGGACGGCCGCGACCGCTTGGGCCGGGAACACCGCCCACTTGGGGGACTGGCTGCCGCCCCGTCCGGGGCGGCAGCCGCTCGCTCGGCGGCCCCCGGGGCGGATGACCGGCCCAGTCCCCCAACCGGGTGCGGATTGGGCAGCGAGGATCGGCGCGCCTGGGGAGTGACGCTTTGCTGCCTCCGTGCGCGGGGCACGCGACGGCCGCCCGAGCTGGAAGTGGGGGCGCTCGGGGTGGACCGCGGCGGGATGAGTTGCAACTGACGTACGCAGGGCGGCCGGCCGTGCCGCCCGACCCCTCTGTCGAAGGAAAGACCCATGCACCGCACCGTGTTCGACGAGGACCACGAGTCCTTCCGCCAGACCCTTCGTTCCTTCATCGAGGCCGAGGTGCTCCCCGTCTACGACGAGTGGTACGCGGCCGGCCAGGTGCCCCGGGACTTCTATCACCAACTGGGTGAGCTGGGCATCTTCGGCATCAGCGTGCCCGAGGAATTCGGCGGCGCGGGCCTGGACACGCACAAGTTCGAAGCCGTGCTCACCGAGGAGACCGCCCGCGCGGGCGTTCTGTTCGGCTGCACCGGTGCGCACGTGCTGCTCTCGCTGCCGTACATCACGATGCTGGCCACGGACGAGCAGAAGAAGCGGTACCTGCCGAAGTTCGTCACCGGCGAGGAGATGTGGGCGCTCGCCATGACCGAGCCGGGAACCGGCTCGGACGTCGCCGGCGTGAAGACCACGGCCAAGCGCTCCGACGACGGCACGCACTACGTCCTCAACGGCGCCAAGACCTTCATCACCGGTGGCGTCCTCGCCGACCGTGTCATCGTCTGCGCTCGCACGGCCCCGCCGCGCGAGGACGACCGCCGCTTCGGTCTCTCGCTGTTCGCGGTCGACACCAAGTCCGAGGGGTACTCCATCGGCCGCAAGCTGGACAAGCTCGGTCTGAGGACCTCCGACACCGCCGAGCTGGCGTTCGTCGACGTCAAGGTGCCGGCCGAGGATCTCCTGGGTGAGGAGAACCAGGGCTTCTCCTACCTCGGCAGGAACCTGTCGTCCGAGCGCTGGGGCATCGCCCACAGCGCTTACGCGCAGGCCGCCGCGGCAGTGCGCTTCGCGCGGGAGTACGTCGCCCAGCGCACCGTCTTCGGCAAGCCGGTGGCCCACTTCCAGAACACCAGGTTCGAGCTGGCGGCCTGCCAGGCCGAGGTGGACGCGGCCGAGGCTGTCACCGACCGTGCGCTGGAGGCCCTTGACGCGGGTGAGCTGACGCCGGCCGAGGCCGCGAGCGTCAAGCTGTTCTGTACGGAGGTGGCGGACCGGGTCATCGACCGCTGCCTGCAACTGCATGGCGGCTACGGCTACATCAACGAGTACCCGGTCGCCCGCCTGTACGCCGACAGCCGGGTCAACCGCATCTACGGCGGCACGTCCGAGGTGATGAAGATGATCATCGCGAAGGGCATGGGCCTCTGAGGCCGCGCTCCATGCCGGAAGGCGGGCTGGTCGATCTCCTCGGCCGGCCCGCCCCTTCTTTTGCAGGACATTGCCTCGCGCGGCGTGCCCGCGCGGTCACGGACCCGGAAACGATGCCCGGCCGGGGGAGACGGCGGCTGAGTGCCCCTGCCCCGGCATCACCCAACTGGGCAGGTCATGGGCCCGCACCCGGGCTGTCTCGCCCTCCTGCTTGCATGCTCCGGCCATGAACTCGACCAAGACTTCTGCAGACGGATCCGCCGACATCTTCGATCTCACCGGGCGACGCGCCGTCGTCACCGGCGCCAGCCGCGGCATCGGCCGGGCGATCGCGATCGCCTTCGCGCAGCGGGGCGCGCACGTCATCGGCATGGCCCGCTCCGAGGACGGTCTCAAGGAGACGGCGGCGCTCGCCGAGGGCGCCCCCGGAAGCCTTGGCGTCCATGCCACCGACCTTCGTTCCCCGCATGCCGTGGAGGCGGCGGTCGCCGTTGCCGCCGAACGGCTCGGCGGTATCGACATCCTCGTCAACAACGCCGCGGACGACCACGATTCGTCGATCGAGGACACCGACCTCACGGTTTTCCAGCGGGTCCAGGAGCTGAACCTGCAGTCCTGCTGGGTGATGATCCGGGCGGCGTCCCCGTTGCTCAAGGACGGTGGCGGCAAGGTCATCAACATCGCGTCGGTGCTCGGCCTCGTCGGCATCCGCGACAACAGCGCCTACATCGCCGCCAAGCACGGCCTGGTCGGTCTCACCAAGGCCGTCGCCCTCGAATGGGCGCGCAAGAACGTCCAGGTGAACGCGATCGCACCGGGGTACGTCGAGACCGCGATGCTGGGTGATCTCAAGGGGAACGAGGCGCTGGCGGCGTATGTCAGGAAGACGACGCCGCAGGGTCGCTGGTCCCAGCCGGAGGAGTACGCGGGCCCGGCGGTCTTCCTGGCTTCGGCCGCCTCGGACTTCATGACGGGGCAGGTGCTCGTCGTCGACGGTGGCTACAGCGCGCAGTGACTCCCGCTCGTGACCGTCGGCAGGTCCACTCTCGCGGACGCCGGCGGTCACGGCACTTGCCGGAGCCGCCGTGCGGCGCTCGCGTTGACCCGACCTGAGCGACCGCTTAGTATCCCGGCTCGCCGGCCGTTTCCCCCGCCCTCCCGATCGGATGCCTGACCATGGATTCTCTGCTGCTCTCCCGGCGCGACCTCGATTTCCTGCTCCACGACTGGCTGGACGTCACAGCGCTGACCCGCCGCCCCCGCTACGCCGACCACGACCGGGACACCTTCGACGCGGTTCTGGAGCTGAGCGAGGCCCTCGCCACCCGGCACTTCGAACCGCACAACAAGAAGAACGACGCCGTGGAGCCCCGCTTCGACGGCGAGCGGGTGCACATCATCCCGGAGGTCAAGGAGGCCCTGCGGGTGTTCGCCGAGGCCGGACTGACCGGCGCCGCCATGGACTACGACGTCGGCGGACAGCAGCTTCCCCACGTGGTCGCGAACGCTTGCATGGCCTGGTTCCAGGCCGCGAACGTCGGCACCGCCGCGTACCCCTTCCTCACGATCGGCAATGCCAACCTGCTCCAGGCGCACGGCAGCAAGGAGCAGATCGACACCTACGTGCGCCCCATGGTCGAGGGCCGCTTCTTCGGCACCATGTGCCTCTCCGAACCCCAGGCGGGATCCTCGCTGGCCGACATCACCACCCGGGCGGTGCCGCAGGGTGACGGCACCTACAGGATCTCCGGCACCAAGATGTGGATCTCCGGTGGCGACCACGAGCTGAGCGAGAACATCGTCCACCTGGTGCTGGCCAAGATCCCCGGCGGCCCGGCGGGCGTCAAGGGCATCTCCCTCTTCATCGTGCCCAAGTTCCTCGTCGGGCCGGACGGCACCCTGGGAGAGCGCAACGACGTGGTGCTGGCCGGCCTCAACCACAAGATGGGCTACCGGGGCACCACCAACACCCTGCTCAACTTCGGCGAGGGCCGGTACACCCCGGCCGGAGCCCCCGGCGCCGTGGGATACCTGGTGGGCGAGGCCCACCAGGGGCTCACCTACATGTTCCACATGATGAACGAGGCTCGCATCGGCGTCGGTCAGGGTGCGGCGGCGCTCGGCTACACCGGCTATCTGCACGCCCTCGACTACGCACGCACCCGTCCCCAGGGGCGCCCGCTGACAGGCAAGAACGCCGACGCCCCACAGGTCCCCATCATCGAGCACGCCGACGTACGGCGGATGCTGCTGGCCCAGAAGAGCTACGCGGAGGGTGCGCTCGCCCTCGTGCTGTACTGCAGCCGTCTCCTCGACGAGGAGCACACCGCCGAGCAGGAGTCCGAGCGCGCCCGCGCCCGGCTGCTGCTGGACGTCCTGACGCCCATCGCCAAGAGCTGGCCGTCGCAGTGGTGCCTGGCGGCCAACGACCTCGCCATCCAGGTGCACGGCGGTTATGGCTACACCCGGGAGTACAACGTCGAGCAGTTTTACCGGGACAACCGGCTCAACCCCATTCACGAGGGCACCCACGGCATCCACGGACTGGACCTGCTCGGCCGCAAGGTCGTCATGAACGGCGGTGAAGGGCTGAGGCTGCTTCTCGAGACCCTCACGGCCACCACGGCCCGGGCGACGGCGGCCGGCGGCGAAGCGGCCGAACTGGCGGCCCGGTTGGAGGAGGCCGCGGCCCGCGTCGAGCGGACCACCGCCACCCTGTGGTCGACGGCAGACCCCGCGACCGCGCTGGCCAACGCCTCCGTCTACCTGGAAGCCGTCGGTCATGTGGTGCTGGCCTGGATCTGGCTGGAGCAGTTCCTGGCGCTGGGGGATGACACGGACGACTTCCGTGAGGGCAAGCGGCAGGCGGCCCGGTACTTCTTCCGGTGGGAACTCCCGTGTACGGCAGCCCAGTTCGACCTTCTGGACAGCCTGGACCGTACGACGACGGACTGCCGGCCCGAGTGGTTCTGATCCACGGGGCCGCCGGGGGCGCGGGGATCGCGGACGTCGCGGTTCCCGCGCCCCTTTTCGGCTCCCTATCGCCTCGGCTTCCGGCTCCCTGTCGCCTTCCACGGCATGACGCTGCCGAGCCACCCCAGGAGGAAAGCCGCCGGCACCGAGACCAGGCCCGGAGTCTGGAACGGATACCAGTCGAAACGCGCGTTCGGGCACAGTGCGTACGCGGTCCCCGAGACGGAGGGCGAGAAGGCCATGAGCACGGTGCAGATCAGCAGGCCCCCGTGGACGGCCCACAGCAGTCCCCTGCGGTTGAACCTGCTCCAGAAGAAGGAGTAGATCAGGACGGGAAAGACGCACGACGCCGCGACGCTCATGGAGAAGTCGAACAGGAAATCGATCGGATACCGGTGCGTGGCGGCGGACAGCGACAGGACGACCGTGCACAGGGCCACGAGGGCCAGCCGTAGGACCCGTACTTCTGCGACGTCGGTGCGGCGCCGGTTGGTCCGTGAGAACACATCGTGCGCGAAGGAGACCGCGGCGGCGAAGGTCACGCTGCTCACGGTCGTCAGCGTGGCGAGGAAGGCGACACACGCCACGGCGGTGATGAGCACCACGCGCGGCGCCGATCCGGCG
Source organism: Streptomyces sp. NPDC007189 (assembly GCF_040703635.1). NCBI lineage: Bacteria > Bacillati > Actinomycetota > Actinomycetes > Kitasatosporales > Streptomycetaceae > Streptomyces > Streptomyces sp. NPDC007189. The sequence continues at coordinate 27,456 of NZ_JBEYEY010000003.1, forward strand.
GGCAGTACCCGTGAAGCCAGCAGGATCGGGGACGACTGGCCGTCGGCGTCGACCGAGCCTATGTCACCACTGCCCACCACGGCGGCCGCCGCGAATCCCGTCGTGATCAGCAGAAGGGTGAAGGTTCCGACCAGCCCTGCAGCGATGCTCATGGACCGTCGCGCGGAGCGCCCGGAGCGGGACGCGCTGATGCGCAGGATCAGGTGAGGCGTGACGGACGCGCCGAGAATCACGACCACGTGGTCGGCGAGCATGTTGAGCGGGCCGAGACTCGTCGTGTACGGCCACAGCCCAGGGCTGAGGTACGCGTCGGGCGCCGAGCTCCTGCCCACCGCGGCCGAGAGCAGGCTCCCGGCGTCCCAGTGGAACTTCCCCAGCGTCAGCAAGGTGACCACGGCAAGGGTCACCAGGGTGAGGGGCACCTTGACGACCTGCATGAAACCGGTGCCCCGCAGATCGGCTACGCCGGCGAAGCATGCGACGAGGCAGCCCATCGACACGGTGCACACCACCTGGGCGCCGTCGGTCGACAGACCGAGCAGGAGCGATGCCACGATGCCGACCGCGCGCAGTTGGAGCAGGAGGAGGGGAACTGCGATGATCAGCGTCACGAGGGTTGCCATGGTGCGGGGGAGCGGCCCGGTCGCGCGCAGGGCGAAGAGGTCGCCGAGCGTGTACCGGCGGCTGTCGCGGATTCTCTGCGCGAGGAGCAGCATCACGCCGAGGGTGAGCAGACCGTCGATCGCGGCGGTGAACCCGTCGTAGCCGAACAGGGCGATGGCACCGGGGATCGCCAGCAGGATGACAACGGAGATCTGCTCGCCCGCCATGGCGAAGCCGTTGAAGACCGGGGAGAGGGACCGGTCGGCGACGTGAAGCCCGTCCGGGTTGTCCTCCTGCGCCGTGACGAGCGTGAACAGCCATAGCAGTGACGCCCCGACGAAGATCAGGAAGGCGATGATCACGGGGACCTTGGCGTCGGAACCGATCGGGTCGACCAGGCGGGCGCTCAAGGCGTACAGGGTCACCCCTCCACCGCCAGGGAGTCGCACAGACGGGTGGACCGAGCCTCGTGCCACCAGGCGGTGGCCATGAAGAGGCCGCACTGCAGGATGCCCCAGACCACGCCGAGGGTGAGGTGCCCGAGCACCGGCACCGCGGGGATGTCCGTGAAGGGGAACACCATGGTGCTGGCGGCGAGGGGAACCGCGTTGGCGATGACAAACACACGCTGGGTACGGCGCGCGGCAATGCGACGGATCTCCTCGCTTCGCCGTTGCACAGCATCGGGATCCGGGGGAGACGGGATGAGCTGAGGGTGCACGGAGACCTCCGGCCGAAATGATGGTGGGCGACTGCGCCGCGCGCATCGTCCCGGCGCAGAGAGGTGGGTGATCGGGTTACGGCTCGCAGACGGTCATCGCACGTGCCTCCGGCGCCGCAGTTCGGCTCGGGCGAGGGCGTTCTTGTGCACCTCGTCCGGCCCGTCGGCGAAGCGCAGGGTGCGGATCGCCGCGTAGGCGCCGGCCAGCGGGAAGTCCTGGGACAGTCCGCCGGCGCCGTGCACCTGGATGGCCTTGTCCAGGATCCACTGCACGGTTGCGGGGGTGGCGATCTTGATGGCCTGGATCTCGGTGTGCGCGCCCTTGTTGCCGACGGTGTCCATCAGCCAGGCAGCCTTGAGCACGAGCAGGCGCAGCTGCTCGATGCGCACCCGGGACTCGGCGATCCAGTCCCGGACGACGCCCTGGTCGGCCAGCGGCCTGCCGAACGCGACCCGCTGCTCGGCACGGGCGCACATCAGCTCGACGGCCCGCTCGGCGACGCCGATGGAGCGCATGCAGTGGTGGATACGGCCCGGCCCCAGTCTGGCCTGCGCGATCGCGAAGCCGTCGCCCTCGCCGCCGATCAGGTTCGCCGCGGGGACCCGGACGTCGGTGAGGGACAGTTCGGCATGGCCGCCGTGTTCGTGGTCGTCGTAACCGAACACCTCCATGCCCCGCTTGATCTCGAGTCCCGGGGTGTCACGTGGCACGAGGATCATCGACTGCTGCCGGTGCCGGTCGGCTTCCGGGTCGGTCTTGCCCATCACGATGAAGACCCGCGCGTTGGGGTTCATCGCGCCGGTGATCCACCACTTGCGGCCGTTGAGGACGTAACCGTCACCGTCGCGTTCGATCCGGGTGGAGATGTTGGTGGCGTCCGAGGAGGCCACGTCGGGCTCGGTCATCGCGAACGACGAGCGGATCTCGCCGCTCAGCAGCGGCTCCAGCCACTCCTTGCGCTGTGCCTCGGTGCCGAACATCGCCAGCACCTCCATGTTCCCGGTGTCCGGTGCGGCACAGTTCAGGGCGGCAGGGGCGAGGTGCATGCTGCGGCCGGTGATCTCGGCGAGCGGCGCGTACTGCAGGTTGGTCAGTCCCGCGCCGTGCTCGCCGGGCAGGAACAGGTTCCACAGGCCGCGGCGGCGGGCCTCGGCCCGCAGTTCGGCGAGGACCGGCACCGAGTCCCACGCCCAGCGGTTCGCGAGCCGTCCCAGCTGCTCGGCGAACAGCGGCTCAGCCGGGTGGACGTGGCTCGCCATGAAGTCGAGCAGGTCCGCCCGCAGCTCCTCGGTCCTGGCGTCGAGGGCGAAGTCCATCAGCGGTACTCCTTCAGTGCGCCGAGCCCGGTGTCGAGCACGGGCTGCACCGCCGAGCCGACGTGCTCGAAGCCGGAGCCGACGGTCTGGCCGCGCAGATGGCGGTAGTGGATGCCCTCGGCGACCGCGGCCAGCTTGAACGCCGCCAGTGCGAGGTAGAACCCGAAACGGGACAGATCACGATCGCTGCGCGCGGCGTACCGCTCGATGATCTCGCTCTCGGCGAGGAACCCCGGCGCCGACGCGGCGTCCGGGGCCACCGCGCTCCCGCCGAGCAGCGTGCCCACCCGTTGGTAGAGCACCAGCAACGCCAGATCGGTCAGCGGATCGCCCAGGGTGGCCATCTCCCAGTCGATGACCGCGGCAGGCCGGTCCTGGTCGTCCGTCAGCACGTTGTCGAGCCGGTAGTCGCCGTGCACGATGCCGGGTGCGGACCGTGGGGGCACGTCGGCGGCGAGCCGGTCGTACAGCTCGTCCGCGGCGGGCAGGTCGCGACAGTACGAGGCGTCCAACTGCGCCTTCCAGCGACGGACTTGGCGGGGGAGGAACCCCTCCGGGCGGCCGAAGCCGTCCAGCCCGACCGCGACGGGGTCGACTGCGTGCAGCATGGCCAGGGTGTCGACCAGCCCTGCCGAGATCACCCGGGTGCGCTCCGGGCCGAGCCGTTCCAGCTCGACGGCGTTCCGGTACGGCGTTCCGGCGACCCGCTCCATCACGTAGAACGGGGCGCCCAGCACCCCGTCGTCGGAGCACAGGGCGTAGGTCCTGGGGACCGGCACCGCGGTGTCCTGCAGGGCCGACATCACCCGGTACTCGCGGGCCATGTCGTGGGCGGTCGCGAGGACGTGGCCCAGCGGAGGCCGGCGGACGATCCACGTCGAGACCCCGTCCGTGACCTCGTAGGTGAGATTGGACCTGCCGCCGGCGAGCAGCCGGGCGGTGAGGTCCTGCCCCGCCCCCGCCACCTGCTCGGTCAACCACGGGCCGAGCCGGACCAGATTCAGGCCCGGCAGGCTGTGCTGTGTCGTCGGCATCAGGCCACCACGCTCACCGTCTCGGCCACGCAGGCGGGCTTGCCCGCGCCCTGGCGCTCGATGGTGACCCGGGTCGTGACGCGGTACCCACCGCCGCCAGGTTCCACCGACAGGAGCTCGACGCCGGCGCGCACCTTGGAGTCGACCGGCACGGGAGACGGGAAGCGGACTTTGTTCGCGCCGTAGTTGACGCCCATCGACACCCCCTCGACCCGGTAGACCTGCCAGACCAGCATCGGCACCAGCGACAGCGTCAGATAGCCGTGCGCGATGGTGCCGGCGAAGGGTCCGGCCGCCGCCTTCTCCACGTCCACGTGGATCCACTGGTGGTCGCCGGTGGCGTCGGCGAAGGTGTCGATCTGCTGCTGGGTGACGGTGTGCCAGTCCGAGTACCCGAGGTGGGTGCCGACGGCGTTCCGCAGTTCTTCGAAGCCCTGGAAGACCTTCACGCCTGCGGCCCTCCGGCGACGTAGAGCACCTGGCCGGAGACGTATCCCGCGTCCTCGCTGACGAAGAACGACACGGCGTGCGCGATGTCCTTCGGCAGACCGCTGCGCGCCACCGGGATCTGCGCCGTCACGGCCTTCCTGAAGTCGTCGAAGGACATGCCCATCCGCTGCGCGGTGGCGGCGGTCATCTCCGTCTCGATGAATCCTGGTGCGATCGCGTTGGCGGTCACGCCGAACTTCCCCAGCTCCAGCGCGAGCGTCTTGGTGAAACCCTGCAGCCCGGCCTTGGCCGCGGCGTAGTTGGCCTGGCCCTTGTTGCCGAGCGCCGACGTGCTGGAGAGGTTCACGATGCGGCCCCAGCCGGCCTTCGTCATGTAACTCTGCACCCCGCGGGACATCAGGAACGATCCGCGCAGGTGCACGTTCATCACCGCGTCCCAGTCGGTGGCGGTCATCTTGAACAGCAGGTTGTCCCGGATGATGCCGGCGTTGTTGACGAGCACGGTCGGATCGCCCAGTTCCTCGGCGATCCGCTGCACGGCGGTCTGTACGCCCGGCTCGTCGCTCACGTCGACGCCGACCGCCAGCGCCCGGCCTCCGGCGGCCTCGATCCGCTCGACGACCGGCTTGCAGGCGCTCTCGTCGAGGTCGACGACCGCCACGGCGAGGCCGTCGGCGGCCAGCCGTTGGGCGACGCCGGCCCCGATGCCTCGGGCCGCGCCGGTGACGATGGCGGTACGGGTGGTGGTCATCAATTCGCTCCTGTGGGAAGAAGGGTGGGCGCCATCAGCCGGCGCCGGTGAGGGTCACACCGCCGTCGACGACCAGGACCTGGCCGGTGATCCAGGCGGCGTCGTCGGAGAGCAGGAAGGCCACCGTGCCGCCGATGTCCTCCGGGACACCGAGCCGCTTGAGCGGGTAGGCCGCGGCGGCCTCGTCCTCACGGCCGTCGTAGAGCGCGGTGGCGAACTTGGTCTTGACTACGGCCGGGGCCACCGCGTTGACCCGGATGTCCGGGCCTAGTTCGACGGCGAGTTCTTCGGTGAGGTGGGTGAGCATCGCCTTGCTGGCGCCGTACAGGCCGATGCCGGGCGCGGGGCGGACGGCGGCGACCGAGGAGACGTTGACGACGGCGCCGCCGTGCGCGGACATCCACGCCCGGTACATCTGCTGGGTCCACGACAGCGCGGCGAGGCAGTTGACCTCGACGATCTTGCGGGCGACGTCGAGATCCAGCGTCATGAGCGGGCCGTACACCGGGTTGATGCCGGTGTTGTTGACGAGCAGGTCGGCGCTGCCGAACGAGTCGAGTGCACGCGTGACGACCTCGGTCTGGTGGTCGACGTCGGCCGCGTGCCCGGCCACGCCGATCGCGTGCTCCGGCCCGCCGAGCCGCGCGACTGCTTCGTCGAGCGCCTCCTGCTTGCGGGCGGTGATGACGACCTTCGCGCCCTCGGACACCAGCCGCTCGGCGATGGCGAGCCCGATCCCCCGGCTGGCCCCTGTCAGGATGGCCGTCCTGCCTTCGAAGCGCCTGATCACGACAACCGCTCCAGCACCATGGCCATGCCCTGACCGCCGCCGACGCACATGGTCTCCAGGCCGAACTGCTTGTCGTGGTACTGCAGGGAGTTGATCAGGGTGCTGGTGATGCGGGCGCCGGTCATGCCGAACGGGTGGCCCACGGCGATCGCGCCGCCGTTGACGTTGAGCCGGTCGAAGTCGATGCCCAGCTCCCGGGCCGACGGAATCACCTGGGCGGCGAACGCCTCGTTGATCTCGACCAGGTCGATGTCGTCGATGGTGAGACCGGCCCGGCGCAGGGCCTGCTTCGACGCCTCCACCGACCCGAGGCCCATGATCTCCGGGGACAGACCGGTGACCCCCGTACTGACGATGCGGGCCAGCGGCGTGATGCCGAGCTGCTTCGCCTTGGTGTCGGACATGATCACGAGTGCCGCGGCGCCGTCGTTGAGGGAGCAGCAGTTGCCCGCGGTGACGGTGCCGTCAGGGCGGAAGACCGGCTCGAGCGCGGAGACCGCCTCCAGAGTGACACCGGGACGCGGGCCGTCGTCCCGGACGACCTGACCGCCGTCGGGCAGGGTCACCGGCGTGATGTCACGCGCCCAGAAGCCGTCGGCGATGGCCTGCTCCGCCAGATTCTGCGAACGCACCGCGAAGGCGTCCTGGTCCTCGCGCGTCACCCCCGTGGACTGGGCGACGTTCTCCGCGGTCTGCCCCATCGCGATGTAGACGTCGGGCAGAGCGCCCTCGGTGCGCGGATCGACCCAGGTTCCTCCACCGGAGGCGAGCTTCTCCGTGCGCGCCTGCGCCTCGGCGAAGACCGGGTTCTCGGTGTCCGGCAGACCGTCGGCATTGCCCTTGAAGAAGCGGCTGACCGTCTCGACCCCGGCGGATATGAAGACGTCGCCCTCACCGGCCTTGATCGCGTGCAGCGCCATCCGAGTGCTCTGCAGGCTGGACGAGCAGTAGCGGTTGACCGTGGTTCCGGGCACCGAGTCCAGACCGGCCAGCACCGCGACGATCCGGGCCATGTTGAAACCGGACTCGCCACCGGGCTGGCCGCACCCCAGTACCAGGTCGTCGATCTCGGTGGGGTCGAGCTGCGGCACCTTGGCCAGTGCCGCCCGCACCATCTGCACGGTCAGATCGTCGGGACGCATCTCCCGGAGCGACCCCTTGCCGGCCCGGCCGATCGGCGAGCGGGCTGTGGCGACGATGACGGCCTCGGGCATGGGCACTCCCTGACTGACTAAGCGCTTGCTTGTGGTGCGGCGAACGTACGACGGGAGCTGATGACATGAGCGAGGGCGCTCGGAACCTTGCCCGGCTGGGGGATGGCGGGGTGAGTCGGTGCGTTGCGCAGCACGTCAGGGCGCCATCGGGTGCGTCGGCTCCGCCAGGTATGCCTCGAACACGGCGCGCTCGTCCGGGGTGATCGGCCGAGACCGGCGGCGCTCCATGTCCCACATCACGAGCGCCGCTGTCGAACGAGCACAGAGGGAGCCTGCCGTCGTCAAGTGCTCCACCACACGGAAACTGGAGGTCCGCACCTCACACAGGGCCAGCTCGACGCTCACGGCTCCATCGTCGGGCGTGACCTCGTGCAGGTACTCGATGTGCTGGGTCGCCACCACATAGGTCGGATACGCGACGTCGAGCGTTCCGGTCATCCAGGCCGAGCGGGTCTCCTCGAACAAGGCGAGGTAGGCCGACGCCGTGAGATGGCCGAGGCCGTCGAAATCGCCGAATCGCAGGCGGAATTCGCTCCGCCACACGTCAGAGCCGTTGACTGCGATGATGTGACGCTTTGCTGCATTGCCGGGTACTGGCACGCTCCACCTCCATTGGCATTTCGCGCAACGTAGGTGGCATACGGGGCTGTTGGGTGCGGCCGGGCGAAGACCTTGCCCGAGTGGGGGGTGTGCACCGCGGCTGGACGGCCACACGCCGCGCGTTCGGAGCGGACCAGACTGCGGCCGGCTGACTCCGAACGCGCGGCGGGTGGCGCACGATCTCCCGGCGGGCCGGCTCGCTACGCTTCCACGGCGCTTGCCGTGAGCTCGCCGCCGTGGCGCAGCCGCGAGATGAGCGTGACGACCAGGACCAGCAGCGAGAGCCCGACGGTGACCTCGTAGCCAACCGTGTAGAGGTACTCCTTCGGCAGGCCGATCTTGGGGATGGTGTCGAAGGTGAGCAGCGTGGTGACCACTGCCGATCCGAACGCGAAGCCGATGGCCATGGTGGTGCCCGCCATGCCCGCGGCCATCCCGGCCTTGTCCTCGGGGACGACCAGCTGCGGCACGGCGAAGGCGCCGCTGTAGCCCACTCGGCTGCCGAGGCCGACGAAGGCGGCACCGACGAGGTACTGCCACCTCTGGTCGTGGGCGAAGGCGAGCCAGCCGAGCCCCACGACGGAGACCGTGGTGCCGATGACGAGGACGGTGGCCGGACGGCCCTTTTGGACTGCCCTTTCGGCGGCCTTGCCACCGACGAACATCATCAGCGCGAACGGCAGCATGAGCAGGCCGGTGCCCAGAGCGTCGACACCCAGTCCGTATCCGACCTCAGCGGGAGTCTGGGTGTAGTACGTCACCAGCAGCAGGAACGCGGCATCGATGGCGCCGAAGATTCCAGCGGCGAAACATGCCGGTGTGACCAGGGGCTTCTTCAGCAGCTGGATGTCGAACACCGCCGTGGGGGACTTGCGCTGGACCAGTCCCCACAGGACGCCGCCGACGACACCCGCGCCCAGGACCGCGAGGATCGCCGTGCCGCTCCACGTGAGGCCCTGGGTCAAGGCGAGCAGGACGGCCGTGACCCAGGCGATCAGCCACACGGTTCCGAGGATGCCGATACGTCCGGACGACTCCGGCCGGGACGAGGGGACGATGATGAGCAGCGCCACCGTGGTCACCGCGAATGCCGCGGCCAGAATGTAGAAGAAGCTCGCGAGCGACAAGTACTTGACCGTCAGTCCGCCACCGACCATCCCGAGGACCGTCCCGGAGCCCGTAGCCATGATCAGCACACTGACAGCCGTTGCGACCGCACTACCGGTCAGGTGCCGGCGCAGGAAGCTCAGTGGCAGCAGCTGTGCGGCGCCACCGAACCCGAGGAGTGCGGACCCGACCAGGAGCGCCGGGTAGGAATCACCGATGGCAGGCACGAGCGCACCGACGACCAGGAAGCCACCGGACAACAGTGAGGTCGTCCGATCGTTGAGCACGTCGGTGAGACGTGGAAGGAGGACGAAGCCTGCTCCGCCGCCCAACGTGAGCGCGGTGAAGATCCAGGCCGACGCCGCCACCCCGAGCCCGAACTGCTGCTGCATCAGCGGCAGGAGCGGCGGGAGCATGAAGGCGACCGCATTGGTCACGGTGGCCAGGACCGCCGCAATGGCGATCAGTGCGCCACGCCGCGGCGTGACGCTCGTTGCATCTGCTCTGGGTATGTCAACCGACTCGGTGAATTCAGTCATGCCCGTCTCCCATGGTCGTTCGCCGCCTTCGCGGTCAGAGGAACCAGCCGAAGCCGGGCGAACGTACGGCGAGTTTCAGGCCACCCCATGGTGCGGCTGGCCGAAACCCGCCCAGGTGGGGGATGTCCCTCCGACGGGCTAGGCGGCGAGGGGCAGGTCCGCCCAGTGGGTGGCGCTTCTGCCGCACATGCGCGTACCGCGGGCGGAGGCGAGAAAGCCGATGATGGAGCTTCCGCGCCCGTGCTCGTCGGGTTCGCAGTCGGCGGTTCGCGCACCGCGGTCGTTCGCCGGGCCGCCGTCCGTGACCGCGACGTGGATCATTTGGTGCTCGTTGGGCGGTACCGGCTGCAGGGCGACCGGGGGCAGGGCATGCTCGACGGCGTTGGTGACCAGTTCGGAGACCGCGAGAACGACCTGGTGGGCTTGGTCTTCCCGGACTCCCCAGCCCTTCAGCGTGTCGAGGGCCAGGTGGCGCGCGATGCCCGCGGCCTGCGGGGCGTGCGGCAGGTCCCACTGGCGGGCCTCGCGTCCGAGGGACGGGCGTGCGCCTGCGATCCCGGAAGGCGCCATGGCGCCAGGGTCACTGTCATGGGGAGGGGGCGTGACGTACATGACCATCGTCTCCGGTGATCTTGGGTGGAACTGCCTCCAATCTGCCGGTCGGGCATCGCGCCATTGAGCGTGGAACTACCTGTTCCGGTACCTGCCTCATCCGATATCCGCCCCGCCCTCATCACGAGGGTGGTTCACGTCCGCTCGGACTGTCTCTGCACGACCCAGCTCGCGATCTGGGTACGCGTGTTGAAGCCGAGCTTGGTGAGGATCTTCTCGACATGCCCTTCCGCGGTCCGCAGCGAAATGACCAGCCGCGCCGCGATGTCCTTGTTGGACAGGCCCTGCGCCACCAGTTCGGCCACCTCTCGTTCACGCCGGGTCAGCGTCGAAGCAGGACGTGGCGCATCGCTTGCGGGCTGTGTGCGCTCTCGCAGGGCGAGGGCAAGCGTTTCCTCGGTGGTCAGGGCACCGCCACGTTCGAGAGCCGCGTCGAACTGGGCGTCCCCCATCTTGTCCCGCGCCATCGTCTCGAACTTGGCTCGCTGTGCGAGCAGGAGCGTCCAGCCGAACAGCGGGGCGCCGAGGGTCTGCCACAGGGGGTTCGCCCCGCCGAACAACGTGGCGGCTCGCTCGGCGTTGCCCTTCGCCGCCGTGGTCCAGGCGAGTACGTCGAGCGCGAGCGCCATCCCAAGGGTGTCGTGGAAGAACCGCTTGATCCTGAGCGCCTCGCACAAGTCGGCTTCCGCCGCGTCGAGCTCGCCGTGAATCAAGCGCAGGAATCCGCGCCCCCACAGCACCCATGACAGCACCCACTGATCGCCGGCCGCTGTGCAGCGCCGGAACAACTCCTCGATGATCTCCGCGGCTTTGTCGAGTTCGCCCAGGAGGATGAGGGCCGCTGCCAACTCCGTCCGCAGGTTGTTCGGATAGTGGACGGGTGTTTTGGTCTCGGCGTACTGCTCGAGGGCCTCGTTGAACAGGGGGATCGCGCCGGACAGGTCCGTGCTGAGAAACTTGCTCAGTCCGCGCACGTGCGTGGCATAGGCGAGCGCGGCGGGGTCGTTCAGGTGGACGGCGACCTTTCGGGCGTCCTCGGCCGACTCCGCTGCCGCAGCCTCGTCTCCCTGGCATGCGGCGATGTACGCGACGGTGGCAAGCGCCCAGGCCCGTTCGCGGCTGGGCTCCGCGTCGAGCGCCAACGCTCGGCCCAGCCACAGCCTGGCCTCGGTGGGGTACCCCATCGCCAGCCACAGCCAGGGCGCCGCCGCCATGCGCAGTCCGGTACGCGCCTCACCAGGCTGGGACAGGCAGTATTCCAGTGCGTGCCGCAGGTTCGGGAGCTCCAACTGAAGCCTGCTCGCCCACTCCCGCTGCCGCGGGCCGCTCCACTCGTCCCCCGCCACCTCCATGAGTTGCCGGTACCGGTCGCGGTGCCGCCGGCGGAGGGCCGGTTCCAGGCCCGACTCCGAGAGCCGGGCCTGGCCGTACGCACGGATGGTTTCCAGCATGCGGAAGCGGACGTACTCTCCCTGCTCCTCGCGAATGAAGATCGACTTGTCGACGAGGCCGGCGACGGTGTCGAGAACCGCATGCCGGGGGAGCGCCTCATCGGTGCACACCGCCTCGAGCGCGTCGGTGCTGAACCCACCGACGAAGACGGACGCCCGCGCCCACAGCCTCTGCTCGTTCGGGGTGCACAGGTCATAGCTCCAGTCGATGAGCGCCTGAAGGGTCTGATGCCGTTCCGGCAGGTTGCGGGTGCCCTCCCGCAAGAGCTGGAACCGGTCGTCCAAGCGGCTCGCGAGATCATGGACGGTGAGCACCCGCAACCGCACCGAGGCCAGTTCGATGGCCAGCGGGATCCCTTCCAGGCGCCGGCAGAGGCGGACGACCGCGGCTTCGTTGTCGGACGCGATCGAGAAGCCGGGAACGACGGCCGCCGAACGGTCGGCGAACAGAGTGACCGATGGGTACTGGGTCGCCGTGCCGGGCTCGACGGACTCATCAGGAGGGGGAGTCGGCAGCGGTGGGACGGGGTAGATGTGCTCCCCGGCGATTCTGAGCGCCTGCCTGCTGGTGGCCAGGATCCGCACCTCGGGCGCCGCACGCAGCACCTGGTCTGCCAGGCCCGCGGCCGCGTCCACCAGGTGCTCACAGTTGTCCAGGACCAGCAGCATGCGCCGCTGCCCCAGATGATCACGCAGCACGGTCATGGGTGAGCGGGGGGACTGCTCCTTGATCCCGAGAGCGTCGACCACGCTGTGGGGGAGCAGCGCCGGGTCTTTCAACGACGCCAGTTCCACCAGACAGACACCGTCCGGGAAGGCTCGCTGCATCTCTCCGGCGACGCGGAGAGCGAGCCGCGTCTTGCCGACCCCGCCGATGCCGGTCAGCGTCACCAGCCGGGTCGTGGAGAAGAGCTGCCGGAGCGCGGCGACATCCTTTCGCCGCCCCACGAAGCTGGTGAGTTCCGCCGGCACGGCGTTCGGAGTAGGCATCGAGTCCCCACGTGCGCAGTTCGGGAGCGGTGATCCGATCGTACCGCCGTACACAGCCCGAGCCGAGACCCCCGGGAGCCCGGGGACAGGTACTCGTACGGGTAGTTCCCCGGGCGTCTGTCCGCCGGTCGGTGGTCAAGCTGTGAGGTCAGATCGCGCCGGTGAAACCGCAGGTCACGACGGGGAGAGCCGGACGTGTCGGAGGATCGGGAAATCCGTGGATTTCTTCAGCCTCTCCGGTCAATGCGCCCGGCGAGCCCTCCTGCCGCGGTTGGCCGGCCGGTCCGTTCTTGCATGTTCTAGGAGTAGTCGGAGGTGTCGTCATGACACTTGTCCTCGCCGAGCGGGTTGCTCCCACGGGTCGGGTTCGCCCGGTGCTGGAGGACCGATGTCAGATGCAGCGGGTGCTGGTGGCGGAGGAGCACGAGCTGGTGCTGGCGGGGTTGCGTGCGGTGTTGCTGAGCCAGCCGTGGGTGGCGTCGTGTCTGGCGGCGGATTCGCAGGAGGCCGCCTGGCAGGTGGCGCGGCGTCATCATCCGCAGCTGGTGTTGGTGAGTACGTCGTTGGGAGGCCGGTCGGGGCTGGACCTGTGCCGGGACCTTCGGGACCGGATGCCGCACGTCAAGGTTGTTCTGCTGTCCGGAGAGGGGCGGGTGTCGGCGGCGCTGGCGTCGGCGCACGGCGCGGTGGCGTCCTTGTCGAAGCAGATGCCGACTGCGGCGATCATGGCGGCGGTGAAGCGTGTCGCGGAGGGCGCGCGGGTGTTCCCGAAGGATGAGGCACCCGCCGCGGTGCGGCTTTCGAAGCGTGAACTGGACGTCCTGCAGCATCTGGTGCTGGGGTTGAGTAACCCGGAAGTGGCAGCTGTGCTGAATCTGTCCCGGCATACGGTGAAACAGCACACGACCACGGTGTACCGGAAGCTGGGGGTGCGGAACCGGGCCCAGGCGGCCAGCCGCGCTCAGGAGCTCGGACTCGTCGGCTGAGTTTCGAGTCGCAGCGCAGGCGTTCACCCACCGGCTGTGTGGCAGCGCCTGCGCTCAAGTCCGGACAGGCGGAACGCCTGCTCAAGAGGCGGCGTCGGTGTGCCGGCGATGCCGGGTCACCAGGTCCGCGAGCTCGGCCACGGCTCGCTGGATGAGCAGCCGGCCCTCGTCGGGGTTCGCGCCTCCGGGATCGCCGAGCACGCCGTTGGCGGTGACGGCGGACAGGCCGGCGTCCCGCAGACGCGGGAGGAGTGTGTGGACGGGGGCGGTGTTTCCGGCTCGCGCTGCCTCCATCCGTACCAGGTGGGGGGCCAGCGCCAGCATGACGGAGGTCTCGGTGCGGCCCGCGTGGGCGTCGCCGCCCCAGTGCGGGCCCCAGGCCAGGACGTGCCTCCCCTCGGTACGCAGTCGTCGGACGGCCCGGGTGACGGGCTGTGCGTTGCCGCCGTGAGCGGAGACCAGGACGACGCGAGGGAATGTCACCGTTGCCGACCTCACGAGCTCGACGAGGAGCAGTTCGACGGCCTCCTGGCCGACGGACAGCGTGCCGGGGAAATCCTGGTGCTCGCCGCTGGATCCGAACGCCACGGCGGGCGCCACGACGACATCGGGCGCCTGTGCCGCCAGCCGGTCGGTCAGGGCGACGGCGATGTCGGTGTCCGTGGACATCGGTAGGTGCGGCCCGTGCTGCTCCGTGGCGCCGACCGGCACGGCGAGGACGGTCCCCCGCCCCGCCAGATCTGCTACGTCAGTCCAGGTCAGGGAGGCCAGCGTGGTCATCAGGGGGCCTGGGCCGGGCGCGGTGCCCCGAGGACGCGGGCGAAGCCGTCGGGGAGCACCACGTCGTCGGGTGTGAGGTCGTGGATGGAGGAGCGCCCGAGTCCGAGGAGCGCGGAGTCGATGCCGCCGCGCAGGATGTCGAGCACGTTCTCCACGCCGGCCTGGCCACCCGCGGCCAGGCCCCACAGGTACGGCCGCCCGATCATCACGGCGCGGGCGCCGAGTGCCAGGGCCTTGACCACGTCGCTGCCCCGACGCACTCCGCCGTCGAGGAGTACTTCGATTTGGCCGCCCACGGCGTCGGCGATGGCGGGCAGGGCACGGATGGTCGCAGGGGTGCTGTCAAGGTTGTTGCCGCCGTGGTTGGAGACCGAGACGGCCTGGGCGCCGGCGTCCACGGCGCGCTTGGCGTCGTCGACGCGGATGATGCCCTTGACGAGGAACGGGCCGCCCCACTGCTCGCGCATCCACCGCACGTCGTCCCAGGTGGGAGGGGGTGTCTGCATCCATTCGCCGTAGGCGCCGAAGAACGTCGGGGCCTGCTCGCCGACGGCGGCGACGTTCGGGGTGGTCAGGTCGGGCAGCCGCCGGGTCCGGGCGAACGCGAGCAGCCAGCGCGGGTGGGTGATTCCCTCCGGCGCGAAGCGCGCCATTGCCTTGAGGTCGAGGCGCTCGGGGATGTGGGGGCTGCCCCAGTCCCGGCCGTGCGAGAACGACCAGTCCAGGGTCACGATCAGGCCCTTGGCGCCGGCCTCCCGGGCACGCTCCATCTGGGCGATCATGGAGTCCTTGCTGCCCATCCAGTACATCTGGAAGAACGTCTGCGGATTGGCCGCGACGACCTCCTCGACGGGCTTGCTGGCAAAGGAGCTCAGTCCCATCGCCGTGCCTCGGGCTGCCGCGGCGCGGGCCACGGCCACCTCCCCGTCGGGGTGCACGGCCTGCACTCCGGTCGGGGAGATGATCACCGGAAGGGAGATCGACTGGCCCAGGACGGTCGTGGCCTGGTCACGCTTGGCCGGCAGATCCGCGACGTGCGGCGCGAAGCCGGCCTCGGCGAAGGCGGCCATGTTGTCCTGGTAGGTCGTGCCGCGCTCGGAACCGGCGAGCAGGGCGCCGTAGACGGATGCCGGCAGTCGTCGCTTTGCTCGACGCTGCGCCTCGGCGACGGTTTCGAACCATGCGTTGGGCATGACGCCCCTTTCTTTCGTGGACCGAGCGGCCTTTCGGTCAGGCCAGAGGACTTTCGTCGCACATGCGCGTGGGCCGGCTCTCCCGCCGAACCGGCAGGCCGAGAAGGACGGGCTGCCCGCGCACCGGCCCCCGGTGGGAGTGGTCCTCGCTGGGCCGGGGAGCGGACGACCGGTCGCCGGCCAGCGCCGCCTCCGCGTGTCCCTGGACGCATTCCGGATCGGGGCCGTCGAGCGGTAGTCCTGTGAAGAACTTGGCGGCCATGCACCCACCACGGCAGGCGTCGAAGGCGGAACACTTCGTGCAGGCGCCACCCGTCTGAGGCTGCCGCAGCTCCTGGAAGAGCGACGAGGAGCGCCATACCCGGGTGAACCCGCCCTCGTCGCGGACGTTTCCGGCGCGGAAGGCGTCGTGGATGGCGAACGGGCAGGCGTACACCTCACCGACCGGGTCGATCAGGCACACCACCCGCCCGGCGCCGCACAGGTTCAGCCCGGGCAACGCCTCGCCGTAGGCGGAGAGATGGAAGAACGAGTCCCCGGTGAGCACCTCGTCGCCGTGCTCGACCAACCAGTCGTAGAGCTGCCGTTGCTGCGCAGCTGCGGGGTGCAGTTCGTCCCACACGTCGGCGCCCCGGCCGGCGGGCCGCAGCCGCGTCAGCCGCAACTGTGCCCCGTACCGGTCGGCGAGTGCCTTGAACGCGTCCAGTTGCCCGATGTTGTGGCGGGTGGCCACGACCGAGATCTTGAACCCGGCGAAGCCTGCCGCGGCAAGGTTCTCCATGGCCTGCAGCACCGTCGCGTACGAACCCTCGCCCCGTACGGCGTCGTTGACCTCGGCCGTCGCCCCGTCCAGGGACAACTGGACGTCCACATAGTCACTGGCAGCCAGCCGCCGCGCGGCGTCCGGGGTGATCCTGACGCCGTTGGTGGAGAACTTGACGCCCACCTGGTGGGCGGTGGCGTAGTCGACCAGTTCCCAGAAGTCCGGGCGCACGGTCGGCTCGCCGCCGCCGATGTTGACATAGAAGACCTGCATGCGCTCCAGCTCGTCGATGACCATCTTGCACTCGTCGGTGGTCAGCTCGCGCGGGTCGCGCCGACCGGAGCTGGACAGGCAGTGCACGCAGGCCAGGTTGCAGGCGTAGGTGAGCTCCCAGGTCAGACAGATCGGCGCTTCGAGGCCGTGCTGAAAATGGTCCACGAGGCGGCCCGTCCGGGCCGGGCTCGGCGATGCTACGGAAGGCACGGTCATCGCGCGTCCTCTCCTTGCAGATGAGCGTCACCGCGGCTCGGCGGACCGGTGCGCTCGGTGATCATCCGAGACTTCGCAAGCTGCGCCAGCGCGTCCCGGTAGCGCCCCGACTCGGCGGGTTCGACGCCTGCCACCCGGCAGGCTTCCGCCGCACTCGGGCGGTGGGCCAGTTCCTGTACGACGGTGAGCAGCCGGCGGTCCTTGAGGAAGGACAGTTGCCGGGTGCCGAAGTGGTAGAGCAGCGCCCCGAAGGGCTCCGGACGAACGGCGACCTGGGGGTGCACGGCCCAGGCCGCCTCCAGGTCGAACCGCTCGGACCCGTTCCTGTGCGTGGGCATGGTGTCCCGCCTCAGTACACGCCGCACATGCCGTCGATCGACACGTCCTCGACAAGCAGGTCCTCCTCGATCAGTTGGTCGTCCTCGGCGGGGAGACGGTCAGCGGTCGAGGTCTGTGAGTTGTCGGTCATGGAGGTTCCCTTCGTCGTCCACGGCGCGGCCGGTGTCGCGGCGCAGGGTGACGGTAGGTATCCGCGGTGCCGTGAGCGGGTCGGTGCGCCGCACTTGCTGCCCACCTGGGGGATCGACGCGTCGAGACGAGCGGGTGAAGGCTGGTCGCCCGGCCTTCCGATGTTCGAGGACACCTGGTGATCGACGTTCCCCCACTCCCCGCGGTCTTCCGGCTGCGCCCCGACCCCGGCCTGCGTCTGCTGCGGGACGGGCGGGTCCTGTTGGGAGGCTCCCCGTACCGGCTGATGCGGCTGACGGCGCGCGCCGTGCCAGTCGTGAGCGCGTGGCTCGACGGGAAGCCGGTCGGGGAAGGGCGAGCGACCGGACTGCTGGCCCGTCGGTTGGTCCAGGCAGGCATGATGCACCCCGTACCGCCGTCCGAGGCACCGCGCCCGTCCGTGACGGTCGTGGTACCGGTCCGGGACCGGGCCCGGCACCTCGCCCGCTGTCTGGCCGGCCTGAGCGGCGGACCGGAGGTGATCGTCGTGGACGACGCCTCGGCCGACCCCGGCGCGGTTGCGGACGTCGTGCGGGCGGCCGGCGCCAGGCTGGTCCGTCGCCCTGTGAACGGGGGCCCGGCGGCCGCGCGGAACACCGGACTCGCCCACGCCACCACCGAATTGGTGGCCTTCGTGGATTCCGACTGCCTGCCGACCCGCGCATGGGCCGACGCCTTGCTGCCGCACTTCGCGGATCCCGCCGTGGCCGCGGTGGCGCCGCGCATCGTGGCAGAGGGAGCGGGACGTGGCTTCCTCGCGGCCTACGAATGTGCGCGCTCGGCCTTGGACATGGGGCCCAGGGAGTCACTCGTACGACCCGGCTCGCACGTGCCCTATGTGCCCAGCGCCGCGTTGGTGGTGCGGCGCACCGCCGTGGGCCGGGGCTTCGACGAGACGATGCGCGTCGGGGAGGACGTCGACCTGGTGTGGCGGCTCGCGGCCGACGGTCACCACGTCCGCTACGACCCCTCCGCCACCGTGGCCCACCGGCACCGGACGCGTCCGCACCAGTGGCTGGCCCAGCGCATCCAGTACGGCACCTCCGCCGCACCGCTGGCCGCCCGGCACCCGGGCACGCTCCCGGCCACGTCGATGGCCGGCTGGAGCGCGCTCGCCTGGGGACTCGCCCTGGCACGACGGCCGCTCGCAGGTGCCCTGGTCACGGCGGGAACGACCGGACTGCTGGCGCGCAGACTCGCGGCCTGGTCGGACCGACCGTGGGCCACCGCGGCCCGGCTGAGTGGAGGCGGCACGTTGCTGGCAGGCGAACAACTCGGCCGCGCCGTGACGCGCACCTGGTGGCCACTGGCCCTGCCGCTGGCCGCAGCCGTACCCCGGCTGAGGCTCCCGCTGGCCGCAGCCGCCCTTCTGCCCCCGCTCCTGGAACACCGACGCAGCCGCCCCGGACTTCCGGTCCTGCCCTGGACGGTCACCCGCCTCGCCGACGACCTGGCCTACAGCCTCGGTGTCTGGAAGGGCTGCATCCGGGAGCGCACCACCGAGCCGCTCCGTCCGAGACTGTGGTGGCTCTCCGCCGACGGCGTCACGCCTCCGTCGGGACGTACTGGTGGCTGAGACCACGGACCGGACGTCCGCGGATGTGATCGTGGTCGGAGCAGGGGCTTCCGGTGCCGCGCTGGCGGCCCGCTTGAGCGAGGACGCCGGACGCACCGTACTCCTCGTCGAAGCAGGCCCGTTTCCGCGCCGTCTCCGCGATTTCGCGCCCGAGCTGCTCGACGCGCGGCTGATTCCCGGAGCCCATCCGGACCACCCGGCCGTCCAGCGGTACGCCGCGCACCTCACGCCCGAGCGGCCCTACACGGTGGTCCGCGGGCGCCACCTCGGTGGCTCGACCACCGTCAACGGCGGCTATTTCGTCCGCGCCCGGCGCGCAGACTTCGACCGCTGGGCGGCAGCGGGCAACCCGGCCTGGACGTACGACCGGATGCTCCCTTGGCTGCGCGCCCTGGAGACGGACCTCGACCACGGCGCCGACGACCTGCACGGCGGCTGTGGACCGGTGCTGGTACGCCGCGCATCCCTCGCCCACCCTGCCGCAGTTGCCTTCCGCGACGCGGCGGACCACCTCGGCCACCCGCTCGAACCCGACAAGAACGACCAGGCGCCGCCGGGCTTCGGCCCCGTCCCGTGCAACGCCGTCGACGGTGTGCGGCTCAACATCGGCCTCACCTATGCGCTGTCGGCGCTGGGGCGCCCGAATCTCACCGCGCTCGGCGACTGCCCCGTCAGCAGGATCGTCATCCGCAACGGTCGCGCCACGGGAGTCGCCGTACGCCAGAACGGGCAAGAGACCGTCTTCTGTGGCGGCGAGATCGTCCTGTGCGCCGGCTCCCTCGTCACTCCGCAACTGCTCCAGCTGTCCGGCATCGGCCCGCGAGCCGACCTGGAGCGGCTCGGCATCCCCGTCGCCGTGGATGCCCCGGCGGTCGGCACCCGCTTCAGCGACCACCCTCAGCTCGTCTTGGAGTGGTCCCCACGGCGGGAACTGGGCGCGCCGCACGGCTCCTGGCTGGGCGGCTGCCTGCACCTGTCCTCCTCGGACGGAACCCATCCGGGTGACCTGGAGATCCTGCAGTCGCTGGTCCCCCTGGCAGGACTCGTCGGCGGCACGACGACCGTGCCCGGCGCGCCTTTGCCCTTCCTCGTCTCGGTCCAGTCACCTGGAAGGACCGGCCGCCTGTCCCTGAGGTCCGCGGATCCCGCGACGCCCCCGCGTATCGAGTACGGCTACCTCGCCAGCCCCAAGGACCGCCGCCGCCTGCGCGAAGCCGTGCGCGCCACCGCGGAACTCATTACCACACCGGCCTTCGACGAAATCTCCCACGGACTGCTCCAACCGGGTCCGGACGTGCTCAACTGCGATCACGCACTGGACGGATGGATCAACCGGAACATCGGCACCGCTCACCACACATGCGGGACCGCACCGATGGGCCCGGACACCGCGAATGCGGTGGTCGACCAGTACGGAAGAGTCCACGGCGTGCACGGTCTCCGCGTCGCCGACACCTCGATCCTGCCCACGGCCCCACTGCGCGGCCCAGCGGCGACAGCCGTACTCATCGGAGAGGTCATAGCGCATGCCATGCGCGCTGAACTGCCCTGACAGGGTCTGTCGTGCGGCGTGGCCTCCGACCGGTGACCATGTGGCGAAGTGAGCCGAGTTACTGAAGGCGGCGGCTTCGGGTGATCGTGAAGGAGGGGTGTGCCAACGCGTCGCTGCGCAAGGTGGCACAGTGCGCCGGGTGCACGACAGGGGCGGTGACGCACTACTTCGCGAACAGGAGCACTGTCTCCCTCAGCCGGGGGGATGCGCGATGTCCCGGGATCGCAGTGGCGGTGACCTGGGGCGTAAGACGCGCCGCGGGAGCCAGGCGTAGCCTTGATTCCAGACGTTCCAGTACTTGGCAGGTCGTGTGCATGATGCGCGCATCACGTGAGACCGGTCATCACAGCCCTTTCGACACGCCTACGGCTGCGATGATCGTGGTGGATGCGCGGGGGAGGGTGACCGGCTGGAGTCCTGGAGCCAGCAGTCTCTACGGTGCTGACACCCGTGACGTGCTCGATCGTCCGGTGAGCGAGGTGCTGCGGGACGTTCGGACCCGGGCCGACACGCTGCAAGGGTTCGAGGCACCGGGGGCACCGGCATCCGGGGGCGCCCGGACCGAGACCCGTACCGTTCGACGCCCGGACGGGTCGCTGGCGGAGACGGTCTTGCGCATCTTTCCGGTGGAGCAGGGCCAGGGGAGGCCCGCCTGGGTCGTGATGGCGGTGGCAAGCGACCGCTACGAGGAGCGGATGACGGACCAGTCGATGTTGTCCCGGCTCTTCACACAGGCGCCCGTGGGGCTGAGCGTCTACGGCCCCGATACCCGACTCAAGTGGGTCAATGAGGCTGTGCAGGAGGCCATGGGCTGGCACGCCGGTGAATGGTTCGGACGGCCCCACAGTGTGCTCTATCCGCACGGCAAGATCCTCTCTCCTCCGGGATACCACGACATGGACGAGGTGCTGAACGAGGTGTTGAGCAGCGGCGAACCGGTGCTCGACGTCCATTGGCGCGGGCCCACCCCCGCTGCCTCCGAGTACTACCAGGTCTACTCGTGCTCGTACTTCCGTCTGCAGGACGAGGCGGGCCACCCCCTAGGCATCTGCGAGGCGGCCGTCGATGTCACCGACCGCTACGAAGCGCGGACTCGCCTGGCCCTGCTCAGCCGCGCCAGCGGGATCGGTACCACGCTCGACGCCAGGCAGACGGCGGAGGAACTCGCGGGGCTCGTCGTTCCGGAATTCGCCGACTCCGTACGGATCGAGGTCGCGGAGTCGGTCCTGGGAGGAGAGGAAGCCCCGTCCTCCGCTTCTGGCGCACCGGCTGGGCTACGGCTCATGACAGAGCGCACGAGGAGTTACTCCGACAGCACGAATAGTGATGTGCTGCTCGGTGTCATCGGGACCCGCTCGACGACTGCGCACCAACGCTTGCTGGCCCTGCCTCTGCTCCTCGGCAGCACTACGCTCGGCACGGTCACCCTCCTGCGGCAGCCGCCCCGTGCACCCTTCACCGAGGAGGATCGCGCCCTCGCCGAAGAACTGACCTCGCGCACCGCGGTGTGCCTGGACAACGCTCGCCGCTACATCCGCGAGCACACCACGGCGCTGAAACTGCAGCGTGACCTCCTCCCGCGAGCGCTACCCCAGTCGAGCGGAATCGAGGTCGCGGACCGCTACATCCCCGCCGCCGGTCCTCTCGGAGTCGGGGGCGACTGGTACGACGTGATCCCGCTGTCGGGCGCCCGGGTCGGACTGGTGGTCGGCGACGTGGTGGGGCACGGGGTGGACGCCGCAGCCACCATGGGCCGGTTGCGCACCAGCGTGCGCGCACTGGCCGCCCTGGACCTTCCACCGGACGAACTCCTCGCCCGGCTCGACGACTTGGTGGGTCAGACGCGAGTCGGCGTACACCGCACACCGGGCGACGAGGGGACCGACAGGGCGCTGGGAGCGACCTGCCTCTACGCCGTATACGACCCCACCTCCCGCACGTGCGCCATGGCCAGCGCGGGCCACCTCCCGCCGGTCGCCGCCGGCCGTGGGGCAGGGGCCCGACAGGCTGAAGCGCTCGACCTGCCGATAGGCCCCCCGCTGGGCATCGGTGGGCTGCCCTTCGAGAGCGTGGAGTTCGAGTTCGCCGAGGGTACTGTGCTCGCCCTGTTCACCGACGGAATCGTCAAGGCGCGCAGCCGGGACGTGGACGAGGGAGTGGCGGACTTGTGCGACGCACTGGACGCCTCGACCGCGTCGCTGCAGAAAGCGTGCGACGACGTCGCCTCGCTGTATGCCCAGGGATCCACCGACGACGATGCCGCACTGATGCTGGTGCGCGTCCACGCTTTCCCAGAGGACAGCATGGCAGTCTGGCATGTCGCCTCCGACCCGGCCGAAGTGGCCGGAGCCCGTACGCTCGTCCGAGGCAAGCTGGAGGAATGGGGACTGGACGACGCGGCGTTCGTCTCGGAACTGGCCGTGAGCGAACTCGTCACCAACGCGATCCGATACGGCCGCCCCCCGGTCACCCTGCGCCTGCTTCGGGACGTCGATCGCACGCTGATCTGCGAGGTTTCGGACGGGGGTCACACGTCTCCACATCTCCGCCACGCCGGCAGCGAGGACGAAGGAGGACGGGGCCTGTTCCTGGTGGCACAGCTCACGACCATGTGGGGCACTCGTTACGGCCGCCGAGGCAAGACGATCTGGGCCGAGATCGGGCTGGGGCAGGAAGTGCCACTGGAGCTGTTTCTGGAGCCGTGACCTCGATCCCCCGGCCCCTGCAGGAGTGCCCAGGAGGGGGCCGGAGTCTGCGGAAAAGCCGTTGCACGGGGCAGCCGACGGCTTGGCAGGTAGCGAAGACACTGTGGGTCTTGTCGCGGGCACGCGGGAACATGCGCGCATCTTCCCTGCAGAGATCAAGGAGACGTGGGCGCTGGCGCCCCTCTGACGGGGGCCACGCCCTCGAGTTGGCCGCGTACCTGCGCGTCCTGGTCAGACGGACTCGGAGCTTTGCCCCCGACAGACCGAGTGACCGCGCAGGGGGACGACTGGCGCGCCGTCAGAAAAGTCAGCAAAGGGTCAGTGTGAGTCCTCGAACACCCGGAGGACACTGAGCGAACTCGGGGTAGGCGAACCCGTACTTCCCCAAGGGCACCGACCTATCCCGCCACACCCGCGAGGACCTGGACGCCAGCCACCGAACTCAACAGCCGCCCATGCAGAACGCTCGACTGGGAGACCCATCGACGCGGACACCGGCGCCCTCGCAGAGGCCCCCGACTTCCTGGCCCGCGGCTTCGTCCACGACGACGCCACCTTCGAGCCGGTCATCCCCGTCATCGAGAAGACCCTGGCCACCGCAGCCGAGGAAGGCGTCGGGGACGCGCGCCAACTCGAACAACTCCTCGCCCGCGCCGTGGCGAACTGGGTGTTCCGCACCTATTGCCGCAACCCCGTCATCATCGATGCCTGAGCCACATCCGGGCAGGCGTCCGGGGGCGGACGCCGATGTGCACGAGGTGAAACCCGGCGACGAGTCGGTCCTGATGTCCAGCCTCATCACCGGCCCACCGGGTCGGCCCGGGCGGCCCGGTGGCGAGCGCTGCGCCGGGCATCCCGCAGCACCTCCAGCAGCTGACCTGCCGCCCGAGCAGCAACATGACGGCCACGGGCATCAGAAACGCGGACAGCCCGGTGTACCGGCCAAAGGAGGAGAGAAAGTCCGTCAGACATGACGCTCATTTGACGCTCCGGCCGCCTCACAGCCCGCGCCCAAGGCAGGAAAACCCCATGTGAACTGCAGATTCTCCTCCCGTCCACACACCTTGTGACGTGTTTCCGATGACGCATCACGTGGAGTGCGTGGCGATTCTGGAGCCTGCGGACAAGGGCGCCTGACCTCGGGTTCGTGAGCCAGGCGCTTGTAACAATCAGGCGGCGACGAGCTCCTGCTCACGGTCCGGCGTCTTGACCTCGGGCTTCTTGTTCGGCAGCGAGAGCCGGAAGACCTTGCGCCACGCGGAGAACACCTGCTTGGGCAGCGGCCCGGTGACGTACTCCAGCTCGTACTTCTCGAACAGCGCGCGCACCTTCACCGCGACCTCGGCGTACCGGTTGCTCGGCAGGTCCGGGAACAGGTGGTGCTCGATCTGGTGTGACAGGTTGCCGGTCATGAAGTGCATGGCCCTGCTGCCGCTGATGTTCGCCGAGCCCATCATCTGGCGCAGGTACCACTGGCCGCGCGTCTCGCCGTTGATCGACCGGCGCTCGAAGACCTGCACGCCTTCGGGGAAGTGCCCGCACATGATCACCGAGTGGGACCAGATGTTGCGGACCAGGTTCGCGGTGAACGTGGCGGCGAGCGTGGTGAGGAACGACGGGCCCGACAGCAGCGGGTGGATCACGTAGTCCTTGACCACCTGCTTGCGGATCTTGCGGCCCACAGCCCTGGCCCGGGCGCGGAACTCCGGGTTGTTGCGGCGGCGCTTGTTCAGGTTCTTGCCGAGCTCCAGGTCGTACGCTGCGATGCCGTACTCGAAGAAGCAGGCGTTGAGGAAGTTCCACAGCGGCTGGCCGAGGTGGAACGGGTGCCACTTCTGGTCCTCGTCGACGCGCATGATGCCGTAGCCGAGGTCGTTGTCCTTGCCGATCACGTTGGTGTAGGTGTGGTGCAGCTCGTTGTGCGAGTGCTTCCACTGGTCGGCCGGCGAGACGTGATCCCACTCCCAGGTCGTGGAGTGGATCTTCGGGTCTCGCATCCAGTCCCACTGGCCGTGCAGGATGTTGTGGCCGATCTCCATGTTGTCCATGATCTTCGCCACGGACAGCCCGGCGGTGCCGAGCAGCCACGCGGGCGGGAACATCGAGAACAGCAGCACGCCCCTGCTGACCAGTTCGAGTTTGCGCTGCGCCGAGATGACCTTGCGGATGTAGGCGGCGTCCTTCTCGCCGCGGCCGGCGATCACCTCGTCACGGATCGCGTCCAGCTCGCGGCCGAGCTGCTCGATCTGCTCCGCGGTCAGGTGGGCGGTGGGGTCGATGGCGGTCAAGGTGCTCCTACCGTTCGATGTCACAGGGGCCCGCCGCGGCGGACACGCAGGTCTGGATGAGGACGCCCGGCTCGGCCTCGGTGATCTCGCCGGTGCGCAGGTCGCGGACGGCGCCCGCCTTGAGCGGCGTGACGCAGCCGAAGCAGATGCCCATGCGGCACCCGGACGGCATGAGTACGCCGGCCTTCTCGCCGATGTCCAGCAACGGCGTGGCGCCGTCCGCGTGGACGGTCTTGCCGGTGGCGCTGAACGTGACCTCGCCGCCGCCGCATCCGTCGCCGGCGACGACGATGCCGGGGCGGAAGCGTTCGGTGTGCAGGCGCTCTTGGACGCCGTGCCCGCTCCAGTGCTCTTCGGCGGCGTCGAGCAGGCCCGCAGGTCCGCAGGCCCAGGTCTCGCGCTCGGCCCAGTCGGGCACGAGTTCGTCGAGACGGGCGATGTCGAGCATGCCGTCTGTGGCGGTGTGCACCTCGATGAGCCGCAGCTTCTTGTCCGCGACCAGATCGTGCAGTTCGTTGCGGAAGATCACGTCCTGCGGCCGTGGCGCGCAGTGGACCATGACGACGTCGTCGAACTCGATGTCGCGCAGCATGCCCATCACGGGCGTGATGCCGCTGCCGGCCGTCAGGTAGAGCACCTTGGCGGGCTTCGCCTGCGGCAGCACGAAGTCACCGGTCGCCTGGTCGAGCTGGATCAACGTGCCCGATTTCGCCCTGCGGACCAGGTGGTTGCTGACCTTGCCGTCCGGGATCGCCTTCACGGTGATCGTGACGCGGCCGTCCTGGCGGTTCGTCGGCGAGGTGATGGAGTAGGCACGCCACAGGCGCACCCCGTCGACGTCGACCCCGATCCGCACGTACTGACCGGCCGTGTGGCCGCGCCAGCCCCGTCCCGGCCTGATCACGATGGTCGCGGCGTCATCCGTCTCGGGGTGCACGGCCTCGATGCGCCCCCGCAGGTCAGCGCCCGCACGCAGTGGGCTGACCAGGTCGAGGTAGTCCGACGGCAGCAGCGGCGTCGTGACCATCTCCAGCAGTTTCCACGCCCTGCTGCGAAGGGCTGCACTCGTCATGACTCCAGCTTGCTGCGTCTCAGGGCGTAAAGTCCTGACCGTAGGATGTGAATCTGGTGGGTGGAATTGTTCGCAGGGAATAAAAACGTGAGTCGTGTGACCCGGAGGGCCAGCGAACTGGCCCTGGATGAGACGACGGTCACCGCACTGAGGGCCGCGTTGAAGACCACCGCCGACGAGGTCGTCCAGGCGATCATCGACGAGGTCCCTCCCTACGCCAACGCCCTTTCGGGCAGCATGGGCGGCACCATCCGCCGAGCCGTTCGCACCGCCCTCGGGCACTACCTGGACCTCGCGAGCGGGAACGCCACGGGCGGCGACGGCGGTGACGCGGCGTACGAGCTGGGCCGCGGCGAGGTGCGCGACGGCCGTTCGATGGACGCCCTGCTGAGCGCCTACCGCGTCGGCGCCCGCGTGGCCTGGCGATGCCTGGCAGCGGGCGCCGTGTCCGCAGGTCTGCCCGCCGCCGAGGTCGCCAAGTTCGCCGAGCTGACCTTCGCCTACATCGACGAGCTCTCCGCCGCGAGCGCCGCGGGCCACGCCGACGAACTGGCCGCCCGGGGCAGGGCCCACGAACGCCACCTGGAACACCTGGCCCGCGAAATCCTCGCCGGCGCGAGCCCGGACGTGCTGCTGGCCTCTGCTCAACGGGCCGGATGGCAGCCTCCGGTTACGCTGACGGCGGTCCTGCTGCCCACCGCCCAGGCCCGGCCTGCCTACCGCGCGCTCGACCCGAGCACCCTCGTCCTCGACGACCTGCCGGACGCCACCGGCGTGCTGCTCGTCCCCGATTCCGACCGATCACATCTCCTGCGGCAGCTGACCGACCGCACCGCCGTGGTCGGCCCGGCCCGGCCATGGACTCGTGCGTCCGCCTCGTACGCACGAGCCGCACGCGCGCGCTCCCTCTCCTCTGATATCCGCGACACCGAGGACCACCTGCCCGAGCTGGTGCTGAGCGCCGACGTGGACGCGTTCGCAGACCTGCGTGCCCGAGCCCTCGCACCGTTGCGGACCTTGCCTGTCGCGACCGCACGGCGGCTGGAGGAGACGTTGCGGGCGTGGCTGCTGCACCAGGGCAGGCGGGACGAGGTGGCGGCGGCGTTGTTCGTCCATCCCCAGACCGTCCGGTACCGGATGTCGCAGCTGCGGGAGCTGTTTCCGGATCTCGCATCGCCACACCGGGTCCTTGAACTGACGCTGGCGGTCGGTCTTCGGGCCAGTTGACGCGTACTTCGACCGCCCACGAACTCCCGGCGGGTCCCGGCATCGTGCTCGGTGTCTACCTGGACGTCCTTGCAGCCGGGACGGTTCGGGTGAGCGACGCGATCAAGGTGCAGCAGGTCGGCTGACAGGGAGCGTTCCACCACGAGTCGCCCACCTGCCGATCCGTCAGGCCCGCGTCTGGCACGACCAGCCACACCCGGTCGCGACTGAGCGGGAGTTGGCCGAGGAGGACGCCGGTCGCGTCGAGCAGGGTGTTGGCGAAGGCTGGAGCGACCGGGTTGAAAGGGCGGACTGTCGGCCGTGACGCCCGTTTGCCTCCCTGGGCACCCACATGCATGGCGATGGGCCAGGAAATGGGATCTGACCTCGGGTTTTCCGACGATCGCTCAGGTCGACATCTTTCCGATGACCCACCAGGCCGGTGTGCCGCGATTGAACCGGTCGCGAAGAGCTCCTGAACTGCGGTTGTGGGCGCACAAGGTGCGGTGCGGGCGTTCAGTAGGTGGGACCGTAAGGGCTCCAGTGCCCGAGGAAGGGTTTCAGGTCGTCGGCTTGTGGCTTGGGAATGTCGGGCAGCCGGGGCGGTGTGTTCAATGGGTCGAGGCGCTCAACGGTGGCCGCTGCCCAGCTGATCCATTCCTCGGCGTCGGTTCTGGTCTGCCCCGGAGGCATGTCCTCGACTCGCGTGCGTACGGTGCTCACGTATTGGGTCAGTCGGGTGGCGTGGCGCCATGCCGCTTCCTGAGCTTCTAGGTGTCTGACGCGGTACGCCTCCGCGTACCGGATGCGGGCTTGTTCCATGGCGGCTTCCCAGCGGATGCGCTTCTGGCGTGCCACTTCGGCCTCGTCCTGGCGTCTGCGTTCGGCGGCTTCGCCGCGAAGTGTGACCTCCTGTGCGATCTCGGCGAGCTGCTCTTCGAGGGGGCGGCCGGGAGCGTCGGCCCATTCGCTCGCCCGGTGTGGCTGGCCGCCGCTGAGGATGATACGGAGGCGTTCGGACGGGGTGTAGTCGAAGCGGGGAATTCTGACCCAGGAGTGCTTCTCGGCCTCCGCGAGTTCCTTCTCGGTGGCGACGTGCTCGGCCCGGTCCTGTTCCTGGAGGACAAGAAACCCCACGGTCTGGCCCTGTGCGGTGATGGTGAAGTGAGGATGTGCCCTGCGGCGCCGATGAGACGGGGGTGCGAAGCCGGTGTGCCCGGCCGAGCAGGTGTGTCCGTCGGCCTCGGCGGTGGTGATCAGTGCCTGGATGAGTCGGAGAGCGCGTCCTTGGACGGGCTTGGTCAGGCCGAGCGGTTGGCGTTCGTTCTGCATGGCCCGGATAACGGTGTGCGGCCGAGTGAGCCACGAGGGCACGGGAACGGGGTCGAGGACGGCAAGACGCCAGGCGGGGATGTCGACGAGCTTGATTTCATACCCGTCGCGGCACCAGCTTCCGTACAGCTCCTTCGTCTCCGGAACCCTTCCGGACCTGCGTGCCGCGGCGACGCGGGACGGCCACTTCTCCAAGCCCGGACCGCTACCGCTCTTGACGATCCTGCCGCCGGCCTCCGCGAGCTCCTGTAATAGCTGCTCGGTGAGCGTCACACGAGGCTGTGAGCGAGGGCGTGGCTTCCGCCCGGCGGCCGGAGTTGCCTGTGCTCGGGTGGACTGGGGTCGTGCAGTGGGGGCCTGGGTCTTCCGCGGGCGTGATCCGCGGGGAGGGTATGTGCCGTGTGTCAGGTAGTGTCGGCCGGCGCTCGTCAGGGCGACGCTCCACTGCCCGGCCTTCCGGGAGACCGTGACCAGGCCCCGGTTGTGCAGTGCCTGACAGGTGGTCTTGTAGGAGTTGGTCTCCCATACGCCGGCAGGGCACCCGGCCTCCACCCACTGCAACACCGAGAGCTGCCGCTCGTTGACCTGTCGTTCCAATGGTCCGCCTTCGACTCGAAGTGACGTACGACGGCGGCATGGTGCCAGTTCCGGTGGTAGGCGACCGGTGCTTCGAGTCAATTCGCTCGAACGAGCGGGCTGACGTGGCTGGAAGCCGGTTGGGCCGAGAACCGTAGGTGGGTGCCTGTCTACGGCGGGGTCTGACTCCTGAGATCTCTGACCGAGGTGTCCTGATCACACTGTGTCGACCGCCGGCCAGGGGACTGCGCACTGTTGGTCTCGGGCTGATGGACGTGTCTCGATAGGGGCTTGCCGTAAAGGCGTCATCACGATTCTGACCGTCCGCACGGCCCGCTGCCGGCTACGCGATAAGCCGTCGGCCTGAAAGGGAACGAGCATGACCGGCACGTCCGCCGCTTCGCGTCCTCGTCGGCGCCGGCCGGCGGCGGAGGTGGTCCTCGGAGTGGACACGCACCGGGATGCCCATGTGGCCGCCGTGCTCTCCCTGGTGGGGGAAGTGATCGGCACCCAGCAGTTCCCGGCCAGCGCGGCCGGCTACCGCAACCTGCTGGGGTGGGCCAGGGCGTCGGGTACGGTGCGGCGGGCCGGAGTGGAAGGGACCGGTTCCTTCGGGGCGGCCCTGTCCCGCTACCTGCTGGCCCAGGGCGTGGACGTCTTCGATGTGAACCGGTTCGACCGGGCCGACCGCCGACGGCGAGGCAAGTCCGACCCACTCGATGCCGAGAACGCGGCCCGTGCGGTGCTGAGCGGGCGGGCGCGGGCCCAGGCCAAGACGGGCGACGGGCCGGTGGAGATCGCCCGGATGTACAAGCTGGCCAAGGACTCGGCGGTCAAGGCCCGCACCCAGGCGATCAACCAGCTCAAGGCCGTCCTCATCCGTGCCGATCCGCAGCTGAGAGAGGAACTGGCCGGGCTGGGCAATGCAGAGCTTTTCCGCACGTGCGCAGGGCTCGTCGACGACAGTCTGACCCATGAGGCCGGCGAGGGATCGGTGCTCCACGCCACCCACGTGACCCTGTGTCTGCTGGCCCGGCGCATCGGGCAGCTCAGCGAAGGTGTCCGGGACCTGGAAGGCCGCCTGACCCGGCTGGTGGAGCGCCACACTCCGCAGCTGCTCGAGGTGGTGGGCATCGGTCCGGACACAGCCGTCACTTTGCTGATCACGGTGGGGGACAACCCGGAACGCCTGGGCAGTGAGGCGTCGTTCGCGGCCCTGTGCGGGGTCAGCCCGGTCGAGCGTTCCTCGGGCAGTCGGCAGTACCGGCGCCTCAACCGGGGCGGCGACCGGCAAGCGAACGCGGCCCTGCACCGGATCGTGCAGACCCGCCTGCGCGTCGACCCGCGTACCCAGGACTACTACGAACGCCGCAGCAAGGAGGGCAAGACCCGGCGCGAGATCGTCCGCAGCCTCAAGCGCTACGCGGCCCGGGAGGTCTTCCACCTGGTCAGACCTGTGCAGTCCTAACCCTCGTTATAGGGGCAGTGTGGTGTTCCGTTTCGGGCGGCTGCTGCCGGACATCCGCGGGCCGGGTCTGCGTGTCATCCGGCCGATCGGGGACCGTATGCGGAAGGTGTCCGTACAGACCGAGGTCCTCGGCATCCCGCCACAGGGGTCCATCACCGCCGACAACGTGACGCTCACCGTCGACGCGGTCGTCTACTTCAAGGTCATTGACCCCGTCAAGGCCCTGGTGAACGTGCGCAACTATCCTGCCGCCGTCTCCCAGATCGCCCAGACGTCGCTGCGCTCGGTCATCGGCAGGGCTGAGCTGGACACGCTGCTCTCCGACCGTGACCACATCAACGCGGAACTCAAGAAGGTGATGGACGCCCCCACCGAGGAGCCCTGGGGGCTGCGCATCGAGCGCGTCGAGATCAAGGACATCGCCCTTCCGGAGTCCATGATGCGCTCCATGTCCAAGCAGGCCGAAGCCGAGCGGGAACGCCGCGCGCGGGTCATCGCGGCCGACGGAGAGTTCCAGGCGTCCCAGCGGCTGACCGACGCCGCCGCGACGATGGCCGACACTCCCGGAGCATGCCAACTGCGGCTGCTGCAGACCGTGGTGGACGTCTCCGCCGAGAAGAGCAGCACCCTCGTGATGCCGTTCCCCGTGGAGATGCTCCGCTTCTTCGACCACCAGAGCAGGGAAACCGACGGCGAGTCCGCCGGACGGCGCATGCACCGGACCACCAGGCGCCCCGCGCTGTCCACCAGCGCCGTGATCCCCGAGCCCGCCACCCCCGCACCGGCCCTCACACCGTCGGTCTCCCTACCCGGAGAGCGGGCCGGCAGCCGTGCGGAGGTGGCCCGGGAGCGGCGGGACAACTGGCCGACGCGCCGGGACGCCGAGGAATCACTGAGCGGTTGACCGTTCCGGGCCGCCCGGGGTGACGTGATCGTCTCGGTGCGGGTGGTGCGGCTGACGGCCCTGGTGACAGCGTGTCACCGGGGCCGCAGCGGTCCGGGGTGGCTGAAGCGGCCGGCACGCCGTTGGATGCGATGCCGGAGGGTGCGGTGGCGTACCGGTGGAAGCGCGGCCTGTGCGTCGGCCCGGGTGTAGAAGACATGCTTGGCGCCCTCGATCAGTACCAGGTAGAGCACGACGATCAGGGCCAGGGCGAGGACGAGTCCGAGCGGCAGGGACCGGAAGCCGAGTGGTCCCGCGAGCGGAGACGTCGGCAGCGCGACACCGACGGCGACGACACCGATGGCGCTGACCAGCAGGGGGTGGCTGGGCCGGCTGCGTGTCGAACGGGACACCCGTCCCCGGGTAGAGCGCCTGCCGGGCAGCCTCCCGGCGTCGTGCTTCCGTGAAGCCCAGCCTCGCCTCTTGATCGCCCAAGCGATCGGGAATCCCCGTCCTTCGAAGCGGCCGCTGCTTTCGCCGTAGGCGGAGCGGTGCCGCAGTCGGTTCGGCCCCTCACCATGTCGATACGATGCTGGCCCCCTTCCGAGCGGCGTCCTACGGGAAGCCGCGTACGTCGTCGCGCTCCTGGGAAGCCCGGTGCCGTGGGCACCTCCTCCTGAGACATCACTCCGAGTGAATCAATATCTGCGCCCGAGGGATCAGATTTTGGCGGATCGCGCAGTGGGAATTCTTGTCACGAAGAGCGGAGTGGAATTATCCAACGGGCACTCGCCGCTCCGGCGTGCTACTGTCGATCTCAGTTGCAGTTGTGGTTCCCAGGACTTCAAGTGTCCCCACCAGGCTGAGGCCGGTCGGGAGCACTTTTGTATTTCCGGTCATTTCCGGGCGGGGTAATCATCACGGCGACACGGCGTCCGCACAGTGCGGACGCCGATGCACTGCCCCAAAGGAGATATGACATGGCTGCTGGTACCGTGAAGTGGTTCAACGCGGAAAAGGGCTTCGGCTTCATCGAGCAGGACGGTGGCGGCGCCGACGTGTTCGCCCACTACTCGAACATTGCCGCGCAGGGCTTCCGTGAGCTGCTCGAGGGCCAGAAGGTGACCTTCGACATCGCGCAGGGCCAGAAGGGCCCGACGGCCGAGAACATCGTTCCGGCCTGACGCTCACGCGCAATCTGTAGCTGGGGCCCGCATCCTTAGGGGTGCGGGCCCCAGCTGCATGCGTATCCCGCAGCGGCTTTCACCCGCGGGACGCCCCGGAGGAATCCGCAGTACCACCACAAGCGGTTCCTCCCTCAGGACGCAGACGCACCTTGAAGTGCTGCCCCGCATCCGGCGCCCGGATCGCAAGGTCCCCATCGCGTCACCCATTTCGGCACCTGTGCCAACGGATGTTTTCGCCGGCCAGATCTGCTTTCTTTTGCCACCGGTCCATACTTGTAATTCTCCATGCCATTCATCGCAGCGGGAATTCCTTGATATGTGCCCCATCGAGGAAGGTTCCGCATGAACCGCACGTACACGAACGACCGCCCCGCCCGCACCCGTGACCGCCGTGCCGACGCCGGAAGGGGCGGCAGCGGCTACGGCTCGCAGGCACCGCGCCGTACCGGCGGGCCCGTCCGCTCCGGCGGTTACGGCCGTCGGCCCGCCGCAGTGCAAGGTGAGTTCGCGCTGCCCAGGACGATCACCCCCGCGCTGCCCGCCGTCGAGGGCTTCGCCGATCTCGACATGCCCGAGCAGCTGCTGGCCGAACTCGGCAGGCAAGGTGTGACCGCACCGTTCCCGATCCAGGGAGCGACGCTGCCGAACTCCCTGGCGGGCCGTGACGTCCTGGGCCGCGGCCGCACCGGTTCCGGCAAGACCCTCGCCTTCGGCCTCGCCCTGCTCGCCCGCACCGCCGGACAGCGTGCCGAGCCCCGCCAGCCGCTGGGGCTGATCCTCGTACCGACGCGTGAGCTGGCACAGCAGGTGACCGACGCGCTCACCCCGTACGCCCGCTCCGTGCGGCTGCGGCTGGCCACGGTGGTGGGCGGCATGTCGATCGGCCGGCAGGCCGGCGCGCTGCGCGGCGGAGCCGAGGTCGTCGTCGCGACACCGGGGCGGCTCAAGGACCTCATCGACCGCGGCGACTGCCGGCTGAACCACGTCGGCATCACCGTGCTGGACGAGGCCGACCAGATGGCCGACATGGGCTTCATGCCCCAGGTCACCGCGCTGCTCGACCAGGTGCGCCCGGAGGGGCAGCGGATGCTGTTCTCCGCCACCTTGGACCGCAACGTCGACCTGCTGGTGCGCCGCTATCTGACCGACCCCGTCGTGCATTCGGTCGACCCGTCGGCCGGTGCGGTCACCACAATGGAGCACCACGTCCTGCACGTCCACGGCGCCGACAAGCACGCCGCCACGACCGAGATCGCCGCCCGCGACGGCCGCGTGATCATGTTCCTGGACACCAAGCACGCCGTCGACCGGCTGACCCAGGACCTGCTCAACAGCGGGGTGCGGGCCGCCGCGCTGCACGGCGGCAAGTCGCAGCCCCAGCGCACCCGCACGCTGGCGCAGTTCAAGACCGGGCACGTCACCGTGCTGGTGGCGACCAATGTCGCGGCGCGCGGCATCCACGTCGACAACCTCGACCTGGTCGTCAACGTCGATCCGCCGACCGACCACAAGGACTACCTCCACCGCGGCGGCCGTACTGCCCGCGCCGGCGAGTCCGGCAGCGTCGTCACCCTGGTCACGCCGAACCAGCGCCGCGGCATGGTCCGCCTCATGTCGGACGCCGGAATCCGGCCGCAGACCACCCAGATCCGCTCGGGCGACGAGGCCCTGAGCCGGATCACCGGAGCTCAGGCCCCGTCCGGCATCCCGGTCGTCATCACCGCACCGGTGGTCGAACGCCCCAAGCGCAGCGCCACCTCCCGAGGCCGACGCCGCCCCGCCTCGGCGACCAGGCGCACCCCAGTACGCCAGTCCGGCTTCGGCACGGTGGCCTAGAACTTTCGTGATCAGGAAGCCGGCCCATCTCTGCAGGAGGCACCCTTTGACGCTGGTTCAGACGCAGCCCCGCCCGGCGGACACCGACACCGCGCACAGGACGGCGGTCGAGGTCATGGACGCGGCCGGACCGCAGGTCTGTGACGACATGAGCGTGGAGGTGGCGCTGGCCGTCATGGCCGCCGCACGCACAGGCCGACTGGTCGTCTGCGACCAGGACGGCCAGTGCACCGGCCTGGTCACCCGTACCGAACTCGCCGCGGTCCGTGACAGCTCCGACTACACGGACCGTGTCCGCCTGCGCGACATCCTCGGCGACCACGGTTCGTTCGCCTCACCCGTGACCACGATGGCCGAAGCCGAGCACGCGATGCGCACCCGTCGGCTCGGTGTCCTGCCGGTGGTCGACGAGCAAGGCAGCGCCCTGGGCATCCTCGCCCTCTCCCGCTGAAACACCTTGCTCCTGGTCGGACTGTTCTCCCCTCTTCTCTCTGTGAGGCCACATGCGCTGCGTCATCGCCCGCTTCCCCTTCGAGCTCACCAAGGGCGGAGTGCTGGAATCAATGAAGGGCATCAAGCCCGAACCGGTCACCGGAGAATCGGTGATCATCGGCCGCCGCCACTACCCCGTCAAGCAGGTCGGCCAGGTCATCACCCGGCAGGACCGCCGTGATTTCAGCGCCGCCGAAGTCCTGCGGGCCATGGCTCAGCTCGGCTTCACCTGCCGCGCCGTTCCCAAGGCAGCGCCCCTGGGCATTCTCAGCCCGATGCAGCACGCCTCCGCGATGCTCGGCACCCCCGTGACGGTCTGACCAGGTAAACAGGCACGAGCCGACATCTGAGCAGCAGTGTGGGCCCGACCGGTACGCCGGTCGGGCCCACACTGCGTGCAGCGGGTTCCCGTCGCCGTCGCTCAGTGGCCGGAACAGCTGAAGTCGCCCACGGTCCAGGCGCTGACGTCCTCGATCGCAACCCGGTACCTCCACCCGCCTCCGGACCTCCAGGGTGCCCTGCAGGATCCGGGCGACATGGAAGTGCAGACGCGTGGGCGGCCCGTCCTTCTTCGCTGGGGAGTCGAAGACGGCGGCGACTCGTCCAAGCGGGCGGAATCCGTCAGCACATCCGACACCCTCTGCCGTCACGTGGCTGCGAGAGAGCCAATCGACCGGTGATGACAGCGCCACTGGTGACCACGGTCAGGGACTCTGATTGCTCTGGTCGGACTCCACCGGGGCGCCGACGTCAGCGAGCAACTCGTCAGGCTGCGACATGAGGCGGACCATATTCGCCGACCATCCGGCTGCCTGAGCGGTGACGCTACCGGGCAAGGAAGGCGCTCACGGTCTTGCCGCCGGAGGCCCGGCGGGTTTCCGCCGTGGCGCGCGCGAGGCGGGTGACTATGGGCCAGCGGAAGCCCCCGGTGCCGCCGTTCAGGTCAGGGGTGCGCATGCGCGGCACATGCCGGCTGGGATCGTGAACGGCGACCTCGATGGTGTCGGGGTGCGCAGTCAGTTCCAGTGTGCAGCGGCCCCCGCCGTGGCGCAGGGCATTGGTGACGAGCTCGGACACGACCAAGACCACAGTGTCCGCCGCGTCAGGGGCCACGGCCGGCTGCTGCAAACCTTCGAGGAAGGCCCGTGCCGTATCGCGTGCGTCGGCAATGGCTGCGGTGGAACGGACGGCTGCGGCGCTGGCCATCACCGTGATCATCAGCGTCACCACGGTCTCTCTGAATAGTCCATGCCCCTGCCCGTGCATACCCAGCCCCTGTGCCTTCCACCCGCCAACCCCGCGGAGCCACAGTGCTTGCCTGAAGGGTACGGAGGACCACAGTCGACGCATGACAGGCACCTGCTGCCGTGAGCCCGTGTCTCCGCAGCCCGCGGTCTGCTCGAGTCAGAGGCCGTGCCGGTTCGCCACGAGCTGCTCGATCATCCCGGGACCGTCGAGGGCGGCGCAGGGACTCCTGCCACGCTCGTCAACGGCCGACCTGCGGGGCGTCACGGCTGGAAACGCCCGTCCCGGCCAATGGAATTCTCCACGAGACGCAGTGCTGGCCGGTGCCCGCCGACGGTAGCCGCGGCGCAGTCGGCGACGTCCCGCTCAGCCCGACGTGCTGCGCGGCGGGGGATCCCTGCGCGCCGGACTGAGCCCGAAGCTGCTTGAACCGTCCATGGACCGGTCGAGGCAGACTGGTCGAGACGGACTACCTCATCGTGGAGTGCACGAAAATCTATGCCAGCCGAAGTAGACATTCGTCGGCGGCGTGGTTATGGTTTCTCTCGTAGCCGAGATCAAGAGAGGCCCGGCAGAGATGAACTGCCGGGCAGCAGTACGCAGTTGTAGTTCGCAGGACGGTGCGGTGGTGGAGTTCCCAGAGCGGTTGCAGGCCGGCGACGGGACTGACGACCGGACCGGGTGGCCCGCAGTGATCAGGGGCCGCCATGAGCAGCACCGCAGTGGCAGTACCAGTAAGTGAAGGTTCGCAGTACCCAGCGGTGAAGTCAGTGAGCAGCACCTCGGTGAAGGCGCCGGCTGCGGACGCGCGCACCGGGAAGTTCGGCAGTGGGGTTCCAAGCCAGAGCAGACGCAGGACGGGCGACGGGGCTGGCTGCCGAAGAGTGGCGCTGTTCGAGGCCACCAGCAGTTCACATTTCCGAAAGTGAGTAGTTGATCAAGAGGGAAGAACGGAGGAGCCGAGCGCCATCAGGATCGCCCGGGCGGAATTCTTGGCCCCGGGTACCGCTGGACATCGATAGTGAGGTGGTCTCCGGTCAAGCAACCGCGATCCCCGCGCCCCCGACAGCGTCTCGGTCGGGTTTGCGGAAACAGAAGGCCGGTGCAGTATCAGGGTCGGCAGATGGTGTAGTAGTTCCTTCGGGGCCCTGGTGCCAGTACGGCGCCAGGGCCCCTCCACGCGTTCCACAGAGAGGTGCAATGACAGCAGACGACACGTTCGGCCGTCTCGATGACGACGACTACCCCGCGTACACCATGGGCCGGGCCGCCGAACTGCTCGGCACCACACAGGGCTTCCTCCGGGCCATCGGCAAAGCCCGCCTCATCACCCCGCTGCGCTCCGCAGGCGGACATCGCCGCTACTCCCGCTACCAGTTGCGCGTTGCCGCCCGCGCCCGGGAACTCGTCGACCACGGGACCCCCATCGAGGCCGCCTGCCGGATCGTCATCCTTGAAGACCAGCTCGAGGAAGCCCAGCGCCTCAACGCCGAATACCGCCGCGCCGCCGAATCAGCGAACCCGACGGCAGCAGCATGAGATGAGCGTGCCCGTCAGCGTCGGCGGGCACCGCACGCACGGTCTCGTGTGTGGCGTGATCATTTCCTGTGGTGACCCGGTGTGTGGGCGTGTAGCGTCTGCGTCAGCTGTCGTGGTTCGGAATTCCCTGCCCGCGCCTTTGGTGTGGGCGTTTTGCTGTGCTGTGCCGCAGGGACCAGGACGATCACCTACGTCTGCCACATGGAGTGGGAGGCGTTCATCGACTGGAAGGCATGAGGCATGGCAACGGGAACTGTGAAGTGGTTCAACGCGGAGAAGGGCTTCGGCTTCATCGCCCAGGACGGCGGCGGCCCGGATGTCTTCGCGCACTACTCCGCGATCAACTCCACCGGCTTTCGTGAGCTCCAGGAGGGCCAGGCCGTGACGTTCGACGTCACCCAGGGCCAGAAGGGTCCGCAGGCCGAGAACATCAACCTGGTCTGACCTCGCAGACCTGCCCGAGAGGTTGCGCACGCCGCGTCAGGTGGCCGCCGCCCATGCAGGCCCTGCCTGCTGTCGCGCCGGGCCGGTGCAGGATCAGGGGGCCGCGCAGCAATGGCTGCGCGGCCCCCTGATCTGTGGAGGCCCGGGGCCGCTGCCACTTCGGCTTGAACCTTCCTGACCTCAGTCGCTGCAAGCGTCGTCGGGCACGGGAGCCGCGTGTCTGGCGCGGCTACCGTGCAGCTCGGAGGAGCCGACGTTCAGACGCTCGTCCAGGCGTCGAGGAAGGCTTTCCGTCCAGCCGGATCATCCGACCTGCGGTCTGCGTGCAGGACGCGCCAGGCGGTGAGCTCGAGATCTCGGAGCCACAGTTCTCCGATGACCTGTGTCTTGAGGTCGGGCAGATGGTCGGACTCGACGAGGGCCTGACCGATCACCTCCCCGGCCGCGGAACGCTGGGGCGGGGTCATCTCATCGACGGCCGAGAGGATCTGCCGGGCCAGGGCAGTTCCCTCTCCTGCCAGCGAACGCAGCACCGGATCCTTGATGTTGACGGGCAGCAGGTACGCGGTGCCCGAAGACCTCCACAGGTCCGACCAGAAGTGCTCTCCTGCCGCGGTGGGGGCAGGCAGCGCGGCCAGCAGCCCGAGGAGATGGCCGGTGGCCGCATAGCCATCGGAGTGGGCGGCTGCGACCACTGCGACGCCGGCGACGCCCTCCACATCGAGCTGGCCCGCCTCGAGATGCGGAGCCAGGTCCAGTTGGTGTTCCAACTGGTCTGCGAGCGCGGTGGATACGTAGGGGCGGACCTCAGGAAGCATCGGCGATCCTTGCGCGTAGGCGAGCGGAGATGCCCGTTCGTAAGCCCTGATCGTGCCCAGGACCAGCCGTTCTACTCGGCTTCGGCAGGCCCAATTGGCGGTAGGTCAACGGGGCAGGAGTTCCCACGGTGGCGAACCGGCTCAGGCCCGGCGACGTGGCTCTGTTCTGGACCGACCTCCCGCCATGTGTCCGGGTGAGGTTTCCTAGCATGACCGCATGGTTGCCAGTGACGCCCAGGAGCCCGGGGGAGGCCGAGAAGTTGTGTCCCGCGACGCCGCTGAAGTTGAATGTGGTTACGTCGTGTCAGCGCGTGCGGAGCGCCGTGCAGACGGGCTACCCGACGAATCACCAGGCGACCAGGCGGGGAAGGGGGCTCACTCGGTTACTGCTCTGGTGGAGCGGGTGGCCGACCTGGCCGAACCGATCAAGCCGAAATTGCGTGGCTGGCTCCATGCCGGAATGGTCCCCGCCGCACTGATCGCGGGCGTCGTACTCATCTGCTTGGCCGGTACTCAGCAGGCGGTCCTGGCCTGCGCCGTGTACTCGGTCACCGCCTGGCTGCTGTTCGCGACGAGCGCCATCTACCACCGTGGCACCTGGGGACGGCTCGGCGAGGCTCTTCTGCGACGCTTGGACCACGCCAACATCTTCCTGATCATCGCTGGCACCTGCACCCCCCCTGGCCGTGCTCCTCCTCCCGTCCCAGCAGCGGTCCGTGCTGCTGTGGATCGTCTGGACGGGAGCGTTGGCCGGCATCGCGTTCCGGGTCCTGTGGGTCGGAGCTCCGCGCTGGCTGTACACCCCGTGTTACCTGGCCCTGGGCTGGGCGCCGGTAAGCTACCTTCCCGACTTCCTGCACACCGGCGGAGCAGCCGTAGTCGTCCTGATCGTTGTCGGCGGTCTCCTGTACAGCGCGGGCGCGGCCGTCTACGCCCTGCAGCGGCCCGACCCCTCACCCCGCTGGTTCGGCTATCACGAGGTCTTCCATGCCCTGACCGTGGCAGCGTTCACCGCGCACTACGCCGCCATCTCCCTCGCCACCTACTGACCGCGCCGGGTTCGGGCTCGCGCCGCTTGTCACACACGTTGCCGCGTGCGCCGGCCTCCGCGAGCTCCTGTAACAGCTGCTTCGTGAGCGTCACACGAGGCTGTGAGGGAGGGCTTGACTTCCGCAGGGCGGCCTGCGTTGCCTGCCCTTGGGGGGATCGGGGGCGTGGAGTGGCGGCCTGAGTCTTCCGCGGGCGGGATCCGCGGGGAGGGTACGTGCCGTGTGCCAGGTAGTGCCGGCCGGCGCTCGTCAGGGCGACGCTCCACTGCCCGGCCTTCCGGGAGACCGTTACCAGGCCCCGGCTGTGCAGTGCCTGACAGGTGGTCTTGTAGGAGCTGGTCTCCCATACCCCGGCCGGGCACACGGCTCCCACCCACTGCAACACTGAGAGCTGCCGCTCATTGACCCGCCGTTCCAATGGCCCGCCTTCGACTCGAAGTGACGTACGACGGCGGCATGGTGCCAGTTCCGTTGGTAGGCGACCGGTGCTTCGACTCAATTCGCTCGAACGAGCGGGCTGACGTAGCTGCAAGCCGGATAGACGGAGAACAGTAGGTGGGTGCTGTCCTGCGGCGGAGTCTGACTCCTGAGAAGCCGCGACCACCGGCCGGTGTT
This sequence comes from Streptomyces sp. NPDC007189, assembly GCF_040703635.1. Lineage (NCBI taxonomy): Bacteria > Bacillati > Actinomycetota > Actinomycetes > Kitasatosporales > Streptomycetaceae > Streptomyces > Streptomyces sp. NPDC007189. The sequence goes on from NZ_JBEYEY010000003.1 coordinate 68,236, forward strand.
GCGCTGGGCGCCGGTGGAGCCGCAGCCGCCGCAGCCGGTGAGCACCACCTCCTTGCGTGACGTCTCCCTGCCAATACGGGTCAGCAGCGGACGAGAGTCAACGCTTTGTCAGCCCGCTCAGTCAGATTGAGCATCGGTTCGGCCGAAGTCATCCGGCAGTGATCGAGTCATGCAGCTGTACCGGGATCGATGGGACGGTTGTGCAGTGCCGTCCCGGGCGGGGGTCTGACTCGTGAGATCTATGACCGAAGTGTCCAGTCACGGACCTGTCGACTGCCGTTGCGGGACGCTGCCTGCCACCGAGCCACAGGGCGTGTCCCGATAGGGGTCTTGCCGAGTTCAGGCGCCATCACGGTTCAGACCGCCCGAGCAGGCCGGTGCCATCCACCCAGCACGTCACCACGCCGGAGGCGAACCACCATGACGACCAGACAGCGCAGCACCTCCTCGAGCACGGATCCGCCCGTTCGGCGCGAGGTCGTCCTGGGCGTGGACACGCACGGCGAGGTGCATGTCGCCGCCGTGATCTCCCCGCTCGGGAAGATCCTGGGAACGGAGTCCTTTCCCGCGACGGCGGCCGGCTATCGGCAGCTGCTCGTGTGGGCCCGCAAGCTGGGTACGGTGCGCCGTGCCGGTGTGGAGGGCACCGGCACCTTCGGCGCGGGCCTCTCCCGCTACCTGCTGGCTCAGCACGTCGAGGTGTACGAGGTGAACCGGCCTGACCGCTCAGCCCGCCGGCTGCTGGGGAAGTCGGACCCGCTCGATGCGCAGGCCGCCGCGCGGGCCGTGCTCAGTGGCCGCGCCCGGGCCCGGGCCAAGTCCGGCGACGGTCCGGTGCACAGTGCCCGGTTGTTCAAGCTTGCCAAGGACTCCGCGGTCAAGGCCCGTACCCAGGCGATCAACCAGCTCAAAGCCGTCCTGGTCATCGCCGACCCCGCACTTCGGGAACAGCTGTCCAGCCTGGGCAACCGCGAGCTGTTCCGCACCTGCGCACGCCTCGGCGGTGGGGGAGACGAGGACGCGGTGGCCCAGGCCACCCACATGACGTTGCGCATGCTCGCCGAGCGCATCGAACAGCTCACCGGACAGGTCAATGAGCTGAACCAACGCCTGACCCGGCTCGTCGAACGTCACGCCCCACAGCTGCTCGTGCCGGTGGGTATCGGTCCGGACAGCGCAGTCACTCTCCTGATCACCATGGGCGACAACCCCGAGCGGCTGAACACCGAGGCGTCCTTTGCTGCTCTTTGCGGAGTCAGCCCCATCGAGTACTCCTCTGGCCGACGGCGCACGCGTCGGCTCAACTACGGCGGCGACCGACAGGCGAACGCTGCCCTGCACCGCATCGTGTTCACCCGGCTGCGCCACGACCCGCGCACGCAGGCGTACTTCGAACGCCGCACCCAGGAGGGCAAGACCCGACGCGAGATCATCCGATGCCTGAAGCGATATGCCGCCCGAGAGGTCTTCAACCTGGTCAGGACGGTATCCAGCGTCCCCCTGTTATAGGGGCGTCCGTGAGACGTGAGAGGGTCTGGGGCGTGAGTGAGACACCCCCGAACACCCTGCAATACCGCTTTGACGGGCCAGAAGACGCTCCGGTCCTGATCTTGGGTCCCTCACTGGGTACCACATGGCACATGTGGGACCGCCAGGTGCCGGAGTTGACCAAGCAGTGGCGGGTCCTGCGGTTCGACCTGCCCGGTCATGGCGGCGCCCCGGCCCGCCCGGCCGGTTCCGTCGCCGAGCTGGCCGCCCGTCTGCTGGCCACGCTGGACGCGCTCGGCGTGCAGCGCTTCGGCTACGCGGGCTGCGCGCTGGGCGGCGCGGTCGGCATCGAGCTGGCCCTGCGCCACCCCGAGCGGCTCGCCTCCCTGGCGCTGGTCGCGGCCTCGCCCCGGTTCGGGACCGCCGACGAGTTCCGCCAGCGCGGAGTGATCGTCCGCACCAACGGGCTCGACCCGATCGCCCGGACCTCGCCGGACCGCTGGTTCACCGGCACCTTCGCCGCCGCCCAGCCCGCGATCACCGAATGGGCGGTGCAGATGGTCCGCACCACCGACCCGGGCTGCTACATCGCCGCCTGCGAGGCGCTGGCCTCCTTCGACGTCAGGGGCGAGCTGGGCCGGGTCGGCGTGCCGACGCTCGTGCTCGTCGGCTCGGACGACCAGGTCACCGGGCCCGCCGAGGCCCGCGGCCTGGTCGCCGGCATCCCGGACGCCCGGCTCGCGGTGGTCCCCGGCGCCTCCCACCTGGTCCCGGTCGAGCAGCCGGCGGCCGTCACCGACCTGCTGGCACACCACTTCTCCACCGCCTGGCAGCAGCCCTACGACACCGGGCAGACGGTCCTGCCGTCGGCGGCGGTCGTGCCGGCGCCGGCCATGCCGCCGCAGGTCGTGCCGGTCGCCGAGATAGCCCCGGCCGCCGTACCGGAGCAGCCGGCCGCGCGGCCGGACCGGTACGAGACCGGGCTGAAGGTCCGCCGGGAGGTGCTCGGCGACGCGCACGTGGACCGGGCGCTGGCCGAGGCCGACGACTTCTCCGGGGAGTTCCAGGAGTTCCTCACCCGCTGCACCTGGGGCGAGATCTGGGACCGGCCGGGCCTGGACCGCCGTACCCGCAGCTGCATCACGCTGACCGCGCTGGTCGCGGGCGGTCACCTGGAGGAGCTGGCCGTCCACACCCGGGCCGCCCTGCGCAACGGGCTCACCCCGGACGAGATCAAGGAGGTGCTCCTGCAGGCTGCCGTGTACTGCGGGATGCCGGCCGCGCACCGCGCGTTCCGGGTGGCCCGGCAGGTCATCCGGGAGGAGACCACGCCCGCCGAGTGAGCCCCGCCCGGTGAGCCCCGCCGAGTGAGCCCCGCCACCTTGCGCAGGGCAGGATGGGGAGACATGAAGCTCACGAAGAAGTCGCACGCCTGTGTCCGCCTCGACAAGGAGGGGCAGACCCTCGTCATCGACCCGGGCGGGTTCAGCGAGGAGGACGCCGCGCTCGGCGCCGACGCCGTCCTGATCACGCACGAGCACCCGGACCACTTCGACGAGTTCCGGCTCCGGGCCGCCATGGAGAACAACCCCGCGGCCCGGATCTGGACCCTGAAGTCCGTCGCCGAGCGGATCACGGCGGCCTTCCCGGGCCGGGTGCACACCGTCGGCCACGGCGACACCTTCACCGCGGCCGGCTTCGACGTGCAGGTCCACGGCGAACTGCACGCGGTGATCCACCCCGACATCCCGCGGGTCACCAACGTCGGCTATCTCATCGACGGCGGCAAGGTCTTCCACCCCGGCGACGCCCTCACCGTCCCCAACCATCCGGTGCAGACGCTGATGCTGCCGGTGATGGCCCCCTGGAACAAGATCTCCGAGGTCATCGACTACGTCCGCGAGGTCAGGCCGCAGCGCGCCTACGACGTCCACGACGCCCTGCTCACCGACCTGGCCCGCCCGATCTACGACCGCCAGATCGGCGCCCTGGGCGGCACCGACCACCAGCGGCTGGCGCCCGGGGGCTCCACGCAGGTCTGAGCCCGTTGTCAGTGGCGCCGGGTAGGTTGTCAGGCATGCGCATCGCCACTTGGAACGTGAACTCGATCACCGCCCGCCTCCCGAGGCTGCTGGCCTGGCTGGAGAGCAGCGGCACCGACGTGCTGTGCCTGCAGGAGGCCAAGATCGCCGAGGAGCAGTTCCCGTTCGACCAGCTGCGCGAGCTCGGCTATGAGTCGGCGGTCCACGCCACCGGCCGGTGGAACGGCGTGGCGGTGCTCTCCAGGGTCGGCATCGAGGACGTCGTCAAGGGCCTGCCCGGCGACCCCGGCTTCGACGGCGTGACCGAGCCGCGCGCCATCTCGGCGACCTGCGGCCCGGTCCGCGTCTGGTCGGTGTACGTGCCGAACGGCCGCGAGGTGGAGCACCCGCACTACGCCTACAAGCTCCAGTGGTTCGAGGCCCTGAAGGCGGCCGTGTACGGCGACGCGCAGGGCAGCCGCCCGTTCGCCGTGCTGGGCGACTACAACGTGGCGCCGACCGACGACGACGTCTACGACCCGGCCGCCTTCGAGGGCTCCACCCATGTCACCCCCGCCGAGCGCGCCGCCCTCGCCTCCCTGCGCGAGGCGGGCCTGAGCGACGTGGTGCCGCGCCCGCTGAAGTACGACCACCCGTTCACCTACTGGGACTACCGCCAGCTCTGCTTCCCCAAGAACCGCGGCATGCGCATCGACCTGGTGTACGGCAACACGGGCTTCGCCAAGGCCGTCAAGGACGCCTACGTCGACCGCGAGGAGCGCAAGGGCAAAGGCGCCTCCGATCACGCACCGGTGGTGGTCGACCTCGACGTCTGATGCCACGCTGGGTCCATGAACCTTCCGTTCCTGGGCCACCGGCACAAGAAGCACGGCGAGGCGGCGCCCCCTACCGATCCCGAAGGGATCGCCGCTCTGCTGTCCGAGTGCGAACTGCTCCGCTCCCAGGCGGCCCGGGCGGGCGTCCGCCTCGACGACACGCCGGGCTCCCTGGAGGCCCTGGACCAGCTGGTCCCGCGCTGGCGCGACGACCCCGAGGTCCTGCCGTGGCTGGGCCATGACGCGGGGCTGTATCTGGGCACGGTCGTGGTGCGCACCGTGCCCGGCGCCGCCTGGCTGATCCGCCCCGAGGGCGAGCCCGTCGTACGGCTGGCCTCCGGCCGCGAGGTGGAGGTGGTGGGCGCCGGGCAGGCCTGGGCCGAGAGCGGCGTCCCCGAACTCTCCCAGCTGTACGCGGAGATCGCGGAGAACTGACGCCGCGCCCGTGAGCTGACGCCCCCTCACCCTCCGGCCGCGCGAAGACGACGGGACCAACCCGCCGGACCTCGACTACGATGTGCCGTTCATCCCTGTGGTGAAGGGGGAACCCCGCCGAGCCACACCGGGACGTGCACGCTGCTCTCGGGGGGCGGCAGTTCACGGGCCTGGCTCGTCCGGCGGCAGCCGGAGATCACTGCTCGCCGAGCGGGACGGACACGTACGACGGGTCGTCCGAGGGCGAGGAGAAGGTCAGCTGCGCGCCGGACGGGTTGTGCTCGATGTAGAGCGGGTCGACCGTGTCCACCACCAGCGCCAGGCGGTGCCCGGCGGGCACGTCGTAGGCGGTGGAGAACAGGTCGAGGTCCACGCCGAACGGCTCGCCGGGCGTCCGCCCGTGCCAGGTGTACGGCGCGTGCGTGACCAGCTTGCCGAGGCCGAGCGGCCCCACGTCGTACAGGTAGGCGATGAACGTGCCGCTCTCCGCGGTCGGGGTCAGCGTGGTGTGCAGGGTGGCCGTGCCGCGCACCTTCTGGGTGCTGCCGTACCGCTCCGACTGCCAGACGGCCGCCCAGCGGCGCGGCAGCAGCGGGATCGCGGCCATGGGCGGCAGCTGGGCGACCTGGTCGAGGATGCTGGAGAGGAAGACCACCCCGCCGTCGGCGCCGGAGTCGACGTTCGTGTGGAGGGTGGTGGAGCCGGCGAGCGCGAGCTTGCGGCGGGTGGCGGCGATCGACTTCCAGTCCGGATAGCCCTCGTATCCCCCCGCGCTACGGGACTTCAGCTGGACCGGCTGCTCGTGGTCGATGCCGTTCCCGGCGCCCTTGAGGTAGTGGTCGAACCAGCGCTCGGTGTCCGTCCAGATGTCGTTGGGCAGCCCGAACAGGCCGGTCAGCTCGGGGGTCGCGTGGTCGCCGGGCCGCAGTTCCAGGCGCTTGGGCACCTTCAGCTTCTCGTAGAAGTCGGCGTACTGGTTCACCGGGAAGATCGAGTCGCCCCACGCGTTGGCGAGCATGAGGGCCGCGCCGTTCTTGTTGAGCTGGTCCACATAGGTCGCAACGGAACGTTTCCTCCCCCACGCGATCATCTCCTGTTCCCTGGACAGGTCGGAGGCGTAGAAGTGGTCGAAGACGTCCCGCACTTCGGGGCTCTCCCGGCCGGTGACGGTGGCCGTGCCGTCCAGCAGCGCCGCCGCCTGAACGTGCTGGGTGCGGCCCGAGTAGATGGAGTCGATCAGGTCCGCCCAGCCGCTGAGCGCCGCCACGGCCTTGATGCGCTTGTCGTGCGCGGCGGCAAGCAGGCTGATCCCGGCGCCGTACGACACCCCCGCCATGCCGACGTGCCGCGGGTCGGCCGGGGTGTTCGCGAGGGCCCAGTCGATGACCTTGGAGGCGTCCGCCACGTCCGGCGGACCGGCCACTTCTATCTGGCCGCCGGACTGCCAGAACCCGCGCACGTTGTAGGTGAGCACCACATAGCCGGCGTCGGCCAGCTTCTGCGCCTGGGCGAGGTACTCCACCTGCGGCAGGGACCAGCTCGTGGGCAGCACGATGAGCGGGTAGGCGTGCGAGCCGTCGGCGCCGGCGGGCGTGACGACGTTCGCCTTCAGCACGGTGCCGCCGTCGCCGGTGATGTCGACGAACCGGACGCCCGGCGTGCCGGCGGCCTGGGCGGCGGGGGCCAGACCGGCGGCGGCGGCGAACAGCGTCGCCGAGACGGCTGTGACGGCGGCGGTGCGCACAGAGGCGCGGCGGTGTCCCATGGGCCACTCCTTCAACTGTTCCAGTCCAAAGTGACCCGACGGTAACCGGGACCGCTTACCCTAAGTAACCCGTCGGTAAGTTACGTGCCGGTAAAGGTTGTTGAAACCCGCTGAGCGGCCGTGTCGGCGGCGGCCGCCTCGGGCAGCGGGGTGCGCGCCGCCCGCGTCACGTCCGCGACCAGCTCGACCACATCCGGGCCGTACGCCTGGGAGTTGACCACCTTCAGCAGCAGCACGAAGGAGCCGGTGCCGTACTTGCGGTGCAGGCGTGCGTGGTGGCGGGCGAGATAGCGGGTGGCGGCCTGGTTGGTGATGGCTCGCTGGCCGCAGAAGAGGAACACCGGGCGGGTGTCCCGGCCCATGGTGAGCCGGGCGAGCAGCACGTGCTCGCTCAGGCCCTTCTCCAGCCGGTGGGTCTCCCCGCCGATGTGGAAGGCGCCGCGGTCCGGGCCCGGCTCGCCGTCCGTGTTCACCCGTACGCCCGGCACCAGCGAGGCGAGATGGGCGGCCATCCGGCGGTTGGACGCCGGGCCGCCGAGGCAGAACTCGGTGCGCTCGCCGAAGCCCTGCTGCGCCGCGTCGTGCGTGACGACCCGGGCGTGCGCGTGGCAGTCCTTGATCAGGGCGGAGAGCTCCAGCAGCGCGAACACGTCGTTGCGCGACACCGTCAGTTCCGGCCCGCCCGCGTCACGGTTGACCACCAGCAGGGACTCGGAGTTGTCCGGCAGTCCGAAGAACGCCTGCGTGCGCCGCAGTCTGCGGCGCCACACATAGGTACGGGCGAGCCAGCCGAGCGAGGCCGATATCCCGGTCGCGACCAGCCCCAGGACGATGTTGCGCACGTCGTCGTTCATGGCCGGGGATGGTAGCGGCACGGGGAGAAGACGTGCGTACCCCTGTTCGGTCTGTGACGTTCGTGTGGCGGGAGACCGAGGCGTACTGTCGGTACTACGGCAATCTGGTTACGCTGCGCGGACTTGTCCCTGCGGGAGGTACGGATGGGTCGTCCTGGCACGCGGAAACTGGCGGTTCTGGCGGTCTCGGCCGCCATGGTGTCGGTGGGGGCGGCGGCGCCACCCGGCGCGACGACGAGCGGCACGCCCGCCAAGGTTCCCGTGGCGGTGGGCTACGGCGGTGCGGTCGCCAGCGTCGACGCCGACGCCTCCGCCGCCGGCATCGAGGTCCTCAGACACGGCGGCAACGCGGTCGACGCCGCCGTCGCCACCGCCGCGGCGCTCGGCGTCACCGAGCCCTACTCGGCCGGCATCGGCGGAGGCGGCTACTTCGTCTACTACGACGCCAAGTCCCGTACCGTGCACACCATCGACGGCCGCGAGACGGCGCCGCTGAGCGCCGGCTCCGACCTGTTCCTGGAGCACGGCAAGCCGCTCTCCTTCGCCGACGCCGTCAGCAGCGGCCTGAGCGTCGGCACCCCGGGCACGCCCGCGACCTGGCAGAAGGCGCTGGAGGAGTGGGGCAGCGAGCGGCTCGGCACGGTTTTGAAGCCGGCCGAGCGGATCGCCCGCGACGGCTTCACGGTGGACGACACCTTCCGCTCGCAGACCGCGTCCAACGAGACCCGGTTCCGCTACTTCCCCGACACCGCCAGGCTGTTCCTGCCGAACGGGCAGCTGCCGGTCGTCGGCTCCCGGCTGAAGAACCCCGAACTGGCCCGCACCTACGAGGAACTGGGCCGCAAGGGCATCGACGCCATCTACCGCGGCGACATCGGCGACGACATCGTCAAGACGGTCGAGGACCCGCCCGTCGCCCCCGCCTCCGGCTGGAACGCCCGCCCCGGCAAGCTCGCCGAGAAGGACCTCGCCGTCTACCGCGCCAAGCCCCAGGCGCCCACCAGGACCTCGTACCGCGGCCTGAACGTGTACTCCATCGCCCCCTCCTCCTCGGGCGGCACCACGGTCGGCGAGGCCCTCAACATCCTTCAGAACACCGACCTGTCGAAGGCGAGCGAGGTGCAGTACCTGCACCACTTCATCGAGGCCAGCCGGATCGCCTTCGCCGACCGCGGGCGCTGGGTCGGCGACCCCGCCTTCGAGGACGTGCCGACGAAAGAGCTGCTGTCCCAGCGGTACGCCGACTCGCGCGCCTGCCTGATCAAGGACGACGCCGTCCTCACCAGCCCGCTCGCCCCCGGCGACCCCCGCCACCCCGCGGCCTGCGGCACGGGCGGTACGGCCGCCCCGACGACGTACGAGGGCGAGAACACCACGCATCTCACCGTGGCCGACAAGTGGGGCAACGTGGTCTCCTACACGCTCACCATCGAGCAGACCGGCGGCAGCGGCATGACCGTGCCCGGCCGGGGCTTCCTGCTCAACAACGAGCTGACCGACTTCTCCTTCGCCCCGGCCAACCCGGCCGTGCACGACCCGAACCTGCCGGGTCCGGGCAAGCGGCCGCGCTCGTCGATCTCGCCGACGATCGTGCTGGACAGGCACAACCGCCCCGTGGTGGCGCTCGGTTCCCCCGGCGGAGCCACCATCATCACCACCGTGCTGCAGACCCTCACCGGGTTCCTCGACCGGCATCTGCCGCTGGTCGACGCCATCGCCGCACCGAGGGCCAGCCAGCGCAACGCGGCCAGGACCGAACTCGAACCCGCGCTGTACGACAGCGACCTGAGGAAACAGCTGGAGGGCATCGGCCACTCCTTCTCGCTCAACCCCGAGATCGGCGCGGCGACCGGTGTGCAGCGGCTGCCGGGCGGCAAGTGGCTGGCGGCCGCCGAGAAGGTACGGCGCGGCGGCGGCTCGGCGATGGTGGTGGATCCGGCGCCGTAGACGCGACCGCCCGCCTCCCGGCCGGCCGAGCCGGGCGGGAGGCGGGTGGTCGCGGGAGCCCGCTCAGCTCCGCCGGGCGGCCGGGCTCACGACTCCGAGACCGGCAACTGCGTTGCGGGCGGCTGGGTTTCCTGGGTGCGGAAGTCCAGCCGGCCGTCGCGGACGTCCACCGTCACCCGGCTGCCCTCGGAGATCGTGCCGTTCAGCAGCAGCCGGGACAGCTGGTTGTCCACCTCCCGCTGGATGGTGCGGCGCAGTGGCCGGGCGCCGTACTCCGGCTGGTAGCCGCGCTCGGCGATCCAGTCGACGGCGGCGTCCGTGAAGTGGACCGAGACGCCCTGCCCGTCCAGCAGCCGCCGGGTGCTCTCCAGCAGCAGGTCGGTGATCTGCCGCAGTTGCGCGCCGGTGAGCTGCCGGAACACCACGATCTCGTCGATGCGGTTGAGGAACTCCGGCCGGAAGTGCTCGCGCAGCGGCCGCAGGATCTGCTCCCGCCGCGCCTCCTCGTCCGCGTCCGCGCCGCCCGGCCCGAACCCGATCCCGGCGCCGCGCCGGGTGATCGCCTCGGAGCCGAGGTTGCTGGTCATCACGATGACCGTGTTGGTGAAGTCCACCGTCCGGCCCTGGGAGTCGGTCAGCCGGCCGTCGTCCAGCACCTGCAGCAGGATGTTGAAGACGTCCGGGTGGGCCTTCTCCACCTCGTCCAGCAGGAGCAGCGAGTACGGGTGCCGGCGCACCACCTCGGTGAGCTGGCCGGCCTCCTCGTGGCCGACGTACCCGGGTGGGGCGCCCACCAGCCGGGAGACGGTGTGCCGCTCCTGGTACTCGCTCATGTCGAGCCGGACCATGCGGTCCTCGCTGCCGAACAGCGCCTCGGCGAGCGCCCGGGCCAGCTCGGTCTTGCCGACGCCGGTCGGGCCGAGGAACAGGAAGCTGCCGATCGGCCGGTTCGGGCTCGAGAGCCCCGCGCGGGAGCGCAGCACGGCCTCCGCGACCACGGCGACGGCCTCCTCCTGGCCGACCACCCGCTGGTGCAGATGCTCCTCCAGGCCCAGCAGCCGTTCCTTCTCCTCCTGGGTGAGCCGGCTGACCGGGATGCCGGTCTGCCGGGACACCACCTCGGCGATGGCCTCCGCCGTCACCTCCAGGTCCAGGCCCTCGTCGGCCTTGTCGTCGCCGCTCGCCTCGGCGATCCGCTTCTTCAGCTCGCCGATCCGGTCGCGCAGCTCCTTGGCCTTGTCGTAGTCCTCCCCGGCGACCGCCTGGTCCTTGTCCAGCACGAGCTGCTCGACCTCGCGCTCCATCGCGCGCACGTCCGTGCCCTTGGTCCGCGAGCCGAGCCGTACCCGGGCGCCCGCCTGGTCGATCAGGTCGATGGCCTTGTCCGGCAGCCGCCGGTCGGTGAGGTAGCGGTCGGACAGCTCCACGGCGGCGACCAGCGCCTCGTCGGTGTAGCGGACCTGGTGGTGGGCCTCGTACCGGTCGCGCAGCCCGCGCAGGATCTCGATGGTGTCCTCGGCCGTCGGCTCGGGCACCAGCACCGGCTGGAACCGGCGGGCCAGCGCCGCGTCCTTCTCGATCCTGCGGTACTCCTCCAGCGTGGTCGCGCCCACGATGTGCAGCTCGCCCCGGGCCAGGGCGGGCTTGAGGATGTTCCCGGCGTCCATCGCGCCGCCCTCGGCGCCGGAGCCCGCGCCCACGACGGTGTGCAGCTCGTCGATGAACACGATCAGCCGGTCGGAGTGGGCGCGGATCTCCTCCACGATGTTGTTCAGGCGCTCCTCGAAGTCGCCCCGGTAGCGGGTGCCGGCCACGACCCCGGTGAGGTCCAGCGCGACGACCCTGCGGCCCGCAAGGATGTCCGGCACGTCCCCGTCGGCGATGCGCTGGGCCAGCCCCTCGACGATGGCCGTCTTGCCGACCCCGGCGTCGCCGATGAGGACGGGGTTGTTCTTGCCCCGGCGGGAGAGCACCTCGATGGTCTGCTCGATCTCGGTGTCCCGGCCGATCACCGGGTCGATCCGGCCCTGCCGGGCCAGGTCGGTCAGGTCGCGGCCGTACTTGTCCAGCGTGGGCGTGCCGGTGGCGCGCGGCCGCTCCTGGCGTGTCTGGGTGCTCTCCGGGGCCTCGGGCGGCAGGGAGCCGGCCGAGAACCGGGCCGCGTTCAGGATGTGCCCGGCGGCCGAGTCCGGGTTGGCGGCCAGCGCGCTCAGCACGTGCTCCGGGCCGATGTAGCCCGCGCCGCTCGCCCGCGCCAGATCGTGCGCGTCCAGCAGGGCGCGCTTGACGGCCGGGGTGAGGGACAGCGAGGTCGGCGGCGGCGCCTCGCCCGGCGGGTGCTGCACCGGGCCCGCCCGGTCGTCGATCTCCGAGGCCAGGGAGTCCGGGTCCGCGCCCGCCCGGCTCAGCAGGCTCCGGGTGGGCTCGGATTCCAGCGCGGCACGCAGCAGGTGCTGGGTGTCCAGGTCCCGGCTGCCGTGCTCCACGGCGTACACGGCGGCCCCTCTGACCAGCTCACGGGCCGGCTGGCTGAGCAGGCGGCCGATGTCGATGTGCCGTTTGGCTCCGCTGGGGGGACCACCGAAGAAACGGCCCAGGAATTCGCCGAAGGGGTCAGGAGGGTAGCCGTTGGTCATGGCGATGCGCTTCCTTCGCTGACGACTGGCTCCGCCGGGTAACCGGGTGGGGGCTGTTCATGCCCACGATGACATGAACCGTGGGGGGTGGCATGTTCGCCTGCGGGGGAGGGGCTTTCCGCTCGTCGGGCGGCTGCGGGTCGTCTGTGGTTGCCCGCGCCCACTTTGCGGAGCCGCGCATCGCTACGGCCTGGCGTCCCTTCAGGGTGTTTCCCTTGTCGTCAGGATCCTGGGACCGGACTCCGTGACGGCCACCGTGTGCTCCACGTGGGCCGCGCGGGAGCCGTCGGACGTGCGGAGGGTCCAGCCGTCGGATGCCTCGTAGTAGGCGTCCTTGCCGCTCGCGATGAGCATGGGCTCGATGGCGAGGGCCATGCCCGGGCGCAACGGCAGGCCCCGCCCCGGGCGGCCCTCGTTGGGGACGTCGGGGTCCTCGTGCATACGGCGGCCGATGCCGTGGCCGCCGAAGCCGTGCGGGATGCCGTAGCCCGCGTCGCGGCAGACCCGGCCGACGGCGTGGGCGATGTCGCCGATGCGGTTGCCGGGGACGGCCGCGGCGATGCCGGCCGCCAGCGCCCGCTCGGCGGTCTCGATCAGGCGCAGGTCCGCCGGGCGCGGGCGGCCCACGGTGAAGCTGATCGCCGAGTCGCCGGCCCAGCCGTCCAGGACGGCGCCGCAGTCGATCGAGACCAGGTCGCCGTCGCGCAGCCGGTAGCGGCCGGGGATGCCGTGCACGATCGCGTCGTTCACGGAGGCGCAGATCACCGCGGGGAAGGGGGTCGGCGCGAAGGACGGGCGGTAGCCGAGGAACGGCGAGGACGCCCCGGCCTCGCGCAGCACCTCCCGTGCCACCTCGTCCAGCTCCAGCAGGCTGACGCCCACGGCCGCGGCGTCCCGTACGGCCGTCAGGGCCCGTCCGACGACCTGGCCGGCCGCGTGCATCGCGTCGATCGACGTGTCCGTCTTCAGTTCCACCATGCCAATTACTATACCGGTATTTAAATGGGGTGCCGACGTGCGGGCCGGTATTAGAATGGGCGCATGGTGCGCACCCCCCTGACCCCCGAAGAGCGTGAACGCGGCGAGCGGCTCGGGAGGTTGCTGCGCGAGGCGCGCGGGGACCGGAGCATGGCCGAGGTCGCCGCGCGGGCGGGCGTCTCCGCCGAGACGCTCCGCAAGATCGAGACGGGCCGGGCGCCGACGCCGGCGTTCTTCACCGTCGCCGCGCTGGCCGGCGTCCTCGGGCTGTCGATGGACGACCTGGTCACGCGGTGCCTGCTCGTACCCGCCTGAGGCGCCCGGTCCGCACAGCGCGCGGGGCTGGGCGATGATCCGTCCGCGCACTGCCGGAAAACTCTGTGTAGCAGCGCCGTAACACGACTGGTGTTGCCTGACCGGCGGAGTACCGGCGGCCGGGCGGGAGCTGAGCGATGGCGGTGGAACGACTCCCAGGCGGAGCAGGGGAGTTCGCGGGCTACCTGGGCGGCCTGCTGGCACGGCTGGACCAGGGCGGAGGCTGGAGCGGGGTCTTCTGGCGGCGCGACCCCGACGGGATGCGGGCCTGCCTGGACGGGCGCGAGGTGCCGCCGTGGGACGTGGTCGAGGCCCTGCTGGAGGACCTCGCGGCCGCATACGGCCCCGCCGCCGCTGCCGCCGAGCGCGAACGGGCCCGCTCCCTGCACCGGTCCGCGCTCACGGCGCACGACGCCCGCCCCGGCGCGCGCGAGGCCCTGCTCGACCACCTCGACGCCATGCTCCACGAACAGCACCGCGCCGCCGAACGCCGCGCCGGACTGACCCGCCGGCTGTCCTCCCCGCCCACCGCAACGGAGGCCGAGTCCCTCCGCCTCGACCTGGCTTGGGCCGACGACGACCACGCCCGCGCGACCGCCCGGTGCGCCGAACTCCGGTCCCGCTTGGCGGAGTTGGACCGGCGAGCGGCGATGCGGGCGCGTGGAATGCGGCATGGGCACGAGACCGGGCCGTCGTGGGCCGGAGGCGGTGGGGGAGCGGAGGGGGTTCGCGAGCAGGTGCCGCCCGGTTTTCGGGAGGCCGAGCGCGATGGCCGGACGGTGGAAGGGGAGCAGTGGGGCGTCGGGCGGTCGGGCGGGACGCGGCTCGGGGACAGGTTCCGGCCGCCGCGGGCCGTAGACGAGGACCTGGAGGCATGGGGGCCCGGTGCGGCAGCGGAGGCCTCGCCGCCCCCGCGGGACACCGGCCGCGACCGCACCCGGCGGCCCTCCGGGCCCGCGGACCACTCGGCGGCCGACGCGGAGCCCAGGGCCCCCGGACCTGTCCCCGACGATGCGCGTGGCGCCATCGGCCGTCTTTCGGGCCCGGCCGAGGCCCCGCGTGACGCGGTGCCCGGTCCGGTCCGGCAGGCCGACCGCCGGACTGCGGCTCCGTACGCCGCACCATCCGCTCCGGCCCCGCACCCGTTCACGCCAGTCCCGGGTGCCGCGCCCTCTCCCCACGCCGGTCACGCCATGCGAGCGACCTCATCGCCTCCGCAAGCCGCCTCGCCTTCTCCGGGCGCCGGCCGGTCCGCGCACGCCACCCCACACCCTCTCCGCACCGGTCGCACATCACAGGCCGCCTCACCCTCTCCCGGCGCCCGCCAGGAGGCGCACGACGTCCCGGCGTTCCCGCCTCCCGCCCAAGCCCCGGAAGCCGCCGCCCCACCCGCTCCTCGTCCCACCCCGGTCGCCCCCCATACCGCCACCTCGGTCCCCGACCCCGCTCCGTCCACCCCGCCCGCCAAGCCGCGCAAGCGCCGGCGGGGCAGCGCGCGGTTCGCCGGGATGGCGGAGGAGGGCGCGGCGGCCGCTGCCGTGCTGCCGCAGGCGGCCCCGCCGGTCGTACCGGAGGCGCCCGCGCGTCGTACGCCGCGCGGGGCGCGGTTCGCCGGGGCGGGGCAGGCGGACGAGCCCGTCGTGGTGGCCCACGCCGAGGTGGTGGACGCCGAGGCGGCAGCGGTCGTGGCCGGGGTCGTGGAGCAGCTCGCTCGGCTCAGGGCCGAGGGGCGCAGCGGGGAGGCGCACGCGGTGCTGGTGGAGGTCGCGCAGTGGCCCGCTGGGCGGTTCCCGGCGCTCGCGGACGGCCTGGACCGGGCCGGGCTCGGCGCCGACTGGGCCACGTTGCTGTGGGAGACCGCCTCGCTGCCCCCGGAACGGCTGGTCGCCGCCGCCGACGCGCTCGTCGCCGCCGGACGGGCAGCCGACGCGCGGCAGATGCTGCGGCAGGGTGTCGCCCGCCCGGCTCAGGAGATCGGCGCGGCCGTGCTGCGGCTGGAGGAGGAAGGGCGGGGCAGGGAGGCGGCGGCGCTGCTCGACGCCGTGGTGCGGGGGCGTACGGCGCAGGAGGCGGCCCGGTGCGTCGCCCCCGACCCCCGCCGGCTCGTGCCGCTGCTGCTCGGCGCCGCGCGGGCCGTCTCCGACGAGCGGCACTGGGACCTGGTGCACGCACTGAGGGTCGCCGGACACGCCACGTGAGCGGACGCGAGGGGACATCGTCCCGGTATGCTCCGGTTCACCCCCTGGAGCGACCCTCACGCTCACCCGCAGGGGCGTTCCACCTGATCGACTCCGCGGGATGACGACGATGGTCTTGGCAAGGGCCTCCCGGAGGCTTACTTTCGTCCCTCTACGGCCTGCTCTACGGGCGTAGAGGCTCTAGACGGTCCGTCGAAGGAGCAGCTCATGGCCAACGTCGTACGTGCCGCACTGGTCCAGGCCGCCTGGACCGGCGACACCGAGTCCATGGTGGCGAAGCACGAGGAGCACGCCCGCGAGGCGGCCCGCCGGGGCGCGCGGGTCATCGGGTTCCAGGAAGTCTTCAACTCGCCCTACTTCTGCCAGGTCCAGGAGCCCGAGCACTACCGCTGGGCCGAACGGGTGCCGGACGGGCCGACGGTGCGGCGCATGCAGGACCTCGCGCGGGAGACCGGGATGGTCGTCGTGGTCCCCGTCTTCGAGGTCGAGCAGTCCGGCTTCTACTACAACACCGCCGCCGTGATCGACGCCGACGGCACCTACCTCGGCAAGTACCGCAAGCACCACATCCCGCAGGTCAGGGGCTTCTGGGAGAAGTACTACTTCAAGCCCGGCAACCTCGGCTGGCCCGTCTTCGACACCGCCGTCGGCAAGGTCGGCGTCTACATCTGCTACGACCGGCACTTCCCGGAGGGCTGGCGGCAACTCGGGCTCAACGGCGCCCAGTTGGTCTACAACCCGTCGGCCACCCACCGAGGGCTGTCCTCCTATCTGTGGCAGCTGGAGCAGCCCGCCGCCGCCGTCGCCAACGAGTACTTCGTCGCCGCCATCAACCGGGTCGGGAGGGAGGAGTACGGCGACAACGACTTCTACGGGACCAGTTACTTCGTCGATCCCCGCGGGCAGTTCGTCGGCGAGGTCGCGAACGACGCGACCGACGAACTCCTCGTCCGCGACCTCGATTTCGACCTGATCGAGGAAGTGCGGCAGCAGTGGGCCTTCTACCGAGACCGCCGCCCCGACGCCTACGAAGGACTGGTACAGCCGTGAACGACCTCTACTCACGCCACCGCCAGGTCATGCCCGACTGGCTCGCCCTCTACTACGACGAGCCGATCGAGATCACCCACGGCGAGGGCCGCCACGTCTGGGACTCCGCAGGCAACAAGTACCTGGACTTCTTCGGCGGCATCCTGACGACGATGACCGCGCACGCCCTGCCCGAGGTGACCAAGGCGGTCAGCGAGCAGGCCGGGCGGATCATCCACTCCTCGACCCTCTACCTCAACCGCCCGATGGTCGACCTCGCCGAGCGCATCGCCCAGGTGAGCGGCATCCCCGGCGCCCGGGTCTTCTTCACCACCTCCGGCACCGAGGCCAACGACACCGCCCTGCTGCTCGCCACCTCCTACCGGCGCAGCAACACGATCCTGGCGATGCGCAACAGCTACCACGGACGCTCCTTCAGCACGGTCGGCATCACCGGCAACCGCGGCTGGTCGCCGACCTCCCTGTCCCCGCTGCAGACCCTGTACGTGCACGGCGGCGTGCGCACCCGGGGCCCCTTCGCCGACCTGGACGACCGCGCCTTCATCGACGCCTGCGTCGCCGACCTGAAGGACATCCTCGGGCACACCCGGCCGCCCGCCGCGCTGATCGCCGAGCCGATCCAGGGGGTCGGCGGCTTCACCTCCCCGCCCGACGGGCTCTACGCCGCCTTCCGCGAGGTGCTGAAGGAGCACGGCATCCTGTGGATCGCCGACGAGGTGCAGACCGGCTGGGGCCGCACCGGCGACCACTTCTGGGGCTGGCAGGCGCACGCCCGCAGCGGTCCGCCGGACATCGTCACCTTCGCCAAGGGCATCGGCAACGGCACCTCGATCGGCGGGGTGATCGCCCGCGCCGAGATCATGAACTGCCTGGACGCCAACAGCATCTCCACGTTCGGCGGCACCCAGCTCACCATGGCCGCCGGCCTCGCCAACCTCGCCTACCTCCTCGAACACGACCTCCAGGGCAACGCCCGCCGGGTCGGCGGCCTGCTCATCGAGCGGCTGCGCGCCGTCGCCGCCCAGCTGCCGGGAGTCCGGGAGGTGCGCGGGCGCGGCCTGATGATCGGCGTCGAGCTGGTCAAGCCCGGCACCGACCAGGCCGACCCGCAGGCGGCCGCCGCCGTCCTGGAGGCGGCCCGCGAGGGCGGGCTGCTCATCGGCAAGGGCGGCGGCCACAACACCAGCGCCCTGCGCATCGCCCCGCCGCTGTCGCTGACGGTCGCGGAGGCGGAGGAGGGCGCGGCGATCCTGGAACGGGCGCTCAGGAGTACGTACTAGAGAACGGCGGTACGGCCATGACCACCACCCTGGAGTCCCGGCACGGCTGGGAACCCGCCCTCTCCGTCCGCCAGGTGCTCACCCTGGAACGGGTCCTCGCCGGGGAACCCGAGGTGGTGGCCGGCGCCGGGCAGCTCGACCGGCCGGTGCGCTGGGTGCACGTCGCCGAGGCCGCCGACGTCGGGGTGATGCTCAGCGGCGGCGAGATGGTGCTCACCACCGGTGTGCTGCTGGCCGGCGACGAGGCCAAGCAGGCCGAGTACATCCAGTCGCTGCACCGGGCGGAGGCCGCCGCCGTCGTGCTCGGTCTCGGGCGGGCCTTCCCGGCGCCGCCCGAGGTGATGCGCCGGGCCGCCGAGCGGTGCGGGCTGCCCATGGTCGTCCTGCACCGGCCCTTCCCGTTCGCCGAGCTGACCGAGGAGGTGCAGTGCCGGCTGGTACGGCGGAAGTTCGCCGCCGTCAGCCTCTCGGAGACCGTACGCACCGAACTCACCGCCCTGATCACCGCCGGCGCCCCCCTGCAACGGCTGCTCGACGAGGTCGCCCGGCACGGCGGCTGCCCGGTCGTGCTGACCAACCTCGCCCACCGCGTCCTCGCCACGGCCGGGGAGCGGCCCGCGGTGGACGACGTGCTGCGCGACTGGGAGCGCGTCGCCCGGCAGGCCTCCGCCTGCGCGGACGACGGCTGGATCCGGGCCGAGCTGGGCGGGCGCGGGGAGCGCTGGGGCCGGCTGCTGCTGTGCGGCTACCGGGGCGATGCGGCCACCGGCCGGCTGCTCGCCGACCGGGCCGCCGAGGCGCTGGTGCTGCACCGCATGCTCGGCGGCGGCTCCGCGCCCTCCTGGGAGGAGGAGTCCGCGCAGAGCCTGCTGACCGACCTGGTCTCCGGCGCCGTACCGGCCCGGCAGCTGCTGCCCCGGGCGCGGGCGGCCGGGCTGCCGGTCAACCGGCGCACCTTCGTCCCGCTCGTCGTCCTGGGCCGCGCCCCCGGTGAACTCGACCGGGTGCTGCGCCTGCTGGGGCTGGCCGGACTGGTCGCCGAGCTCGCTGACGGTCGCGCCGCCGTCCTGCTCAGCCTCCCGCGCGACCAGGACGCCGACGCCCTCACCGCCCACTTCGCGGCCCGGCTGCGCGCCGGGTCACGGGCGGTGGTCGCGGCCAGCGACGCCCGCACCGCCTGGGACGACGTGCCCGCCGGGCTGCGCGAGGCCCGGCACGTCGCCGACGCCGTCGCCGACTCCCCGGCCGCCCTCGACCTGCCGGCCGTGATCCGCCTGAAGGACGTGCATCTGCGCGGACTGGTCCGGCTGCTGCGCGACGACCCGCAGGTGCAGTCCTTCGCCGAACGGGAACTGGACGGGCTGCTGGGCGAGGCGGAGCCGGAACTGCTGAACGTCCTGCGCACCTACCTCGCCACCGGCCGCAACAAGTCCCGCACCGCCCAGCTCCACCATGTCTCCCGGCCCGCCCTCTACCGCCGCCTGGAGGCGATACAGGCCCGGCTCGGCGTCGACCTGGACGACTTCGAACAGGCGGCCTCCGTGCACATCGCGCTCCTCGCGCACGACGCGCAACTGCGGTGAAACATGCGACGACCTGGGAAAACGGCGGTGAAACATGGGACTGCGCACACGTGACACGGTGACACGGCGACGGCCCGCAGACGTGACACGCTGCCACTCAACCGGCCCGCGCGGGCTTTCTACGCTCACGGCACACCGAGCTACCGGAGGTCCCGATGAGCCGAGTGATCCGAGCCGCCCTGTTCCAGACCGCGTGGACGGGCGACAAGGAATCCATGATCCAGGTCCACGAGCAGGCGGCCCGCGACGCGGCCGCGCAGGGCGCACAAGTCCTCTGCTTCCAGGAGCTGTTCTACGGCCCCTACTTCTGCCAGGTCCAGGACAAGGCCTTCTACGAGTACGCCGAACGGATCCCCGAGGGCCCGACCGTCCAGCGCTTTCAGTCCCTCGCCCGCGAGCTGGGCATCGTCCTGATCCTGCCCATGTACGAGGAGGAGCAGCCGGGCGTCCTGTACAACACCGCCGCCGTGATCGACGCGGACGGCTCCTACCTCGGCAAGTACCGCAAGACCCACATCCCCCAGGTCCAGGGATTCTGGGAGAAGTTCTACTTCCGCCCCGGCAACAGCGGCTGGCCCGTCTTCGACACGGCCGTCGGCCGGATCGGCGTGTACATCTGCTACGACCGGCACTTCCCGGAGGGCTGGCGGGCGCTGGGCCTCGCCGGAGCCGAGATCGTCTTCAACCCCTCGGCCACCTCGCGCGGCCTGTCCCGCTACCTGTGGCAGCTGGAGCAGCCGGCGGCGGCCGTCGCCAACGAGTACTTCGTCGGCGCGATCAACCGGGTCGGGGTGGAGGACCTCGGCGACAACGACTTCTACGGCACGACCTACTTCGTGGACCCCGAGGCCCAGTTCGTCGGCGAGGTCGCGAGCGACAAGGAGACCGAACTGGTCGTCCGCGACCTGGACCTGGCGAAACTCCGCGAGGTCCGCGACCGCTGGCAGTTCTACCGCGACCGGGCGCCGGGGGCGTACGGGCCGCTGACCGCGCCCTGACCGGAACCGAGTGACAGAGGGAGCAGCATGAGCAGCCGTACCGTCATCCGTGGTGGTCTCGTCATCACGGCCTCGGACGAGATCCACGCCGACGTCCTGATCGAGGACGGCCGCGTCGCCGCCCTCGCCGCCTCCGGCACGCCCGCCGCCGAGGCGTTCACCGCCGAGAGGGTCGTCGACGCCACCGGCAAGTACGTGATCCCGGGCGGGGTCGACGGCCACACGCACATGGAGATGCCGTTCGGCGGCACCACCGCCGCCGACACCTTCGAGACCGGCACCCGCGCCGCCGCCTGGGGCGGTACGACCACGATCGTGGACTTCGCCATCCAGAGCGTCGGCGGCACCCTGCGCGAGGGCCTGGACGCCTGGCACGCCAAGGCCGAGGGCAACTGCGCCATCGACTACGGGTTCCACATGATCGTCTCCGATGTGAACCAGGAGACGCTCAAGGAGATGGACCTGCTGGTGGAGGAGGGCGTGACGTCCTTCAAGCAGTTCATGGCCTACCCCGGTGTCTTCTACAGCGACGACGGGCAGATCCTGCGCGCCATGCAGCGGGCCGCCGAGAACGGCGGGCTGATCATGATGCACGCCGAGAACGGCATCGCCATCGACGTCCTGGTCGAGCAGGCCCTCGCCCGGGGCGAGACCGACCCGCGCTACCACGGCGAGGTCCGCAAGGCCCTGCTGGAGGCCGAGGCCACCCACCGCGCCATCCGGCTCGCCCAGGTCGCCGGCGCCCCCCTGTACGTCGTCCACGTCTCGGCGATGGAAGCGGTGGCCGAGCTGGCGCGGGCCCGCGACGAGGGGCTGAACGTCTTCGGCGAGACCTGCCCGCAGTACCTGTTCCTGTCCACCGACAACCTCGCCGAGCCGGACTTCGAGGGCGCGAAGTACGTGTGCAGCACGCCCCTGCGGCCCAAGGAGCACCAGGCCAAGCTGTGGCAGGGGCTGCGCACCAACGACCTGCAGGTCGTCTCCACCGACCACTGCCCGTTCTGCTTCGTGGGCCAGAAGGAGCTGGGCCGCGGCGACTTCTCCAAGATCCCCAACGGTCTGCCCGGCGTGGAGAACCGCATGGACCTGCTCCACCAGGCCGTCGTCGACGAGCACATCTCCCGCCGCCGCTGGATCGAGATCGCCTGCGCCACCCCGGCCCGGATGTTCGGCATGTACCCGAAGAAGGGCACCATCGCGCCGGGCGCCGACGCCGACATCGTGATCTACGACCCGCACGCCGAGCAGGTCATGTCGGCCGAGACCCACCACATGAACGTCGACTACTCGGCCTACGAGGGCAGGCGCACCACCGGCCGGGTCGAGACCGTGCTCTCGCGAGGCGTGCCCGTCATCACCGAGCGGGAGTACACCGGGCACGCCGGCCACGGCGTTTTCACCCCGCGCTCCACCTGTCAGTACCTCAACTAGGAGCAGCGCCCATGGACTTCGGACTCGTCCTGCAGACCGACCCGCCGGCCTCCCGCGTCATCAGCCTGATGAAACGGGCCGAGCGCAACGGGTTCGCGTACGGCTGGACGTTCGACTCCGCCGTGCTCTGGCAGGAGCCGTTCGTGATCTACAGCCAGATCCTCGCGAACACGACGAAGCTGAAGGTCGGCCCGATGGTCACCAACCCGGGCACCCGCACCTGGGAGGTCACCGCCTCCACCTTCGCCACCCTCAACGACATGTTCGGCAACCGCACCGTCTGCGGCATCGGCCGCGGCGACTCCGCGATGCGGGTCGCGGGCCGCAAACCCAACACCCTCGCCCGCATCAGCGAGGCGATGAAGGTCATCCGGGCGCTCGCGAGCGGCGAGTCCGCCGACCTCGGCGGCGGCACGGTCGTGAAGTTCCCGTGGGTCAGGCCGGGCGCCCACCTGCCCGTCTGGATGGCCGCGTACGGCCCGAAGGCGCTGAAGATGACCGGCGAGGAGGCCGACGGCTTCATCCTGCAGCTGTCCGACCTGTACCTGACCGAGTACATGGTCAAGGCCGTCAAGGACGCGGCCGTCGCCGCCGGCCGCGACCCCGCGGAGGTGACGATCTGCGTGGCGGCCCCGGCGTACGTCACCGAGGACGACTCGCCCGAGGCCCTCGCCCACGCCCGCGAGCAGTGCCGCTGGTTCGGCGGCATGGTCGGCAACCACGTCGCCGACCTGGTCGCCAAGTACGGCGAGCACTCCGCGCAGGTCCCCGAGGCGCTCACCGACTACATCAAGGCACGCCAGGGCTACGACTACGCCCACCACGGGCGCAGCGGCAACCCGGACACCCAGTTCGTGCCCGACGAGATCGTGGACCGGTTCTGCGTCATCGGACCGGCCGAGAAGCACATCGAGAAGCTGACCGCGCTCCGCGCGCTGGGCGTCGACCAGTTCGCGGTGTACGACATGCACGACGCACAGGAGGCCACCATCGAGGCCTACGGTGCGACGGTGATCCCGGCCGTCAACGCCTGAGCCGCTGCCCGACGTACGAGCCCCCCACGCCCCCTCTTGGTCTCCCCTCCCCGCCGCTGACGGGGAGGGGGCTGGTGCCCGCACGGCAACTCCCGGTCCCTCTCACCCGATTGGCCAGCCCATGACCGACACCGCTCCCACGGCCATACCCCCGTCCGGCCAAGTCACCCGGTCCGACGGGCGCGTGGAACTCGCACCCGGCACCCCGCCGCCCAGCGGTCCGTACGCCAACGAGGACCTCCTCCCGGTCCCGGCCGAACGGCGCACCTGGACCACGTACAACTTCTCCGCCCTGTGGGTCGGCATGGCCCACAACACGGCCTCCTGGACGCTGGCCTCCGGACTGATCGCCGTCGGCATGGACTGGAAACAGGCCGTGTTCACCATCGCCCTGGCCAACCTGATCGTGCTGGTGCCGATGCTGCTGACCGGGCACGCCGGCCCCAAGTACGGCATCCCCTTCCCCGTCTTCGCCCGCGCCTCCTTCGGCGTGCGCGGCGCCAACCTGCCCGCTGTCGTACGGGCGCTGGTGGCGTGCGGCTGGTTCGGCATCCAGACCTGGATCGGCGGCGAGGCCATCTACTTCCTCGCCGGGAAACTGATCGGCGACAGCTGGTCCAACGCCACGCACATCGGCGGCTACGCCTGGACCATGTGGCTGTCCTTCGCGATCTTCTGGGTGATCCAGGTGGCGATCATCTACCGGGGCATGGAGACCATCCGCCGCTTCGAGAACTGGGCCGCGCCCTTCGTGCTCGTCGGCGCGTTCGTGATGCTGTGGTGGATGAGCAGCAAGGCGGGCGGCGTCGGCCCGCTGTTCGACCAGCCCTCGAAGCTCGGCTGGGGCGGAAGCTTCTGGAAGCTGTTCTGGCCGTCCCTGATGGGCATGATCGGCTTCTGGTCCACGCTGTCGCTGAACATCCCGGACTTCACCCGCTACGGCAGGAGCCAGAAGGCGCAGACCTGGGGCCAGGCCCTCGGCCTGCCCACCACCATGACCCTGTTCGCCTTCCTGTCCGTCCTGGTCACCTCCGGCTCGCAGGCCGTCTACGGCAAGCCGGTCTGGGACCCGGTGCAGCTCGCCGCCAAGACGGACAACGTGGTGGGGCTGCTCTACGCGCTCGTCACCGTCCTGGTCGCGACGCTGTCCGTGAACATCGCGGCCAACCTGGTCTCCCCGGCGTTCGACTTCTCCAACGTGGCGCCGCGGAAGGTGAGTTTCCGCGCCGGCGCCCTGATCACCGCCGTCCTCGCGGTGCTGATCTTCCCGTGGAAGCTGTACTCCGACCCCCAGGGCTACATCTTCACCTGGCTGGGCCTGGTCGGCGGCCTGCTCGGCACGGTCGCGGGCATCCTCGTCGCCGACTACTGGCTGCTGCGCCGCACCCGGCTGCACCTGGCGGACCTGTACCGCACCGGCGGCCGCTACTGGTACGCGGCCGGCTGGAACTGGCGGGCGGTCGTGGCCTTCCTGGCGGGCGGCGTCCTCGCGATCGGCGGCGCCAGCTTCAAGCCCCTGATCGACGGCCGGCCCATCCCGGCCCTCGCCTCCCTCGCCGACTACGGCTGGGCGGTGGGCCTCGGCACCTCCCTGGTGCTGTACCTGGCGCTCACCCTGCTGACCGGCGCCCGGCGGGCCGAGGTCTGAGGACCCGGGGGCGGGCGGTCAGCCGGACTGCGACTGCCCGCCCCCGAGCGCGCCCACCGCGGCGCGGGCCGCCTTGATGGCGCCCTTGTTGATCTCGTCCGTGCCGGGCGCCTTCTTGGTGTCGAAGTCGCTGCCGTTGTACGTGACGACGACCAGGGCGTTGGACACCCGCGCCACGACGACGCCCTCGCGGGTCTGCTGCTTGTCCTCCGTGGTGAGGTTGACGACGGAGTACGCGCTGTTCCCGAGCCCCGGCACATCTCCGCCGCCGCTCTTCTCCTTCACCCGCTGCTGGTACTCCTGCGTCGCCTGCTGCTCCGAGGCGCTGATCTCGAACGACACGTCGAGCCAGCGGTAGCTGTACCCCTGCAGCGCGTTCCAGGAGCAGGTGCGGCGCAGCTTGGCGTCCGTGGACGGGATCTCCTTGCCGTCCGTCTTCGCCCCGGGCACCAGGGACTTGACGGTCGCCGCGGGCACGGCGGCGCAGGGCGACGGCGCGGTGCTGTACGCCCTCACGGCGGCCGTGGACGACGGACCGGCGGACGAGGAAGAGGTCTGGGTCGACGAACTCTGCACCGTCTGGTGCCCGGCGGAGGCGTGCGGCGCGGCCGGGCCGGACGTCAGCGCCCAGCCGGCACAGGCGAGGACCGCGACCGGCGAGATCCGCGCGGTCAGGGCGAGCGGCAGGGGAAGGGATCGCACGGCGCACTTCTCGTGGGGGAGGGGGTGCGGAAGGGGCCCGCAGGTGGACGTGGGACGCCAGTGTCACACGACTCCCTGTGGGGCGGAAGCGGAAACTCGCAGCGTGCGCGGGCGGTTACGGCGGCACGGTCACGACGTACGGATCTGCCCGCTTTGCGCCTCGAACCACCGGCGGGCGCCGACCTCGCTGGGGTACTCGCGGACGGTCAGCATGGCCACGCTCCAGCCGACGACCCAGGCGGCCAGCGCCGGGATGACGGGCGCCGCGACCAGCCACAGGACGCGGCCGGCGACGACCAGGCCGGGGGTACGGCGGCTCTGGTCCCGCTTGGCGGCGCGGAACGCGTCGGGGGCGGGCGGGTCGAGGAGCTTCCTGCGATGGTCCCGGCGCTGCACCCGCCATCCCCACACCAGCGCCCCGGCGGACGCGACGACCTGCGCCCAGTCCCACACCGTACGCACGCCCGACGGCAGTTCGGCGCGGAAGCTGCCGTAGAGGACGAGCGCGATGTAGCAGCAGAAGGCCAGCACCGCGAGCCACAGCACGGCGGTCAGGCACCGGCGCAGCCAGTAGCGCGGGCCGCGCTCGTACCACGTGGTGCCGAGTCCCTGCACCGCGGGGATCCGGACGGGGGCCGGCGAAGCCGCGCCCTCAGAAGATGCTCTTGATGCCATGCCACACGTCGTCTTTCAGTCGCACGAAGTCGTCCCCGGTCTGGGACAGGACGTGCCCCGAGCCGTGGAGGATGCCGCCGACCACTCCGTGGTCGTGGATGTCCTCGCTCCAGTGCTCGTGGAAGGAGTGGTCGATGATGCCGGTCGCGCCGATCACGATGCCACCGCCGACCCCGGCCACCACGGCGACCGGCACGTCGACGGGAGCGAGCGCGACGAGTCCCGCCGTGACGGCGGTGCCGGCCGCCAGGCCCGCGAGGTTCGCGCCGCCGTCCACCGCGATCGAGTGCTGCCAGGACCAGCCCTTGTCGTGGTCGTCGGACGCCTCCAGCAGCCCGCACGCACCTGCCGCGGCGACGTCCAGCACCGGAATCTCCTTCAGGAAGTCCGGGACCTTCTCCAGGCCTTCGCCCACGCGCAACGCCTCGGCCGCGTCGGCCAGTTTCACGTTGAGCGCGCGGTCGTACGGCAGCGCGGTGCTGCCGTGGTCGGCCCGCGCGAGATCCTGCTCCAGGGCGTCCACCTTGGTGACCGCGTCACGGTAGGCGCTCTTGGCGGGCAGGTCCTTGGGCAGCGCCTTGCCCGCCTTCTGGTAGGCCTTGCGCTCCGCCCGCAGCTCCTTCTTGGCGGCCTGCGCCTCGGCCTTGGCCGCGTCGATGTGCTTGCGGGCCTCGATGCCGCCCGCCCGGGCGTCCTCGGCGTCGTACGCGTACAGGCCGCGCAGATAGTCGGCCAGGGTGACCTTGTCCCCGGGGGACGTCGCGTCGCCCTTCGTCACCTGGTCGCACAGGCTCTGCAGATCCTTCGCCGCCACCAGCCGCGCGTGCTGCGCGGCGTGCAGGATCTCGTCGCGCGCCGTGGCGTAGTCGTTCATCGCGGAGATGGCCTTCTGGTCGTCCGCGCTCGGGGGATTCGCCGTCATCATCGGCAGCGGCGCCCCCTTGGCGTCCGTGGAGACGCCCTTGCCGGCCGCGATGTGCTGCGCGTTCTGCAGGGACTTCTCGCACGTGGACAGCGCGTTCGCGAGGGTCTCGAGGATCTCGCCCGCCGAGTGCACCAGTTCGGCGAAGCCGCCGGCCGTCAGCGCGTCCTCGCTCCACTTGGCGCGGAAGCTCTCGGCCGCCTCGCCCTTCCAGCCCGCGTCGCCGACCAGCTTGTCGACCGCGGTGCTGAGGGGCTTGACCACGCCGTCGAGCTTGTCCTTGGCGTTCTTGTACGTCTCGGCCATCGTGCGCAGTCCGCCGATGTCGCCGCCGACCCAGCTGTCACCCATCGGCTCTCATCCCATCAGGTCTTCGAAGACGCCGTGGACGTCCACGTCGTGGCGGTGGAAGGAGTCCCGCGCGTACGCGACCTTGTCCCCGTGGTCGTCCAGCCGGTCCGCCATGCCGGTGTGCAGGGCGATGATGAGGTTCGCGACCTCCTTGACGGCCGAGTCCAGGCCCGGGTCGCCGCCGCTGACCACGGGCGGCGCCACGTCGGGGTGCAGCTTGCGGTAGTCGTCGGCCTGCGTGTGGAACGTCTTCGCCATGGTGGCGAGGTCGTCGTAGACCGCCTTGAAGTCGCTCACCGGCGCACCTCCCGTGCGTACGCGGCCAGGTCCTCGGGCCGCCAGTTGGGTTCCCCGGGTGCCACCCGCGGGTCCAGCAGGACGGTGACGCCCTGGTCGCGCACGCCCTCGGCCAGCGCGCCCAGGGAGGCGGCGACCCACGGCTGCGCCTCGCCGAGCGCCTCCGCCAGCCGGGCCGGCGAGGTGAACGCGAACGCCACGGTGCCGTGTGCCGGGTGCCGGAAGAGTTCGAGGACGATGAAGGGCACGCGCGCGGGGCGGCCGTTTGAGCCGGTGCCGGCGACGGACTGCGGATGCGCCGGCACGCACACCGGCGTGTGGTAGGCGGGGATTCCGGGCTTCGGGCCGGGCCGGCCGTCCGTGTCCGCTCGCGGCGGCGGCGCGGCCTCCGCGAAGTCCCGCAGCGCCGAGCGGGCCGGCTGCGGAGTCTGCTGCGGGAGGCTGGTCCCTGGCGGATCCGGCTCAGCGAAATCGAGCAGGCGTGATCGAGTCGGCGCCCCCATCGCCGTCACCTTCTTCCCCGTGCGTTCGTGGCCGATCGGGCCCGACCACGGTAGCCACCGGGCAAGAGGGCAAATCCAGCCATGTCGGGACCTGCCGCCGGGCGCACACCGAACCCATACACCTGCTTGGCAGACGGCAGAGCAACCCTTGACCCGTTGCTGAACCGGGGCTTCCGGCCGGGGCCCAGGGCTACGACACCCGGGCCGTCCAGTCGGGCACGGCTTCACGGGCCGGACCCTCAGCCTCTTCGTGTTTCTCCGGAGCCGCACAGGGCGTTGGCGACGCCGCGCGCAGGACTTCGGCCTGGCCTCCCCCTGGTTCTCGCCGACGCCGAGCCCCAGTGGCCCAGCGACGAGATCTGGAAGGCCCGACTGGCGAGCTGAGACAGCGTGCCCGGCTCACGCCATGGTGGTGGGGCCGGGAGGCAGGTGCACCGTCATGATCAGTTCACACGGCTCGGTGCCGCAGCCGCGGTAGGTGTGCGCCGTGTCCCCCTCGAACGTGGCGGTCCGGCCCGCGTCCAGGGGGTGCTCGGTGCCGTCGACGACCAGGGTCATCCGGCCGGAGACGACGCTGATCGTCTCCACGACCCCGGCCTGATGGGGATGGCTCGGATACTCCTCGCCCGGCTCCAGGCGCCAGCGCCAGACCTCCACCGGCGACGGCCCCGAGGTCGTCAGCATGAGGCGGGCCTCGCTGCCGCGCTCGCCGGTCCACAGCGGGGCCACGGCATCGGCGGCCACGATCCGGACCCGCTCCTCGTGCGGTCCCTGCATCAGCGCGGAGACCGAGATGCCGAGGGTGTCGGCAAGCCGGACCAGGGTGGCCAGGTTGGGGTTGCCCTGCGCCTTCTCCAGCGCCACCAGGGCGCCCTTGCTGACCTGGGCGCGCCGGCCGAGCTCCTCCAGGGACAGGCCCGCACGGACGCGAGCCGCCCGGACGTTGTGCGCGACCGTCCGCAGTGCCGTGGCTGTCTCGGCCACTTGATCACCGTCCCCTTGCTCAGACCGGTTTGATGTACCGCGCGGTCGTTTGGTTGACGACCCTCGGTCGTTCCGTTGTACCGTGGAGCCGTTCCACTGAATGGTAAGGGATGTGCTGTGATCGCTCTGCTGCTGGCCCTGGGCAGCTCACTCGCCTACGGCTGTGCCGACTTCCTGGGCGGTCTCGGCGCCCGCAAGGCCCACGTGCTGCGGACCGTCCTGATCGCGGCCCCGGCCAGCCTCGTGGTCGACCTGCTGCTGTGGCCCGTGCTCGGCGCCGCCTTCACGCCCTCGGCCCTCGGCTGGGGCGCCGCCTCCGGAGTCGCCTCGGCCGCCGCGTTCGCCCTGCTCTACCGCACCCTCGCGATCGGCCCGATGAACGTGCTGTCGCCGGTGACCGCACTGGTGTCCGCCGTGCTGCCGGTCGCCGTCGGACTGCTCCAGGGCGAGCACCTGGGCGCCGCCGGACTGACCGGCCTGCCCCTCGCGCTGCTGGCGGTCGTCCTGGTCAGCGCCGGGCGCGGCGCGGGCGCGGCCCGCCCCTCCCGTACGGCGCTGCTGCTGGCCTTCGGCGCGGGCGCCGCCATCGCCCTGCAACTGGTCTTCCTGCACCAGGCGCCGTCCGGCAGCGGCGTGGCCCCGCTGATCGTCGGCCGGGCCGTGTCCTCCGCCGTCACCCTGGCCGCCGCCGGTGTCCTGCGCCGCAGGCTGGGCCCGGAGCGGCCGGCGTACGCGATGTCGGCGGCCGCGGGCGTCCTGGACGCCCTGGCGAACCTGCTGTTCCTGCTCGCCGCCCGCAGCGGCGACCTCACCGTCGTCGCCGTGATCACCGCGCTCTACCCGGCGGGCACGGTCCTGCTGGCCCGCGGGGTGCTCGCCGAACGCATCCACCGCGGCCAGCTCGTCGGCCTCGGCACCGCCGCCGTCGCGGTCGGTCTCCTCGCCCTGACCTGAACCGCCCCTGCCACTCGCAAGGAGAGACACATGTTCATCCAGCCCTGGGACGCCGGCCTGGACGACGCCGAATGGCAGGCGTGGATCGCCGAAGGCCACGACTTCGGCATCCTCAGCGTCAACGGCCTGCCCGGACACTCCCCGATGACGGTCCCCACCCACTTCACCGGCGACGGCAGCCGGCTCCTGATCCACCTCGCCCGCCCCAACCCGGTCTGGCACGCCATCGAGCACGACCCGCACGTCACGTTCACCGTCATCGGCGACTACGCCTTCATCCCCGGCCCCTGGCGCGCCAAGCCCGGCATACCGCCCACCGACGGCGTGCCCACCAGCTACTACGCGGCCGTGCAGTTCACCTGCCGGGCCCACATCGTCGACGACCCCGAGGCCAAGGCGGAGCTGCTGCGCCGCCAGATGGCGCACTTCCAGCCCGACGGAGACCACGCCCCCGTCGCCGTCGACCAGCCGCCCTACGGCCGGATGCTCTCTGGTATCCGCGGCCTGCGCCTCGAAGTGACCGACGTACGGGCCAAGTTCAAGTACGACGACCACAAGCCCGTGGAGCACCGCACCTCGGTCGCCGAGCACCTCACCGCACGCGGTCAGGGCCTCGACGTACCCACCGCACGCCAGCAGCTGCGCCGACTGGACCGCACAGGCCCCTGGAAGCCCTGACCCGCCCACTCGCCAGAACGGACCCCTGACCCATGCCCTCCTTCCGCATCGCCCCCGCCGTCGCCGACGCCTTCCCCGGCACCCTCATCGCCGTCGTCACGGCCACCGGCCTGCGCGGCCACGAGCCCTGGCCGCACACCGCCACCGCGCTGGAGGAGCTGGAGCAGCAGCTCGCCGACGGCACCTGGCAGCCGGCGGACGAGACCGACCCGCGCATCGAGGCGTGGCACACCGCGTACCGCTCGTTCGGCACCAACCCCCGCCGTATCCGCCCCAGCGTCGACGCGCTCGGCCGCCGCCTCGCCAAGAAGGGCTCCCTCCCGCGCATCAACCCGGCCGTCGACTCCTACAACGCCGTCTCCGTCCACCACGGCCTGCCCGCCGGCGCCTTCGACCTGCACCACGTCACCGGCGGCGTCGACATCCGGTACGCCGACGGCACGGAGACCTTCACCCCGCTCGGCGAACCCGGCACCGTGGAGCACCCCAAGCCCGGCGAGATCATCTACACGGACGCCACCGACGTCCTCACCCGCCACTGGAACCACCGCGACGCCCACCGCACCCGCGTCACCGAGGACTCCACCCACGTCGCCTTCGTCCTCGAAACCCTCCACGCCGACCGCGACGGCGACCTCCTCAAGGTCGCGGCCGACGAACTCCTCGGCCTCCTCGCCCCGCACGCCGACCAGACCGCCGTTCACCACCTCAGCCCGGCACAGCCGCACGTCGCTGCCTGAACCGTCGCAGGACCGCCCCGGCCGGGCCTGCCCGAGCCCTGGCCCTCCGGCCCGCCGACCGCCCGCCGCAGCAGATCGATCCTGACCCTCCCGCGCCCCCGCCCATCCGAACGCCCCCACCCGGGGAGAGCGGTCGATAGCCTTCCAGGGACCGGTCCCGAGCGCCCGTCGTCCGGGCGGAAGCACGGAAACAGCGAGGTGAGAGTCCCTGTGTTCACGACCCGCCCCACCCTTCAGGGCACGTTCGGCATGGTGTCCTCCACCCACTGGCTGGCCTCCCAGTCGGCGATGGCGGTCCTGGAGGACGGCGGCAACGCCTTCGACGCCGCCGTGGCCGGCGCCTTCGTGCTGCACGTGGTGGAGCCGCACCTGAACGGGCCGGCCGGCGAGGTGCCGGTCCTGCTCGCGCCGGCGGGCGGCGCGGTCCGCGTGCTGTGCGGGCAGGGCGTGGCCCCGGCCGGTGCCACGGTCGCCCACTACCGCGGCCTCGGACTGGACCTCGTACCCGGCACCGGACCGCTCGCTGCCGCCGTGCCCGGCGCCTTCGACGCCTGGCTGCTGCTCCTGCGCGACCACGGCACCAAGTCCCTGGACGACGTCCTGAAGTACGCCATCGGATACGCCGAGCACGGGCACGCGCCCGTGGAGAAGCTGGGCGCGACCGTGGAGACCGTACGGAAGCTGTTCGAGACCGAGTGGACCTCGTCGGCGGAGGTCTACCTGCCCGGCGGCCGGGCGCCCCGGCCCGGCCGGCTCTTCCGCAACCCCGCGCTCGCCGCCACCTGGAAGCGGCTGCTGGCCGAGACCGCCGGCGCCGGCGACCGGGAGGCGCGGATCGACGCCGCGCGCGAGGTGTGGCGCTGCGGATTCATCGCCGAGGCCCTGGTACGGCAGTCCCGGCGGCCCACGAGGGACACCAGCGGCGAACGGCACACCGGCACGCTCACCGAGGCCGACCTCGCCGGCTGGTCGGCGGGCTACGAGACGCCGGTGACGTACGACTGGAACGGCTGGACCGTGTGCAAGGCGGGCCCCTGGAGCCAGGGCCCCGCCCTCCTCCAGCAGCTCGCCCTGCTCCCGCCCGACCTGCCCGCCCACGGCTCCGCCGAGTACGTCCACCTGCTCATCGAGGGCTGCAAGCTCACCATGGCCGACCGCGAGGCCTGGTACGGCGACGCCGCCGAGGTGCCCCTCGCCGAGCTGCTCTCGGACGACTACAACGCCGAGCGGCGGGCCCTGATCGGTGCCAAGGCCTCCTGGGAGCTGCGGCCCGGCAGCCCCGGCGGACGCACCCCGCGGCTGCCCGCCCAGGCGTACGCGCGCGTGGACACCAAAAACGACCGCGGCTTCGACCCCATGGGCGCGGGTGAACCGACGGTCGCACAGATCCCCGGCGAGCCGCACGTGGCCACCGACGGCACGACCCGCGGCGACACCTGCCATCTGGACGTCGCCGACCGCTGGGGCAACATGATCGCGGCCACGCCCAGCGGCGGCTGGCTGCAGTCCAACCCGGTCGTGCCCGAGCTGGGCTTCCCACTGGGCACCCGGCTGCAGATGACCTGGCTGGAGGAGGGCCTGCCGAACTCGCTCACCCCCGGCCGCCGCCCGCGCACCACCCTCACCCCGTCCCTCGCACTGCGCGGCGGCGTGCCGGTCCTGGCGTTCGGCACGCCCGGCGGCGACCAGCAGGACCAGTGGCAGCTGCACTTCTTCCTCGCCGCCGCCCTGCGCGCCCCGGTCCGCGGCGGCCTGGACCTCCAGGGCGCGATCGACGCCCCGAACTGGCACAACGACAGCTTTCCCAGCTCCTTCTACCCGCGCGGCCGCCGCCCCGGCAGCGTCACCGTGGAGTCCCGCATGGACACCGACGTGGTCGAGGAGCTGCGGCGGCGCGGGCACGACGTCACCGTCGGCCCCGCCTGGTCCGAGGGGCGGCTGTGCGCGGTGGCGCGGGATCCGGAGACCGGTGTGCTGTCGGCCGCGGCGAACCCGCGCGGCATGCAGGGGTACGCGGTGGGCCGCTGACCGGTCCGCGGCACCCGTTCTTCATGCCGATTCCACCCGGTGTGCACCGGCCGGGCGGGGATTGTCAGCGGGACGTGCTCTCATAGGGACATGATCGAAGCAACGACGGAAACCATCGACGAGTTTCTCACCCGCTGCTCGGCCCACGTGGAGGACGCGGTCCGCAGGGCCGCCGCGGCCGAGATCCTGCCCCGCTTCCGCCGCCTCGCCGCGCACGAGGTGGACCAGAAGAACGGCCCGCACGACCTGGTCACGGACGCCGACCGGCTCGCCGAGCTGCGGCTCACCGAGGACCTCGGCACCCTGCTGCCCGGGTCGGTCGTGGTCGGCGAGGAGGCGGTGCACGCCGACCCGGCGACGTACGCGGCGCTCCGGGGCGAGGCGCCCGTATGGATCGTGGACCCGGTCGACGGGACCCGGCAGTTCGTGCACGGCGACGACGGGTTCTGCACCCTGGTCGCGCTCGCCCACCGGGGTGTCGTCCTCGCCTCCTGGACGTATGCGGCGGCGCGCGGCCAGTTCGCCACCGCGATCCGCGGCCGGGGCGCCTTCCTCGACGGCGAGCGGCTGATCGCGGGCTCGCCGGAGCCCGGCCGGGACCTCGTCGTCGCCACGTCCCACCCGGACTACACCACCGACGAGGAGAAGCGCGCGCTGAGCGTCCTGTGGACCGACGGCCTCGCCCCGCGGTCCTGCGGTTCGGCGGGCCTGGAGTATCTGGCCATCGCCCGGGGCGAGTTGGACGCCGTCGCGTTCTCCTGGGAGGCGGCCTGGGACCACGCGGCCGGCCTGCTCCTGGTCGAGGAGGCGGGCGGTGCGCACCTCACCCGCACAGGCGAGCCGTTCCGCGTGACCGGCGGCAACACCCTGCCGTTCACCGCGGCCCGGGACACCACGACGGCCCGCCGGCTGGCCGGCCTGCTGCGTACGGCGGTCTGACGGCGTCCGTGGCCGACGGCCAGGTCCGGCCTGTTCCGCTGCCCCGACCGCCGGTTCCCGGGGCGACCAGGCCCGCCGCAGCCGGACGGCCAGGGGCCCGCGCGGCCGTGCCGTGCCGCAGCGCCCGCTGCGTCCTGGCCACCGACGACCGGTTCCCCGGCGACCCGGCCCGGGGGAGTGTCAGTCCTCCGGCATATCCTGGGCCCGAGTGGCCATCGGCTGACGAAGGGGTCCGAAGGTGCCGTCGATGCTCGATGCGGTCGTGGTGGGTGCGGGGCCGAACGGACTGACCGCTGCCGTGGAGCTGGCCCGCCGCGGCTTCTCCGTCGCGGTGTTCGAGGCGAAGCCCACCGTCGGCGGCGGCGCCCGCACCGAGGAGCTGACCCTGCCCGGCTTCCGGCACGACACGTGCTCGGCCGCCCACCCCCTCGGCATCAACTCACCGGCGTTCCGCGCCCTCCCCCTCGATCGCTACGGCCTGCAGTGGCTGCACTCCGAGCTGCCGATGGCGCACCCCTTCCCCGACGGCACCGCGGCCGTGCTGGCCCGCTCGGTGGCGCAGACGGCCGCCTCCTTCGGCCCGCGCGACGCGGGCGCGTACCGCAGACTGGTCGAGCCGTTCCTCGCCCACTGGGACACCCTCGTGCGGGACTTCATGTCCCTGCCGCTGACCGCGCTCCCGCGCGACCCCGTCACCCTCGCCCGGTTCGGCCTGGCCGGGCTGCCGCCGTCCACCTGGCTGCTGCGCCGCTTCCAGGACGAACGCGCCAAGGCCCTGTTCGCCGGCCTGGTCGCCCATGTGATCGCGCCGCTCGGCGGCCTGGCCACCGGCGCCATCGGCCTGGTCTTCGCCCTGTCCGCGCACGCCCGCGGCTGGCCGGTGCCCCGCGGCGGCTCCCAGGCGATCTCCGACGCCCTCGCCGCGTATCTGAAGGACCTCGGCGGCGCCGTGCACACCGACTACGAGGTCAAGCGCCTGGACGACCTGCCGCCCGCGCGGGCGTACGTCTTCGACACCTCGCCCACCGCGCTCGCCCGCATCGCCGGATTCGGCGACACCTACGCGCACTACCGCTACGGCCCGAGCGCCTTCAAGATCGACTACGCGCTGGACGGCCCGGTGCCCTGGACCGCGCCCGAGGCCCGCACCGCCACGACCGTGCAGATCGGCGCGAGCAAGGCCGAGATCGCCACCGCCCTGCACGCCGCCTCCCGCGAGGGCCGCGCCCCCGGCAGACCGTTCCTGATCACCGTGCAGCCCAGCATCGTCGACCCCACCCGCGCCCCCGAGGGCAAGCAGGTCTTCTGGGCGTACGGCCACGTCCCGAACGGCTGGTCCGGCGACCTCACCGACGCCATGGAACGCCAACTGGAGCGCTTCGCCCCCGGCTTCCGCGACCGCGTCCTGGCCCGCGCCGTCGCCGGCCCCGCCGAGCTGGCCGCCCGCAACGCCAACTACGTCGGCGGGGACATCGCCTGCGGCGCGGCGTCCGGACTCCAGCTGCTGCTGCGTCCCCGGCTGTCCCTGTTCCCGTACCACACCCCGCATCCGGCCGTCTTCATCTGCTCCTCGGCCACCCCGCCGGGCCCCGGCGTGCACGGCATGTCGGGCCACAACGCGGCGAAGGCCGTCTGGCGAAGACTGAGGCAGACATGACCACCATCACCCTCGTCCAGGGAGACATCACGCGTCAGAGCGCCGACGCGATCGTCAACGCGGCCAACTCCTCCCTCCTCGGCGGCGGTGGCGTCGACGGCGCGATCCACCGGCGCGGCGGCCCCGCCATCCTCGAGGAGTGCCGCGCCCTGCGCGCCTCCCGGTACGGCAAGGGCCTGCCCACCGGACAGGCGGTGGCCACGACGGCCGGCGACCTCGACGCCCGCTGGGTCATCCACACGGCGGGCCCGGTCCACAGCCGGACCGAGGACCGCTCGGGCCTGCTCGCCTCCTGCTACCGCGAGTCCCTGAAGGTCGCCGACGAACTCGGCGCCCGCACGGTCGCGTTCCCGGCCGTCTCCACCGGCGTGTACCGCTGGCCCATGGACGACGCGGCCCGGATCGCCGTGGAGACGGTGCGCGGCGCGGACACTGCGGTCGAAGAGGTGCGCTTCGTCCTCTTCGACCAGCGGGCGTACGACGCGTTCGCCCGCCAAGTCGGCTGACACTCAACGCAGTTGTCCTTCACGGATGGTCAGGCCAGTTCGCGCAGGACACGGCCGAGCAGGGCCACGCCCTCCGCGATGGCTCCCGGCGCGGTGGCCGCGTATCCGAGGACGAGTCCGGGCGGGCCGGGCAACTGCCGGTGCCAGGACAGCGGTTGGCACTTCACGCCGTGGGCCAGCGCGGCCGCGGCGACCTCCGTGTCGGGCACGTCCGCCGGGTACGTGACCGTCAGATGCAGGCCCGCCGCCGCGCCGTGCACGGTCCCGCCCGGCAGATGCTCGGCGAGAGCGGCGATCATGGCGTCCCGGCGGTCGCGGTGCCGGCGCCGCAACAGCCGCAACTGCCGCTCCAGACCACCGGACTCCATCAGCCGGGCGAGCACCAGCTGCGGCAGCACCGCGTTGCCGAGGTCGTTGAACCGCTTGGCGTCGACCAGCTCCTCGCGATACCGGGCCGGGGCCACCAGCCAGCCGATCCGCAGCGCCGGCGCCAGAAGCTTCGACACGCTGCCCATGTAGCACACCCGGTCGGCCAGCAGCGCCCGCAGCGCCGGGACCGGCGGCCGGTCGTACCGGTGCTCGGCGTCGTAGTCGTCCTCCAGGATCAGCCCGCCGTCCCCGGCCCAGCCCAGCAGCTCCCGCCGCCGCTCGCCGCTGGTCACCACCCCGGTCGGGAACTGGTGGGCCGGCGTGAGCAGCACCGCGCGGGCGCCGGTCGCCCGCAGCGCGTCCACCCGCACCCCGTCCTCGTCCACCGGTACGGGAGGGGTCTCCAGGCCGCCGTTGCGCAGATGCTGCCGGCCGCCGAGCGAGCCCGGGTCCTCCACCGCGACCGCGTCGACCCCGTCCGCCCGCAGCACCTGGTGCAGCAGCGTGAGCGCCTGCGCGGTGCCGGCGACGATCAGCACCTCCTCCGGCGCCACCCGCACGCCCCGCGTCCGCGCCAGCCAGCCGGCGACGGCCCGCCGCAGCGCGGGAGCGCCACGGGGGTCGCCGTAGCCGAAGTGCTCCGCGGACAGCCCCGCGAGCACGGCCCGCTCGGCCCGCAGCCAGGCGGTCCGCGGGAACGCGGCGAGATCCGGCCGCCCCGGAGTGAGATCCACACCGGCCGGCGCCTCCCGCAGCATGTCGAAGACATCGGGGCCGGGCGTGCGGGAGAAGGGGGAAGTGGGGGAGACGGGGGAGGTGAGGGTGAGGCGGCGGGTCGGGCGAGGGGCAGGTGAGGTGGGCGCCCCGCCGTACGACAGCGCGCCCGACGTGTCAGGCGGTACGGTTCCGGGCTCGCGGGCGCGCGAGGTGCCGGTTGTTCCGTAACGGCCGGACCGGGAAGCGTGATTGAGGGGCCTGCTTCGCGTGGCGTACCGGGGCTGTCTCGGCGTACCGCCGCTCCAGGCGCCGTCGGCACGAGCCACGGCCGTCCCCGTCGGGACGCTCCCTGACGGAGTGAACGGTGCCGCCACCACCACCGTGCCCCCGCGGCGGCGGCCCTCCAGGTGGCCGTCCTCGGCGAGCCGGCGGTAGGCCTCGGTGATCACCCCGCGGGAGACCCGCAGCTCTGCGGCCAGCACCCGGGTGGGCGGCAGCCGGCTGCCCACCGCGAGGCGGCCGTCCGCTATCGCCTGCCGCAGCCGCCCCGCCAGCCACTCGGCCTTCCCACCGGCCGGCACGTCACCGGCCGCCAGCTGCAGGAAGTCCGAGCCGCGGCCCGGCAGTTCGCGCCCGGTGCCCGGTAGCCCTCGCTCCTCGTCCACCGTTCTCATGGTGTCATCCGCGGGCGCTCAGCCGCCGAAGACGAAGTCCGGAGCCGCCCGGGTGAGGACAGCCTGCTCCGTGACGGCCCCCCAGTGCGCCGCCACCTCCTCCTCGACCGCCTTCAGCAGTTCGGGCACGGTCTCCGCACCGCCGTCGTGCATGGCCTCCGCCACCACCAGCACCCGGCGGGTGTGCTCGCCGACCGCCGAGTGGCCGCTCTGCCGGTGGGTCCAGCGCCGGGCGTGCGCGCGTCCCGCGGAGTCGACGAACGTGACCTCACCGGGCGCGGGGTGCTCGACGCCTCCGCCGAACGCCGTGTACGTCTCGTCGCCGGCGGCGGGCCGCACCTCCAGCAGCGGCCCGGCGATCCGGTCGACGTCGAGGACCGCCACCGGGATCCCGTACGCCACCGACAGCGCGTTGCACAGGTCGACCAGCGGGTGGATGCGCGGCAGCGCGCCTTCCTTCCGCAGCCGCCGCAGCAGCGACTCCGAGGCGCACCGGTACTGCGTCGGCTTCACTCCCAGCCGGCTGAACGTCCGCCGCCAGGCGAGCACTTCGGGGAACTCACCCTCGCTGGTGCCGGCCAGCCGGTCCCGGGCGCGGGCGGTGTACGCGGCGGCGCGCGGCCCGGTGTCCACACGGGCGTCGACGCCGGTGGCGTACAGCGCGCCGGAGGCCAGTTCGGGGAACGTGGCCCAGATGGTGTCCGCGTGCCGGAATCGCATGGTCGGGGACCTCCTCGGGTTCGGGAGCTCCACCCTGCCGGGCTCGTGGTCCGGTCACCAGGGCCAAACCCGGTGCGTGTCACCGGTCCATAACCGGCGAGCGGCCCGCGCGGACAGCGTGCGGCTCGCGCTCGGGCCGGTCCAGACCTGCCACGAGCACGAGCCGGTGCGGTTCACGCCGTGCGCGGAGCGCGCGATTGTGTCGTGCGCCGGGCGCCCCGGCAGGGCCTGCCGTGGGGCCCCGCCGGTGCGGCGGACGGCGCTGCCGTCGGGCGGCGAGCCGTCCTCCGCTCATCCAGCTTGAGGTCCGGTCGCGTTCCGGAGGCGGACGGCCATGGGCTGTTGATCGTGCCTAGACGCGACCTTTTCTACCTCTTTGCCCCTTTGCGATGTCCTTTGTGGGAACCGCCCGCTCCTCAGCTCGCGGCGGGGGCCGCGCCGCGCCTGGTCCGCAGGGTGAGGACGTGCTCGGCGTGGCGTTCCTCGTGCAGGTCGATGCGGCGTGCCGTCAGCAGATGGCGCAGGCTGATGATGCCCTCGACGCGGGGCCGCGGCTCGCGGGTGACCTCGTGCTGCGCCATCCGGTTGGCGAGCGCCCGCAGGGTCTCGTCGGGGTGGGCGACGACCGCCGGGCGGGCCGGCTCGCCGAGCGGAGTCGGGTCGGCGGGGTCGGCGTGGATCAGCGCGCCGCGCGTCACCACGCCGGCCAGGTCGCCGTCCGCGTCCAGCACCGGGTACAGCCGCTGGGCGAGCAGCCCCTCGGGATCGCCCGCCTCGTGCGCGGCGCCCAGCAGGGCGGTGACCTCACCGGCGGGGCGGCCGGCGGCGAAGGTGACTGCGGCGGGCGTCTCCAACTGCCGTACGAGGAATACGCTTCGCGTATCGGCTCGGAACTCATCGGCATCACCTTCGGTACCGGAACCGTCGCGCCCGCTCGGTCCGGTGGGAGCGAGGAGCCCATGGCCGAGCAGGACACCGGGCAGCGGCGGACCCCGGTGCGGGGACCGTCACCGGTGCGGACGCCGGGGGACCGGCAGGCGGGCTCCTCGACCGCACCTCGTGACAAGGGGGCGGAGGCGGCCCTGGACCGGGAGGCCGAGCAGATCACCGTGGCCGTGATGGCCGCCTCCCGGCTGATCGTCGCCCTCTCCGCCCGCGCCCTCGCCTCCGTGGACGCGCCCCTCACCCTGCCCCAACTGCGCTCGCTGGTCGCCCTGCACACCTGCGGCCCGATCAAGCTCGCCGCGATGGCCGCCACGCTCGGCGTCACGTCGTCCACCGCGCTGCGCATGGCCGAGCGACTGGAGGCCCAGGGCCTCACCGACCGGCGGGTCAACGCGGACAACGGGGCGCGAGGTCGTCCTCCGGCTCACCCCCGCCGGCGAGTATCTGGTGGAGCGGGTGCTGAGCCACCGCCGCGCCGAGATCCGGGCCCTGGTGGAACGCCTGCCCGCACCGGAGCGCGCCGGCCTGGTCCCGGCCCTGACCGCCCTGACGACCGCCGCCGGCCAACTGGACCCCGCCCTCGTCACGACCACCCAGACGGACCGCCTGACCGGCATGACCGACGACCCACTGAACCCGTCACCGTAGCCTCCGGCGGCGACACCGACACCCAGGTCCGGTCCGAGTGGCAGCGTTCCTCTCACCGACCAGGCGGCGGCCAGCCGTCCGCATCGGCCTGCCCGGACCCGCGGGTGTGCGCCGATGACAGCCTCGGTCGCTCCCGGAACGGAAACCCGGCAGGCCCGCGGACGCTGATGTCGGATTTCCGCCAGCACACCAGGGGCCGCCCGGCCGATGCTGGAGGCATGCAGACAGCGACGCACCTCGACCGGGAGCACTGCGTGCGGGCCGTGCAGTCCAAGGACGCCCGGTTCGACGGATGGTTCTTCACGGCCGTCCTGACCACCCGGATCTACTGCCGCCCCAGCTGTCCCGTCGTCCCGCCCAAGCCCGAGAACATGACGTTCTACCCGAGCGCGGCCGCCTGCCAGCAGGCCGGGTTCCGCGCCTGCAAGCGCTGCCGCCCGGACACCAGCCCCGGCTCCCCGGAGTGGAACCACCGCGCCGACCTGGTGGCCCGCGCCATGCGGCTCATCGCCGACGGCGTCGTGGACCGCGAGGGCGTTCCCGGACTCGCCTCCCGGCTCGGCTACAGCGCCCGCCAGGTCGAGCGGCAGCTGCTCGCCGAACTCGGCGCGGGCCCGCTCGCCCTCGCCCGCGCTCAGCGCGCCCAGACCGCGCGGCTGCTCATCGAGACCACCGCGCTGCCCATGGCGGAGATCGCCTTCGCGGCCGGCTTCGCCTCCGTCCGCGCCTTCAACGACACCGTCCGCGAGGTCTTCGCCCTGACCCCGAGCCAACTGCGCGCCCGCGCGCCGAGGTCCGGGGCCGGCACCCCGGCCGGGATCGGCCTGCGGCTGCCGTTCCGCGCCCCGCTCAACCCCTCCAACCTCTTCGGGCACCTCGCCGCCACGGCCGTACCCGGCGTCGAGGAATGGCGGGACGGCGCCTACCGGCGCACGCTGCGCCTGCCGTACGGCCACGGGATCGCCTCCCTCACGCCCCGCCCCGACCACATCGCCTGCCGCCTCACCCTCAGCGACCTGCGCGACCTGCCGGTGGCCATCAGCCGGTGCCGCCGCATGCTCGACCTGGACGCCGACCCGGTCGCGGTGGACGATCATCTGCGCACCGACCCGCTGCTCGCGCCGCTGGTCGACAAGGCGCCCGGCCGCCGGGTGCCGCGCACGGTCGACGAGGCCGAGTTCGCCGTCCGCGCCGTCCTCGGACAGCAGGTGTCCACGGCCGCCGCCCGCACCCACGCCGCCCGCCTGGTCACGGCGCACGGCAAGCCCCTCGACGACCCCGAGGGCGGCCTCACCCACCTCTTCCCGTCCCCGGAGGCCCTCGCCGCCGTCGACCCTCAGACCCTGGCGATGCCCCGCACCCGGCGCACCACCTTCACCACGCTCGTCCGCGAACTGGCCGAGGGCACCCTGCAGTTGGGCGTCGAGTCCGACTGGGCCGAGGCCCGGGCCCGGCTGCTGTCCCTGCCCGGCTTCGGTCCCTGGACCGCCGACGTCATCGCGATGCGCGCCCTCGGCGACCCGGACGCCTTCCTCCCCACCGACCTCGGCATCCGGCGCGCGGCAGCGGAGCTGGGCCTGCCCGCCACCCCGGCCGCGCTCACCGCCCGCGCCGAGGCGTGGCGGCCCTGGCGGGCGTACGCCGTGCAGTACTTGTGGGCGACCGACGGCCACCCCATCAACTTCCTACCCGTATGAGGACTTTCACGACCATGGATGTCTCGAACAAGCGGCACACCGTCATCGACAGCCCCTACGGCCCGCTGACCCTCGTCGCGGACGACGACGGCGTCCTGTGCGGCCTGTACATGACCGACCAGCGCCACCGGCCGCACGAGGAGACCTTCGGCAGCCGTGACGACACGCCCTTCGCCGAGGCCGAGGAGCAGCTGTCGGCCTACTTCGCGGGGGAGTTGACGCA
This sequence comes from Streptomyces sp. NPDC007189, assembly GCF_040703635.1. Classification (NCBI taxonomy): domain Bacteria; kingdom Bacillati; phylum Actinomycetota; class Actinomycetes; order Kitasatosporales; family Streptomycetaceae; genus Streptomyces; species Streptomyces sp. NPDC007189. The sequence continues at coordinate 110,662 of NZ_JBEYEY010000003.1, forward strand.
CTTCACCCTGGAACTCCGCCTGCACGGAACTCCGTTCCAGCGCCGTGTCTGGGACCAGCTGACCCGCATCCCCTACGGCGAGACCCGCAGCTACGGCGAACTCGCCGACGCGCTGGGCAACCCCAAGGCGTCCCGCGCGGTCGGCCTCGCCAACGGCCGCAACCCGGTCGGCATCATCGTCCCCTGCCACCGCGTCGTCGGCGCGAACGGCGACCTCACGGGCTACGGCGGCGGCCTGGACCGCAAACGCCGCCTGCTGGACTTCGAACGGAAGGCGGCGCTGTTCTAGCCGCGCTCACCCGGGCCCAGCGGCCGCTGCTTGCGCCCCTTTCACCGCGGGACTCACCGACGCGCCCGGGCTCACAGGACGGCCGACGACTGCAGTCACCCTTCTCGGACGTCGGCGCCCTCGCTCAAGGCGCGCAGCAGTGCGGGCAGGGCCGTGCCGATCGGTTCGCGGATGATCTGGTCGGCCCGGTCGTCGTACGGCGTGGGCTCGGCGTTGACGATGATCAGGCGGGCGCCGTGGTCGGCGGCGACGCCCACCAGGCCCGCGGCGGGGTGGACCTGGAGGCTGCTGCCGACGGCGACGAAGACGGTGCAGGCCTTGGAGATGGCCGTGGCCTCGCCGATGACCACCGGGTCCAGCCGTTCCCCGAACATCACGGTGGCGGACTTGAGGATGCCCCCGCACTCCCGGCACGGCGGATCGTCCTCACCGGCGTCGACGCGCGCGAGGGCGTCCTCCATGGACCCGCGCGCATGGCACCGGGTGCACACGACGCTGCGGGCGCTGCCGTGCAGTTCGAGGACCTTCCGGGCGGGCAGGCCGGCCAACTGGTGCAGCCCGTCCACGTTCTGGGTGATCACCCGCACCGGGACGCCGGACCTCTCCAGCTCGGCGACCGCCCGGTGCGCGGCGTTCGGCTCGGCCTTCAGCGTGCGGTTCTCGCGCCGCATCCGCCAGGACCGCCGCCGGATCTCCGGGTCGGCCATGTAGTACTCGTACGTGACGAGCTTCTCCGCCTCCGGATCCCGCCGCCACAGTCCGTTCGGGCCGCGATAGTCGGGGATTCCGGAGTCGGTCGAGATACCTGCGCCACTGAGAATGGCTACGAGAGGCCTGTCCATGGGGCCGAGAGTAGGACGCCGGTACCCGCCGGGCGAGCGGATATCGCCCGCGGGACCCGGCGGGGACGGGGACCGGGCGCCTGCCGGGACCGGTGCGGTCAGGCCACCCGGTGGCCGTTCTCCAGTTCCGCCGTGCCGGAGCCGTCCGCGAGCACGTCGAGGGCCGTCAGGACGCGGCGGCCGAGGGCGTCGGGGAGGTGGGCCAGGAGGTCCTCGCGGGGGACCAGGCGCCAGGAGAGGAGTTCCTCCTCCTGCAGCCGGATCGCCTTCAGGCCGGCCTCGTCGAGGACACCGCCGTCGTACAGATAGGCCACCAGCGGCGGGCGGCCCGCGCCGTGCACCCAGTCCACGGCCAGCAGCCGGCCCGGTTCCCGGTCTAGGCCGATCTCCTCCAGCGTCTCCCGGCGCGCGCCCTGGCGCGGGGTCTCCCCGTCGTCCGACTCGATCGTGCCGCCCGGCAGCGCCCAGCCCTCGCGGTAGTTGGGCTCGACCAGCAGCACGCGCCCCTCGGTGTCCCGGAAGAGCACGGCGGCGCCGGCGAGGACCCGGGGCAGGCTCGCGATGTACGTGGCGAAGTCAGGAGTCGTGGCCATGGCGGAAGGGTAACCAGCCGCGGCCCGACTAAGGGGCGCTCGCCGCCAGGCGCACGGTGCGTTCCGCGAGCGCACTGATCCGTACGCCGTCGAAACCGAACACCGCGCTGCGGACCGTGTCCTGGAGCGGGTCCTTCCACCGCGCCGGGATCGCCTCCGCACCGGTGAGGACCCCGGCCACCGAGCCCGCCGTCGCCCCGTTGGAGTCGGTGTCCAGGCCGCCACGCACGGTCAGCGCGATGGTCCGGGTGAAGTCGCCGTCGCCGTACAGCAGCCCGGCGCTCAGCACCGCGGCGTTCGGGACGGTGTGGATCCAGCCGAGCCCCGCGGTCTCCGCGGCCAGCGTGGCGAGGGTCTCCTCCCAGGGCAGGCGGGTCCCGTGCAGGCTGATCACCCGCCGTACGGTACGGGCGAGCCTGCTGCCGGCCGGGATCACGCCGAGGGCCGCGTCGAGCGCGTCGCGCACGGTGTGCGCGGTGAAGGCCGCGGCGATCAGCGCGGCGGCCCACATGGCGCCGTACACGCCGTTGCCGGTGTGGGACAGCACGGCGTCCCGGCGGGCCAGGGCGGCGGCGCCGGCCGGATCGCCCGGACGGGTCCAGCCGTGGACGTCGGCGCGGATCAGCGCGCCGATCCACTCCTGGTACGGGTTGTCGTACGTCGCCGTCAGCGGCGGCTTCAGCCCGTTCGCGAGATTGCGGTACGCCGCCCGCTCCGCCGTGAAGGTCTGCAGATACGGCAGCCTGAGCAGCCACAGATCACCGACCTGCTCGGTGCTGAAGCCGAAGCCGTGCGTCTCCAGCAGGTGCAGCCCGAGGATCGCGTAGTCGACGTCGTCGTCGCGCACGCTGCCGTGGATCCGGCCGCGCACGCAACCGCGCCACTCCGGGCGCAGTACGGCGGTCTCGGCCGGGTCGGCGGGCTCGGGCAGATAGTCGGTGAGCGGCAGCGCCCCGGCCCCGCGCAGATAGCGGTCGATGCGCTCGTGGGTCCACACCTCGCCCTGCTCGACCGGCTTGCCGAGCATGTTGCCCGCGATCCGGCCGAGCCAGCCGCCGTGGACGCGGTCGGCGAGGTCCGGTCCTGTGCTGGTCATGGCTGGGGTCTACCCGTTTTTCCCAGGCGGCTCCCAGGCGCTTCCCAGCCTTCGGTCGGGGCATGACGGCGAGGGCGTCCTCCGGTTAAGGTCGCAGCGGCGCGACTGGCCCTGACGTGCGCGGGGCCCGGAGAGCAAGGGGAATGCAAGGTGGCGGACGCTGCAGTGAACGAGACCCGTCGGGTGCTCATCGCCGCGGACAAGTTCAAGGGCTCGCTGACGGCCGTGCAGGTCGCCGAGCGGGTGACGGCCGGGCTGCGCCGGGTCGTGCCGGACCTTCACGTCGAGGCGCTGCCCGTGGCCGACGGCGGCGACGGGACCGTGGACGCGGCGGTGGCGGCCGGTTTCGAGCGGCGGGAGGTACGGGTCGCGGGCCCGCTGGGCCAGGAGGTGACCGCCGCGTTCGCGCTGCGCGGTGACACCGCGGTGGTGGAGATGGCCGAGGCCAGCGGCCTGCAGCGCCTTCCGGCGGGCGTCTTCGCACCGCTGACGGCCTCCACGTACGGCTCCGGCGAGCTGCTGCGCGCCGCGCTCGACGCGGGCGTGCGGACGATCGTGTTCGGCGTCGGCGGCAGCGCCACGACGGACGGCGGCGCGGGGATGCTGTCCGCGCTGGGCGCCCGGTTCCTGACCGAGGACGGTGAGCCGGTGTCGCCGGGCGGCGGCGGGCTGGCCGACCTGGCCCGGGCCGACCTGTCCGGCCTGGACCCCCGGCTGTCCTCCGTCGAACTGGTCCTCGCCAGCGACGTCGACAACCCGCTGACCGGGCCGAAGGGAGCCCCGGCGGTGTACGGCCCGCAGAAGGGCGCCTCGCCGGACGACGTGGACACCCTCGACGCGGCGCTGGCCCACTTCGCCAAGGTGCTGGAGGCCGAGGCCGGTCCGGACGCGGCGCGGTACGCGGCGTCGCCGGGCGCGGGCGCGGCGGGCGGCATCGGCTACGGCGCGCTGCTCCTCGGCGCGCGTTTCCGGCCGGGCATCGAGGTCATGCTGGACGTCCTGGGCTTCGCGCCCGCGCTGGAGCGGGCCTCGCTGGTGATCACCGGCGAGGGTTCGCTGGACGAGCAGACGCTGCACGGGAAAGCGCCGGCGGGGGTTGCCGCCGCGGCGCGCTCCGCGGGGAAGACCGTGGTGGCCGTGTGCGGGCGGCTGGCCCTGTCGCAGGAGGCGCTGCTGCGGGCCGGGATCGAGCAGGCGTACGCCCTGACGTCCGTCGAGCCCGACGTCGCCAAGTGCATCGCCGACGCCGGACCGATCCTGGAGCGGGTCGCCGTGCGCATCGCCGAGGACCACTTGGGCTGAGGCCCTGGGGGCTCCGCCCCCAGACCCCCCTGGCCAACCCGCCCACCCGTCTCGGTCGGCTGGAAAGGCACTGTCCGGGGCGGGCGTGGCCTTGTCGCTTCACCTCTCAGCCAACCGAGACCGGTGGGTGGGTGGGAAACGGGGGTCTGGGGGGCGGAGCCCCCAGGTGGGCCACACAAACGAGGGGCCCCGGACCAGCCAACGGTCCGGGGCCCCTCGTACAAGCGCCGCTACGGCAACTGCGCCGCCCGCGCCTCCCGGCGGTTGTCGCGGAAGTTGTTCACCCGGCGAGCCGTGGCGAACAGCGGGATCACCGCGCCCATGACCAGCTGCAGCGCGCAGCCCGTCTGGAGGAGCAGCTGGCCGCTCGGGGCGTCGAAGGCCCAGGCTGCCAGCAGGCCCATGGACAGCACGATCCAGGAGAGCATCGCGCCGGCGAGGCGGCCCCGCGGCTTGGGGTACTCCACGCGGCTCACCATCAGCCACGCCGTACCGAGGATCGCGAGCAGCGTCGCCACGAAGGGCAGCTCCAGCAGCACGATGGAGACCACCGTCAGCGCGCCGAACGGCGAGGGCATGCCCTGGAACATGCCGTCCTTCATCGTCACGCACGAGAAGCGCGCCAGGCGCAGCACGACGGCCAGCAGCACCACGATGGCCCCGAGCGCCGCCACTCTCTGGTGCGCGTCGTCCGCGACCATGCCGTAGACGAGGACGAAGTACGCGGGCGCCAGCCCGAAGCTGATCAGGTCGGACAGGTTGTCCAGCTCCGCGCCCATCGGCGAGGAGCGCAGCTTGCGCGCGACCAGGCCGTCGAACAGGTCGAAGACGGCCGCGCAGAGCATCAGGATGACGGCCGTGGCGGCGCTGTGCCGCGCCATGCCCGCGGACTCGTCGTTCCCGGTGAGGTGCGGGATCAGGATGCCGGTGGTGGTGAAGTACACCGCCATGAACCCGCAGGTGGCGTTGCCCAGGGTGAGGGTGTCCGCTATCGACAGGCGGAGCGAGAGGGGCATCTCCTCCTCGTCGTCCACGTCGTCGGCCTCGGGCACCCAGCCCGCCTGGGTCTCCGGATCAATCACGGTCAATGCGAGTCACCCCAGCCACGGTCTTCTGTCCGACCTCGACCGCGACCTCCACGCCCTCGGGCAGGTAGAGATCGACACGCGAGCCGAAGCGGATCAGACCGATACGGTCGCCCTGCTCGACCTTCGTGCCCGCGGGGATGTAGGGCACGATGCGGCGGGCCACCGCGCCGGCGATCTGGATCATCTCGATGTCGCCGAGTTCGGTGTCGAAATGCCAGACTACGCGCTCGTTGTTCTCGCTCTCCTTGTTGAACGCCGGAACGAAGCCGCCGGGGATGTGCTCGACGGACGTCACCGTGCCCGCGAGGGGCGCGCGGTTGACGTGGACGTTCAGCGGGCTCATGAAGATCGCGACGCGGGTGCGGCCGTCCTTCCACGGCATGATGCTCTGCACCACGCCGTCGGCGGGCGAGATCACCCGGCCGGAGCCGATCTCGCGCTCGGGGTCGCGGAAGAACCACAGCATGCCCGCCGCGAGCGCGGTGGCGGGCACGGCCACGGCCCTGGCCGCGCCGGAGCGGCGGGCGCGGGCCAGGCTGAGGGCTGCGGTGGCGACGGTCGGGAGAAGCCACGGCGATGCTCCGCGCGCGAGACGGACGCCGGCTCGGCTGTCGCGAGGTGCAGAGGTTTGGCTGTGGGGCATGGATGACCTTCGTAGCGGATGATGCCGCACAAGACGGGGGACGGCGGCTTTCCGGGATCGTACCGGTCGCGGGCCGCAACTGGGCAAGCTGGGAAGCCGAGTCGGCGGCCGAAGAGCGGCGGAACAACGCATACGGGGTGTGATCTTCTTCTCGAAGAAAACACCCCGTACTAGGACATTCAGCCCTGGAATCGATACTCTTCGAGCAGTCTGCGGCCGATGATCATTTTCTGGATCTCGGCGGTACCTTCACCGATGAGCAGCATCGGGGCCTCGCGGTACAGGCGCTCGATCTCGTACTCCTTGGAGAAGCCGTAGCCGCCGTGGATCCGGAAGGCGTCCTCCACGACCTCCTTGCAGTACTCGGAGGCCAGGTACTTCGCCATGCCGGCCTCCAGGTCGTTTCGCTCGCCGGAGTCCTTTTTGCGGGCCGCGTTGACCATCATCGCATGGGCGGCCTCGACCTTGGTCGCCATCTCCGCCAGCTTGAACTGGATGGCCTGGTGCTGGGCGATGGGCTTGCCGAAGGTGTGCCGCTGCTGGGCGTACTGGACGCCGAGCTCGAAGGCGCGCTGGGCGACGCCGCAGCCGCGCGCCGCCACGTTGACCCGGCCGACCTCGACGCCGTCCATCATTTGGTAAAAACCTCGGCCGGTGACGCCGCCGAGCACCCGATCGGCCGGTACCCGCAGGCCGTCCATGATCAGCTCGGTGGTGTCGACGCCCTTGTAGCCCATCTTGTCGATCTTGCCGGGGATGGTCAGGCCCGGGCGGACCTCGCCGAAGCCCGGCTCCTTCTCGACCAGGAAGGTCGTCATGGACTTGTGCGGGGCCGTGCCCTCGGGGTGACCCTCGTCGCTGCGGACGAGGACGGCCACCAGGGACGAGGTGCCGCCGTTCGTCAGCCACATCTTCTGGCCGTTCAGGACGTACTCGTCGCCGTCCTTGACCGCCTTGGACGTGATCGCCGACACGTCGGAGCCCAGACCCGGCTCCGACATCGAGAAGGCGCCCCGGATGTCGCCGGCGGCCATCTTCGGCAGGAAGTGGTCCTTCTGCTCCTGCGTGCCGTGCTGCTTGAGCATGTACGCGACGATGAAGTGGGTGTTGATGATGCCGGACACCGACATCCAGCCGCGGGCGATCTCCTCCACGCACAGCGCGTAGGTGAGCAGCGACTCGCCCAGCCCGCCGTACTCCTCGGGGATCATCAGACCGAACAGGCCGAGCTCCTTGAGCCCGTCGACGATCTGCTGCGGGTACTCGTCGCGGTGCTCCAGCTCGGTCGCGACAGGAATGATCTCTTTGTCGACAAAGTCCCGGACGGTGGAGAGGATCTCCTGCTGGACGTCGGTCAGACCGGCGGTCTGGGCGAGACGGGCCATCGCTACTTCTCCTGCTGCTTCAGCTCAGGGCGGCCCGGCTGCTCGCCGCCGCGCTCCTTGATGTACGTCTCGGTGGGCACCATCACCTTGCGGCGGAAGACGCAGACGAGCGTGCCGTCCTGCTTGTAGCCCTTGGTCTCGACGTAGACGATGCCGCGGTCGTTCTTCGACTTCGACGGCCACTTGTCGAGCACGGCCGTCTCGCCGTAGATCGTGTCGCCGTGGAAGGTCGGCGCCACGTGCTTGAGCGACTCGATCTCCAGGTTGGCGATCGCCTTGCCGGAGATGTCCGGCACGCTCATGCCCAGCAGGAGGGAGTAGATGTAGTTCCCCACGACGACGTTCTTGCCGAAGTCCGTCGTCTTCTCCGCATAGTTGGTGTCCATGTGGAGCGGGTGGTGGTTCATGGTGAGGAGACAGAACAGGTGGTCGTCGTACTCCGTGACCGTCTTGCCCGGCCAGTGCTTGTACGTCGCCCCGACCTCGAACTCCTCGTAGGTCCGTCCGAACTGCATCGCGCTCAGGCCTCCGGGATCTCGAACTTGCTGGTGCGCTGCATGCCGGCGGCGCGTCCCTTGCCCGCGATGACCAGGGCCATCTTGCGGCTGGCCTCGTCGATCATCTCGTCGCCGAGCATCGCGGAGCCCTTCTTGCCGCCCGCCTCGGACGTGTAGTAGTCGTACGCGTCCAGGATCAGCTCGGCGTGGTCGTAGTCCTCCTGGGAGGGCGAGAAGACCTCGTTGGCGGCGTCCACCTGGCCCGGGTGCAGCACCCACTTGCCGTCGAAGCCGAGGGCGGCGGCCCGGCCGGCCACCTCGCGGAAGCCGTCGACGTTGCGGATCTGCAGGTAGGGGCCGTCGATCGCCTGGAGGTCGTTGGCGCGGGCGGCCATCAGGATCTTCATCAGGATGTAGTGGTAGGCGTCCGCCGGGTAGCCGGGCGGCTGCTCGCCCACGACGAGGGACTTCATGTTGATGGACGCCATGAAGTCGGCCGGGCCGAAGATGATCGTCTCGATGCGCGGCGAGGCCTGCGCGATCTCGTTGACGTTGTTCAGGCCCTGCGCGTTCTCGATCTGCGCCTCGATGCCGATCCGGCCGACCTCGAAGCCCATGGTCTTCTCGATCTGGGTGAGCAGCAGGTCCAGCGCGACGATCTGCTGGGCGTTCTGCACCTTCGGCAGCATGATGCAGTCGAGGTTCGGGCCGGCGCCCTCGACGACCGTCACGACGTCGCGGTACGTCCACTCGGTCGTCCAGTCGTTGACGCGCACCACCCGGGTCTTGCCCGTCCAGTCGCCCTCGTTGAGGAACTTGACGATGGTGTGCCGCGCCTCGGGCTTGGCGAGCGGCGCACAGGCGTCCTCCAGGTCGAGGAAGACCTGGTCCGCCGGGAGGCCCTGCGCCTTCTCCAGGAAGCGCGGGTTGCTGCCCGGTACGGCCAGGCAGGAGCGCCGCGGGCGAAGGCGGTTGACGGTCGTCATGCGGGGACCTCCAGAGGGTCGAGCTTGTTCGCTTTCCGGATCTCGTCGACGATGCGGCCGATGATCCCGGTGATGTCGAAGTCCTTCGGGGTGAAGACGGCGGCCACTCCGGCGTCCTTCAGCTGCTCGGCGTCACCATTCGGGATGATGCCACCGGCGATCACCGGTATATCTGTGGCACCGGCCACACGCAGCCGCTGGAGTACGTCCGGGACCAGCTGGGCGTGCGATCCGGACAGGATCGACAGGCCGACCGCGTGCACGTCCTCGGCGAGGGCGGCGTCCACGATCTGCTCGGGCGTCAGCCGGATGCCCTGGTAGACCACCTCGAAGCCGGCGTCCCGCGCGCGCACGGCGATCTGCTCGGCGCCGTTGGAGTGCCCGTCCAGGCCCGGCTTGCCGACCAGGAAGCGGAGTTTGCCGACGCCCAGCTCGCGGGCGGTGGCGTCCACCCTGGCCCGCACGTCGGCGAGCGCGGAGCCCGGCTCGGCGGCGACGGCCACCGGCGCCGAGGACACCCCGGTGGGCGCCCGGTACTCGCCGAACACCTCGCGCAGGGCCGCCGCCCACTCGCCGGTGGTGACGCCGGCGCGGGCGCACTCCAGCGTGGCCTCCATCAGGTTCTCGGTGCCCTTGGCGGCCTCCTTCAGCCGCTCCAGCGCCTTGCAGGGGCGCGGGTGGTTGAAGGGCGGCTGGTAGCGCGTGTCGCGCCAGTTCTGCAGCGAGGCGATGACCCGGGCCTCGACCGCCGGGTCGACCGTCTGGATCGCGGTGTCCAGGTCGGCCGTGAGCGGGTTCGGCTCGGTGCCCTCGAAGATGTTGACGCCGACGATCTTCTCCTGGCCGGACTCGATCCTGGCCCGGCGCTCGGCGTGCGAGGCGACCAGCTGCGACTTCAGGTAGCCGGACTCGACGGCGGCCATCGCGCCGCCCATCTCCTGGATGTGCTCGATCTCCGCGAGGGCGTCCGCGACCAGCTGGTCCACCTTCGCCTCGATCACCTTCGAGCCCTCGAAGATGTCGTCGTACTCCAGCAGGTCGCTCTCGTAGGCGAGCACCTGCTGGATGCGCAGGCTCCACTGCTGGTCCCAGGGGCGGGGCAGGCCCAGGGCCTCGTTCCAGGCCGGCAGCTGCACGGCACGCGCGCGTGCGTCCTTGGAGAGGGTCACGGCCAGCATCTCCAGCACGATCCGCTGGACGTTGTTCTCCGGCTGCGCCTCCGTCAGGCCGAGGGAGTTGACCTGGACGCCGTAGCGGAAGCGGCGCTGCTTGGGGTTCTCGATGCCGTACCGCTCACGCGTGATCTTGTCCCAGATGCGGCCGAACGCCCGCATCTTGCACATCTCCTCGACGAAGCGGACGCCCGCGTTCACGAAGAAGGAGATGCGGGCGACCACGTCGCCCATGCGCTCCTGCGGCACCTGGCCGGAGTCGCGCACGGCGTCCAGGACGGCGATCGCGGTGGACATCGCGTACGCGATCTCCTGCACCGGCGTGGCCCCGGCCTCCTGCAGGTGGTAGCTGCAGATGTTGATCGGGTTCCACTTCGGGATGTGGGAGACCGTGTACGCGATCATGTCCGTCGTCAGGCGGAGCGACGGCCCCGGGGGGAACACATGGGTGCCCCGGGACAGGTACTCCTTGACGATGTCGTTCTGGGTCGTGCCCTGGAGCTTGGTGATGTCCGCGCCCTGCTCCTCGGCGACGACCTGGTAGAGCGCCAGCAGCCACATGGCGGTGGCGTTGATCGTCATCGAGGTGTTCATCTGCTCCAGGGGGATGTCCTGGAACAGCCGGCGCATGTCGCCCAGATGGGCCACGGGCACGCCCACCCGGCCGACCTCGCCGCGGGCGAGGATGTGGTCGGAGTCGTAACCCGTCTGCGTCGGCAGGTCGAACGCCACCGACAGACCGGTCTGCCCCTTGGCCAGGTTGCGCCGGTACAGCTCGTTGGACGCCTCCGCCGTCGAGTGACCGGCGTACGTCCGCATGAGCCACGGACGGTCCTTTTCCCTCCGGCTGCCCGAAGGCTGACGCTCTGTCATCTGCGGCTCTCAGACGTTGCGGAAGCGGTTGATGGCGTCGATGTGCTTGGCTCGCATCTCGTGGTCGCGCACGCCCAGGCCCTCCTCGGGGGCGAGGCACAGCACGCCGACCTTGCCCTGGTGCAGGTTGCGGTGGACGTCGTAGGCGGCCTGGCCGGTGTCCTCGAGCGAGTAGACCTTCGACAGGGTCGGGTGGATCCTGCCCTTGGCGATGAGGCGGTTGGCCTCCCAGGCCTCGCGGTAGTTGGCGAAGTGGGAGCCGATGATCCGCTTCAGCGACATCCACAGGTACCGGTTGTCGTACTCGTGCATGTAGCCCGAGGTGGAGGCGCAGGTGGTGATGGTGCCGCCCTTGCGGGTGACGTAGACGCTCGCGCCGAAGGTCTCGCGGCCGGGGTGCTCGAAGACGATGTCGATGTCCTCGCCGCCGGTGAGCTCGCGGATGCGCTTGCCGAAGCGCTTCCACTCCTTCGGGTCCTGGGTCCGCTCGTCCTTCCAGAACTTGTAGCCCTCGGCGTTGCGGTCGATGATCGCCTCGGCGCCCATCGCGCGGCAGATGTCCGCCTTCTGCGGGCTGGAGACGACACAGATCGGGTTGGCGCCGCCGGCCAGCGCGAACTGCGTCGCGTACGAGCCGAGGCCGCCGCTCGCGCCCCAGATCAGCACGTTGTCGCCCTGCTTCATGCCGGCGCCGTTGCGGGAGACCAGCTGGCGGTAGGCGGTGGAGTTCACCAGGCCCGGGGCCGCGGCCTCCTCCCAGCTCAGGTGGTCCGGCTTCGGCATCAGCTGGTTGGACTTGACCAGGGCGATCTCGGCGAGGCCGCCGAAGTTGGTCTCGAAGCCCCAGATCCGCTGCTCCGGGTCGAGCATCGTGTCGTTGTGGCCGTCGGAGGACTCCAGCTCGACGGACAGACAGTGGGCGACGACCTCGTCACCGGGCTTCCAGGCGTTGACGCCCGGGCCGGTGCGCAGAACGACGCCCGCGAGGTCGGAGCCGATGATGTGGTACGGCAGGTCGTGCCGCTTGGCCAGCTCGTTGGTGCGGCCGTAGCGCTCCAGGAACCCGAAGGTGGACAGAGGCTCGAAGATCGAGGTCCACACCGAGTTGTAGTTCACCGAGGAGGCCATGACGGCCACCAGGGCCTCGCCCGGGCCCAGCTCGGGCACGGGAACCTCGTCGAGGTGGATCGACTTGCGCGGGTCCTTGTCGCGGGTCTCAAGGCCCGCGAACATCTCCGTCTCGTCCTTGTGCACGGTGATCGCGCGGTACGAGTCGGGGATCGGCAGGGCGGCGAAGTCGGCGGACGTGGCGTCCTGCGACTGGATCGCGTCCAGGATGTCCTTCACGGTCACGGTGTTGCCTCCGGCGGTGAGCGCCCTGAGGGAGGGGCGCTGAGGGATCGTCGGTGCTGCGGTGAGTGCTGCTGAGGGTTTTGGAGGGTGGGCCGTCGGTTCGGCTCGGTGGTGCTTCGGCAGCGCTTTGTGGCGCGGGAGGGTGCCTGTGACGCAGGCGTCCGGGCGCTCGGGCCATGGGCCTTTGGGGACAGCCGGCGAGCGATCGGTCTCTGCTCGCCGGCCGCCCGGACCCCTTCAACGTATGACACCGCGTGTCAGTCGGCAAGGCACTGAGTGCCAGATATTGCTCTCAGATGAAATCTTTACTTGACAGATGAGCGATGATCGATCGTATGGGCCTCGAAGGGTGGGCGAAAAGGGGCGCTGACATGCAAAAACGGCCACCCGTGGGGTGGCCGTTGTCACAGGGGGGAACCTGGGTCAGCGCTCCTTGAGGGCCTGCTCGATGGTGCGCATGACCTCGTGCAGCGGCGCGTCGGTGCGCGCGACCGTCACCAGCACCTCGCCCTGCGCGGACGCCGTGGAGGCGGCCGGCTGCGGCGCCGTGCCGCGTCCCGCGCCGATCCCGTTGCCGAACGTCTTGCGCACGATGGCGAAGGCGTGGTCCAGCTGCGCCTCCACGTCCCCCTGGCCGCCCGCGCGCAGCCAGCGCCGCAGCACGTGGTTGTGGGCGGTGACGACGGCGGAGGCGGCCACCTCGGCCAGCAGCGGGTCGTCGTTGGCGTCGTCGGCGTGCGCCCGCTCGTCGAAGTGGCCGAGGAGGTAGCGGGTGAACAGACGCTCGTAGCGGGCCACCGACGCGATCTCCGCCTCCCGCAGGGTGGGCACCTCGCGGGTGAGCTTGTAGCGGGCGACCGAGACCTCCGGGGCGGCCGCGTACATCTTCATGACTTCCTTGATGCCGCGGCACACGGCGTCGAGCGGATGCTCGTGCGCGGGAGCGGCGTTCAGGACCGCCTCGACGCGGATCAGCGTGTCGTCGTGGTCCGGGAAGATCGCCTCTTCCTTGGAACGGAAGTGACGGAAGAAGGTACGGCGGGCGACGCCGGCCGCGGCCGCGATCTCGTCGACGGTGGTCGCCTCGTACCCCTTGGTCGCGAAGAGCTCCATCGCTGCCGCCGCCAGTTCTCGGCGCATCTTGAGCCGCTGGGCGGCGGCGCGACTGCCTGCGGCACTTTCCGGCGCGTCGGGCGTAGCTGGTGTACGTGAGGACTTGGCGGGCTGGGACATGCCCCGAACGTACTGCATGTGCGCAGTTCGGTGCGCGGGTGAGGGGGTTCTGCCGGCCCGGGGGCCCGCCCCGCCCCAGGAGGGCGGGGACGCGTCCACCGGGCCGAGCAGTCCGCCCCAGTCCGTCTCCGCGTGCGACCAGTCGCCGGCGCCGTCAACGCCGGGCATACTCGCGGAAGCCGCGGCCGGTCTTGCGGCCGAGGCAGCCCGCGGCCACCAGGTGCTCCAGCAGCGGCGCCGGGGCCAGGCCCGGATCGCGGAACTCGCGGTGCAGCACCTGCTCGATGGCCAGCGAGACGTCCAGGCCGACCACGTCCAGCAGCTCGAAGGGGCCCATCGGGTAGCCGCCGCCGAGCTTCATCGCCGCGTCGATGTCGTCCAGGGACGCGTAGTGCTCCTCGACCATCTTGATCGCGTTGTTCAGGTACGGGAACAGCAGCGCGTTCACGATGAAGCCGGCCCGGTCGCCGCAGTCCACCGCGTGCTTCTTGATCTTCGCGCAGACCTCGCGGACGGTGGCGTGGACGTCGTCGCCGGTCAGCACGGTCCGCACGACCTCGACCAGCTTCATCGCCGGCGCCGGGTTGAAGAAGTGCATGCCGATCACGTCCTGCGGGCGCGAGGTGGCGCGGGCGCAGGCGACGACGGGCAGCGAGGAGGTGGTGGTGGCGAGGACCGCGCCGGGCTTGCAGACCTTGTCCAGCGTGGCGAACAGCTGCCGCTTGACCTCCAGGTCCTCGGCGATCGCCTCGACGGCCAGGTCGACGCCGGCGAAGGCGTCGTAGGACCCGGCCGGGGTGATCCGGTCCAGGATCTGCGCGGCGGCCTCGGCGGTCAGCCGCCCCTTGTCGACAGAGCGCGAAAGCGACTTGCCGATCCGGGCCTTGGCGGCCTGCGCCTTCTGCTCGCTGCGGGCGGCCAGCACCACGCCGTAGCCGGCCTTGGCGAACACCTCGGCGATGCCGGAGGCCATGGTGCCGGAGCCGGCGACGCCCACCGAGCGCACCTCGCGTCCCCGGACCGCCGAGCCGTCCTCGGCCGGGGTCAGCGCGTCCGGCACGACGGTGGCGCTGCCCGGGGCCGCGTAGGTGTAGAAGCCGCGTCCCGCCTTGCGGCCGGTCAGGCCCGCCTCGCTGAGCTGCTTCAGGATCGGGGCCGGGGCGTGCAGCCGGTCGCGGGACTCGGCGTACATGGCCTCCAGGACCGTACGGGCGGTGTCGACGCCGATCAGGTCCAGCAGCGCGAGCGGGCCCATCGGCAGGCCGCAGCCGAGCCGCATCGCCGCGTCGATGTCCTCACGGGAGGCGTAGCGGGCCTCGTACATCGCGGCGGCCTGGTTGAGGTAGCCGAACAGCAGGCCGTCCGCGACGAAACCGGGGCGGTCGCCGACCGCGACCGGCTCCTTGCCCAGCTCGATCGCGAGGTCGGTGACGGCGGCGACGGCGCCCGGCGCGGTCAGCACCGACGAGACGACCTCGACCAGCTTCATCGCCGGCGCCGGGTTGAAGAAGTGCAGGCCGAGCACGCGCTCGGGGCGGGCCGAGTCGGCGGCGAGACGGGTCACGGACAGGGCGTTGGTGCCGGTCGCGAGGATCGTCTCGGGACGGACGATGCCGTCGAGCTCGCGGAAGATCTGGTGCTTGATCTCGTACGACTCCGGGGCCACCTCGATGACGAGGTCGGCGTCGGCCGCCGCCGCGAGGTCGGTGCCGGTGCGGACCCGGGCCAGGGCGTCGGCGCGCTCCTGCTCGGTGAGCCGGCCGCGCTCCACGCAGTGGGCGGTGCGGGCCTCAAGGGTGGCGACGCAGCTCGCGGCCTGGGCCTCGCTGATGTCGATGCCGATCACCTCGCGGCCCGCCTTGGCGAGGACCTCGGTGATACCGGTGCCCATGGTGCCGAGGCCGACGACGGCGATCGTCTTGAGGGGCTGCGGGGTGCCGGACTGGGGGGACAGGGGAGTGGCCATCGCGGGACTCCAGGAATGAGGGTGACGACGAGGAGCGCGCCGGGTGCGCCGAGGGGCGCACCACGGAGCGGAAAGGGTGCGGGTGTTTGCCGGGCCGCGAGCGCACACGCCCGGTGCCGCCGGATGCCACGGGCGATGCACATCGCCCGCGCACGGCACACGGCAGGAATTCCGACCGGCCCTGTCCCGGAGCCGGGTCGTACTGCGGTACACGTCCGTACCGAACCGACCTGCTCGCGACGGCCGCGTCACCAGACCGTCGCCAGCGGATGCGAGTGGGTAACTCGCTCGTCTGAGCTTAACTTGCCAGTAACGAGCGCGCCAGCCCTGAGTCCGGCCGGAGTTTGTGATGTAGCTCCCCCGGACCCCGCCACCCGCCTACGCTGGACTTCGTGGACGAAGAGTTGCGATCGCTCACGGAGCGCTTACGGCAGGAGTCGCGCGGCTCGGCGGCGTTCGAGCGGCTGCTGGCCACCGGCGACCACGACGAACTCGCGGAGGTGCTCACCGCGCCCGGACAGCCCCTGTGGGCCAGGGAACTGGCCGCGTTCCGGCTCGGCCTCGCGGGCGACCGGCGCGCCTTCGAGTCCCTGGTGCTGCTGCTCAACCACCGCGATCCCCCACGCTGCGCCTCCGCCGCCCATGCCCTGGCCCGCCTCGGCGACCCCCGCACGGCCCGCGCGGCGGCGGCCCTCGCCACCAACGAACTCCGCGTGGCCTACGCCCTGCACCCGGTACGGCTGCTGACCGAGCTGCGCGCCCCGGAGTCCGTGCCCGCGCTGATCACCACCCTGGAGCGCCGCCTGCGCCCGCACGACCCCTACCGCCGCGTCGCCCTCGCCTGTGTGGAGGGTCTCGGCGCCCTCGGTGACCCCCGGGCCCGCCGCGTCCTCACCGAGGCCCTGGCCCAGCCGGCCCTCGCCGAGGCGGCGGCGCGGGCGCTGGCGCGGATCCCCCCGCAGCGCACGGAGGTGACCTGACGGGCGGTCAGCCGCTCAGCGCCTTCGCGTAGCGCACCTCCGGCACGGGCACCCCGTCCACGTCGAAGGGCTCCTCGGCGCCGTCCGCGCGGAATCCGGCGCGTTCGTAGAACCGGCGGGCCGCGGCGTTCTCCTTCAGAACCCACAGGAACATGCGGGGGAAAGCGGCGCACCGCTCGAGCGACGCCGACAGCAGCGCCCGCCCGACCCCGCGGCCGAGGTGCGCCGGATCGGCGTAGACGGCGTACAACTCCGCGTCCGCCGTGCGCACTTCACCGTCCCGGTAGGGCCCGTACGCCGCCCAGCCGAGGATCTCGCCCGCCTGCTCGGCGACCAGGTTCACCACGGACCCGTCCCCTTGCGTCAACCAGGTCCGCCGTTTCCCGGCGTCCGCCGCGACGCTGAGCCCGTCGAGATACGACTGCGGCATCAGCCCCCGGTAGGCGTGCCGCCAGCCCCGGACCCGGATCTCGGAGACGCGCTCGCAGTCGGCGAGGCCCATCTCCCGGACGGTCAGGGGGCTCATTCGCCGACCACCGCGAGCGCTTCGATCTCCATCAGGAACTCCGGGGCCACCAGCGCGGCCACCTGGACGGCGGAGGACGCCGGGAGGCGGTCATCGGGTATGTGGGCGGCGCGGGCCGCACGGATGGCCGGGAGGTGGGCGGTGTCGGTGACGAAGTACGTCAGCTTCACCACGTGCTCGAAGCCGGCGCCGGCCGCGGCGAGGCAGCGCCTGAGGTTCTCGAACACCTGGCGGGCCTGGGCCGCGGGGTCGCCCTCGCCGACCAGCCTGCCCCGCTCGTCCAGGGGAAGCTGGCCGGAGACGGCGACGAAGCGGCCGGCCGCCGAGACGACGTGGCTGTACTGGGCCGCGGGGGCCACGCCGGCGGGGGCGGGGATGCGGGTCGGGGCCGTGGCGGATCCGTGGTGATCGCTCATGGGGCCATGGTGGACCACCCCACTGACAACGGCCCCGACGGGTTGATGCGGCGCGCGCTACCGGCGGAAGCCCAGCAGGCCGTGCAGGGCCGAGCCGCGTGACGACGGGGACGCCGCCTTCGCCGTCAGCGGCTTGGGATCCGGCGACTTCGGGCAGACCGCGTCGGCGACGCCCGTGCCCGAGCCGCGCGGGACGCTGCCGTCCCTGAGATACGCGGACAGGTACGCGTCCAGGCAGGCGTTGCCGCTCAGCGTGACGCCGTGGTTGCCGCCGCCCTCCTCCACCACCAGGCTGGAGCCGGCCAGCAGCCGGTGCGCCATGACCCCGCCCGGGTACGGCGTGGCCGCGTCCTCGGTCGCCTGGAACAGCAGCACCGGCGGCAGCCCGGCGTTGGCGATGTTCACCGGCCTGCGCCGCGCCGTCGGCCAGAACGCACACGGCGCGTTGTACCAGGCGTTGTTCCAGGCCATGAAGGGCGCCTTGCCGTAGACCGCCCAGGTGTCCGCCCGCCACCGGTTCCAGCTGCCGGGCCAGGAGGTGTCACGGCACTGCACCGCCGTGTAGACGCTGTAGCCGTTGTCCCCCGAGCCGTCCACGGCGCCGAACTTCCGGTACGCCTGCACCAGCGGCGCGGCGTTCCTCTCGCGCGCGTACGCCGCGAACGCCTGGGCGAGATAGGGCCAGTAGCCGTCGTAGTAGCCGCCGGGGATGAAGGTGTCCTCCAGTTCGGAGGCGCCCACCGTGCCGCCGGCCGGCTTCTTGGCCAGGGCCGCCCGCATCGCGTACCACTCGGCCCCGACCCGCTCGGGGTCCTTGCCGAGGTGGTACGTGGAGTCGTACCGGGCGATCCAGGCCATCAGCGCGCGGTGCCGCTCGTCGAAGGCGTAGTCCTGGCCGAGGTTGTCCCGGTACCAGACGCCGGTCGGATCGACCACCGAGTCCAGCACCAGACGGCGGACCCGCCCCGGGTACAGCTTGGCGTAGACCGCGCCGAGATAGGTGCCGTAGGAGTAGCCGAAGTAACTGATCCGCGGCGCGCCGAGGGCCGCGCGGATGGAGTCCAGGTCGCGCACGGCGCTGACCGTGTCCATGTACGGCAGCACGTCGGCGTGACGGCGGCCGCAGTCGGCGGCGAAGGACCGGGCGCGCGCGAGGTTGGTCCGCTCCACCGCGGCCGTGGCGGGCACGGTGTCCGGGCGGACCGTCCTGAAGTGGCCCGGCGCGCAGTCCAGGGCCGGGCGGCTGCGGCCGACCCCGCGCGGGTCGAAGCCGATGACGTCGTACTGCGCGGCCACGCTCCTGGGCAGCGCCGAGGCGACGAACCCGGCCAGGTTCAGGCCGCTGCCGCCGGGGCCGCCGGGGTTGACCAGCAGCGGCCCCTGCGAGGCCGGCGCGGTGTGCGGGACGCGGGACAGGGCGAGGGTGATCTGACGGCCCGACGGGTGCGCGTGGTCCAGCGGCACCTGCAGGGACGCGCACTGGAGCGTCGGGTAGTCGTCGGTGCCGCACGACCTCCAGGTGAGGTGCGCCGCCGGAGCGGCCTGCGCGGGAAGGGCGGTGACCGAGCCCGCCAGTACGGCGGCGGCTGCGCACAGCACGGCTGCGCGTGTTCTCATGCGTCCTCCCGGGACGGCGGTGTCGGCGGACCACGAGGGCCACGTCTCTCGCCGCATCGTCCCGGAATCGGCGCGCTGGACCGCGCACGCCGGGCGCAGTTGACCCGTTCGGAGTGCCCGAAGCGCTCGAACGCCCTCACCCGAGGGTCTGACACACCGTCACATGAGGGTCAGCTGGGTCGGTTCGGCCGGCGCCGGGGGTTCGGCCGGCTCCGCCGGGCGGATCCGGCGGGCCAGGCCCGGACGCGTGGGCCCGATGCCGTACTCCTGCGCCAGCTCGTGCACCTGACGGGTGATCCGGCGCTGGTACCACCGGGGTGCGTAGGCGCCCTCCGCGTACAGCCGCTCGTAACGCCGCACCAGGTGCGGGTGGTGCTGCCCGAGCCAGGCCATGAACCACTCCCGCGCGCCGGGCCGCAGATGCAGCACCAGAGGCGTGACGGAGGTGGCCCCGGCCGCCGCGATCGCCCGTACCGTGGCGCGCAGCTGCGCCGGGTCGTCGCACAGGAACGGGATCACCGGCGCCATCAGCACCCCGCAGCCGATGCCGCGCTCGCCGAAGGCGCGTACGACGTCCAGGCGGCGCTCGGGCGCGGGCGTGCCCGGCTCCACCGTGCGCCACAGCTCGGTGTCGAGGAAGCCCACGGAGACCGAGATGCCGATGTCGGTCACCTCGGCGGCCCGGACCAGCAGGTCCAGGTCGCGCAGGATCAGGGTGCCCTTGGTGAGGATCGAGAAGGGGTTGGCCTGCTCGGTGAGGGCGGAGATGATGCCCGGCATCAGCCGGTAGCGGCCCTCCGCGCGCTGGTAGCAGTCGACGTTGGTGCCCATCGCCACGTGGTCGCCCTGCCAGCGGCGGGAGGCGAGCTGGCGGCGCAGCACCTCGGGCGCGTTCACCTTCACCACGATCTGGGTGTCGAAGCCGATGCCGGTGTCGAGGTCCAGATAGCTGTGCGTCTTGCGGGCAAAACAGTAGACGCACGCGTGCGTACAGCCACGGTAGGGGTTCACGGTCCACTCGAACGGCATGCGGGAGGCGCCCGGCACCCGGTTCAGCACCGAGCGCGCCCGGACCTCGTGGAAGGTGATCCCGGCGAATTCCGGCGTGTCGAAGGTGCGGGTCACGACGGCGTCCGCGCCGAACAGCGCGGCTTCCGCCCGGCCGTGTTCGCTGTCCCCTGTGAGGTTCTCCCAGCGCATGACGCCTCCTCGGTAGCACTGCACTCACAATAGAACATCTGTTCCCATGATCGTGCGGCCCTGGTGGGAGCCCCGGACGGCACCCCCCGATTTGGGCGGCCGGGCGCCGGGGTGGTTGGCTTGCCCCAACCCCGAGAAACCAGGTCCTGGAGGAACGCAATGGCGCAGGTCGAGGCCACTACGGAGCGGGTCGTCGCGGCGGACGCGGAGAAGGTGTTCGACGCCCTCGCCGACTACCGCGGCACCCGGCAGAAGCTGCTGCCCGAGCACTTCAGCGAGTACGAGGTCCGTGAGGGCGGCGACGGCCAGGGCACCCTCGTGCACTGGAAGCTCCAGGCCACCAGCAAGCGGGTGCGCGACTGCCTGATGGAGGTCAGCGAGCCCACCGACGGCGAGCTGGTCGAGAAGGACCGCAACTCCACCATGGTCACCACCTGGCGCGTCACCCCGGCCGGCGAGGGCAGGTCCCGGGTCGTGGTCACCACCACCTGGAAGGGCGCCGGCGGCATCGGCGGCTTCTTCGAGAAGACCTTCGCCCCCAAGGGCCTCGGCCGGATCTACGACGCCATGCTGGCCAGGCTCGCCGCCGAGGTCGAGAAGTAGCCCCAAGCCTCCACCGGTGAAGGGGTGTTGCGCCCCTTCACCGGTTCGAGTGGACCTCCCCCGGGTCCGGAACGATGCCGTGACTCGCCGCAGTTGTTCACAGTTGACGCTCAATGCGGGAAATGTGACAGGTGTGACGAGGGGAGCGGTACGTGGGCGGCACGACACTCGTGGAGCAGGAGCCGGTGGTCGCACCGGCCGCGGAGCGGACCGCCGCCGCGCCAGAGACCCCCGCGTCCCCGGGCGTGCCCGGCCCGCACCGGGTCGGGCTGGTCTTCTTCGGGCTGATGCTCGCCCTGCTGCTGGCCGCGCTCGACCAGATGATCGTCGCGACCGCGCTGCCGAAGGTCGTCGGCGAACTGCACGGCCTGGACCGGATGTCCTGGGCGATCACCGCCTATCTGCTCACCTCCACCATCGGCCTGCCGCTCTACGGCAAGCTCGGCGACCTCTTCGGCCGCAAGGGCGTCTTCCAGTTCGCCATCGCCGTCTTCGTCATCGGCTCGGCGCTGGCCGGGCGGGCCCAGTCCATGGACCAGCTGATCGCCTTCCGCGCGGTCCAGGGCGTCGGCGCCGGCGGGCTCATGATCGGGGTGCAGGCGATCATCGCCGACATCGTGCCGCCCCGGCAGCGCGGCCGCTACATGGGCCTGATCGGCGCCGCCTTCGGCCTCGCCTCGGTCGCAGGTCCCCTGCTCGGCGGCTACTTCACCGACCACCTCTCCTGGCGCTGGTGCTTCTACATCAACGTCCCCTTCGGACTCGTCACCCTCGCCGTCGTCACCCTCGTCCTCAGGCTTCCGAAGCCCGCGAGCCGCGGCCGGCTCGACATCCTCGGCGCGCTGCTGCTCGCCGCCGCCTCCACCTGCCTGGTGCTGCTGACCAGTTGGGGCGGCACCGAGTACGCCTGGGGCTCGCGGCAGATCATCGGCCTCGGCGCCGGCGCGCTCGCCTCGGCCGTGCTCTTCCTCGTCGCCGAGCGCTTCGCCGCCGAACCCGTCATCCCGCTGCGGCTGTTCCGCGACTCCGTCTTCAACGTCTCCGGCCTGGTGGGCCTCGTGATCGGCGTCGCCCTGTTCGGCGCCGCGAGCTATCTGCCGACCTTCCTGCAGATGGTCGACGGGGCCAGCGCCACCGAGTCCGGGCTGCTGATGCTGCCCATGATGGCCGGGATCGTCGGCGCCTCCGTCATCGGCGGCCAGCTCATCAGCCACACCGGCCGTTACAGGATCTATCCGGTGCTCGGCGGCGCCGTCTCCGCCGCCGGCATGTGGCTGCTGTCCCGGCTCGCGGTGGACACGCCCCGGCTGCACTACAGCGTCTGGATGGCCGTCCTCGGCGCCGGCATCGGCATGGTGATGCCCGTCCTCGTCCTCGCCGTGCAGAACTCGGTGCGGCCCGCCGACCTCGGCACCGCCACCAGCGCCAACAACTACTTCCGGCAGATCGGCGGCAGCGTCGGCGCCGCGATCTTCGGCACCCTGTTCGCCGACCGGCTCGCCCACTCCCTGCGCAGGGAACTGCCCGTGAGCGCGGGCGTCCGGCTGCCCGACCCCGAGTCCATCACCCCGCAGCTCGTCCACGCGCTGCCCCCGGCCCTGCGCGACGCCTACATCCGCGCCTACGCCGACGCGATGCCCCGGATCTTCCTCTACCTCGTCCCGGTGCTCGTCCTCGGCCTCCTCATCGCCTTCTTCCTCAAGGAGAAACCCCTGGTGTCCCACCACACCGCCGAAACCGAGCCCGAGACCGCCGGCACCGCGATCCCGCCGGCCCGTTCCTCCCACACCGCCGGAATCCCCGTCTGCGGCACCGTCCAGCACCCCGACGGCACCGTGGTGCCCCGCGCCGCGCTCACCCTCATCGACGTCGCCGGGCAGCAGATCGGGCGCGGCGCCAGCGGCGACGACGGACGGTACGCGCTCAGCACGCCCGGCTCCGGGTCGTACGTGCTGATCGCCGCCGCCGGCGGCCACCAGCCGCAGGCCGTCTCCGTCACCGTCGGCGAGCGGCCCGTCGAACTCGACGTCGTCCTCGGCGGCGCCGGCCGCCTCGCCGGCAGCGTCCTCACCGCCGACGGCAGCCCCGTGCGCGACGCCACCGTCACCCTCACCAACGTGCACGGCGAGGTCGTCGCCGCCACCCGCAGCGGGCGCGAGGGCGGCTACGTCATCACCGAACTGGTCGCCGGCGAGTACACCCTCGCCGCCAGCGCCCCCGCCTTCCGCCCGGCCGCCCTCCCGGTCACCGTGCAGGCCTCCCGGGAGACCCGGCAGGACGTCGAACTGGCGGGCGGCGCCGTGCTGCGCGGCACCGTCCGGGCGAGCGGCGGACGGCCCGTGGAGGACGCGCGCGTGACGCTCCTCGACGCCGCCGGGAACGTGGTGGACACGCTCACCACCTCGGCGGACGGAACGTTCCGGTTCGTCGACCTGTCCTCGGGCGAGTACACCGTCATCGCCGCCGGTTACCCGCCGGTCGCCACCGTGCTCCAGGTCGCGGGCGGCGGCCGTACCGAACGGGACCTGCAGCTGGGTCACGAGGACTGAGCGGGACCGTACGCAGGCGCCCGGCGGGGCGCCTGACCGCGCGCCGGGCGCGATCCGGTGAAAGGCAATTCCAGGATTGCCACACATCGCGACCGGCCGCCGCCGTACCGTAGTGGCGGGCGGCACAGATCGTTTGCGTACAGCCGTGGGGAGAGAGGGCCTGGGCCATGGACCGTGGCAGCGAGCGGGACACACCTCCCGGGAGCGGCGCCGGCGACGCGGCGGCGGGCCGGATTCCGCTGGCCGTGGTCGTCGTCGACCGCGACGGTCTGGTGTCCCACTGGAGCAGCGGCGCGCGGCGCCTGTTCGGCGCCGCCAGGGAGGAGGCCGTCGGGTGCCCGGCGGCCGACCTGCTGCCGGTCTCCGGCGCCCTCCCCGAGGAGCTGCACGGCGCGATGCCGGACGCCTACGAGGAGTACGACGGGCTCGGCCCCGACCTGGAGGCCTCGCTCGGCGGCCGCACCGCCTACCCCACCGCCGGCCGCGCCCGCGTCGTCCCGCACGGACACCGGCCCGACGACGACCGGCTCGACGTGCTGTGGTGGGCCTACCCGCTGGTCGGCCCCGGACCGTCCCGGCTGCTCGTGCTCGCCGCCGACGCCACCCGGCTGCGCGACGAGCGCGGGTACGACGACGAGACCGCCGAACGCATCTCGCCCGGTTTCGTCCGCCACACCGAACTGCCCGCCTCCGAGGAGCTCGAACGCAGGCTGCCCGAGATCCTGCCCAACATGGGCCCGGGACTGAGCGGCCGCATCGTCTCCCAGGTCCTCGAACTGGGCTATCCGGTGCTGGAGTTCAGCCAGTTCGACCGGGTGCCCGTCACCCCGTACTGGGGCGTGCCCCGCCGGCCCGGGCGCAGGCGCGCCGAGGCCGTCGTGCCCCCGCAGCGGACCGCGCCGGCCGCCGTCGTCCCCGAGGGCGCGGAGCAGGACCTGGAGTACGCCGCCGTGCGGGAGCGGCTGGAGTTCCTCAACGAGGTCAGCTCCGGCATCGGCTCCTCCCTCGACCTCGGCGAGACCATCCGCGAGGTCACCAGCGCCGCCGTACCCCGGTTCGCGGACTTCGCCGGCACCCATCTGCGCGCCGCCGTCCTCGCCGGCGAGGGCTTCCCGGACGGCCCGCCGGACGCCAGCACCGTGATGTTCCGGGTGTGGGTGGAGCACAACGACGAACCGGGCCGCTGGGACGACACCGTGCCGGTCGGCGAGGCCTTCGCCTTCCCCGAGCACACCCCGTTCTACAAGTGCATGAGCACCGGCGAGCCCGTGCTGATCCCGCGGGTCACCGAGGAGCTGTCCGAGCGGATCGCCGGCGAGTTCGAGAAGCGCGACCTCAGACCGCTGATCGGCGGCCGCTCCCTGCTGATCGTGCCGCTCAAGGCCCGCAACGTCGTCCTCGGCTTCATGGTGCTGATGCGCCGCCCGGACCGCCCGGCCTTCGACGACATGGACCGCACCACGGGCGCCGAACTCGCCGCCCGCGCAGGGCTCGTGCTCGACAACGCCCGTATGTACACCTACCAGGAGAACGTCGCCGAGACCCTGCAGGACAGCATGCTCCCGCAGGTCACCCCGCGGATGGCCGGCTGCGACGTCGCCACCCGCTATCTGCCGGGCACCCGGCTCGGCCGGATCGGCGGCGACTGGTTCGACACCATCAAACTGCCCGGGTCGCGCACCGCGCTCGTGGTCGGCGACGTCATGGGCCACGGCCTGAACTCGGCCGCGATGATGGGCCAGTTGCGCACCGCCGTGCAGACCATGGCCACCATGGAGACCCCGCCCGCCCAGCTGCTGCGCAACCTCGACGACCTGGCCCGCCGGCTCGGCGACAACTACCTCGCCACCTGTCTGTACGCCGTCTACGACCCGATCCGCGGCGCACTGCACCTCGCCAACGCGGGCCACATCCCGCCCGTGCTCGTGCGCGCCGAGGACGGCAGCAGCGACCTGCTCGACCTGCCCACCGGCGCGCCCATCGGCGTCGGCGGCGTCCCCTTCGAGGCCACCCGGGTGAGGGTCTCGCCCGGCGACCGGCTGGTGCTGTGCACCGACGGCCTGGTCGAGGTCCGCGGCTCCGACATAGGCGAGGGCCTCGCCGCCCTCTGCGAGTCCGCCGCCCATCCCGCCGCCTCGATGGACGACGCCTGCGACACCATCATCCGCGCGCTGAACACGCGCGGCGGCCGCAAGGACGACGTCGCCCTGCTCATGGCCCGCCTCAACGGCATCCCGGACGACCATGTCGCCGAATGGCGGCTGGACGCGGACCCGCGCGACGTCGCCCGGGCCCGCCGCCTGGTCCGCGCACAGTTGCTGGAGTGGGGGCTGCCGCAGGCCGTGGAGACCGCCGAGCTGCTGGTCAGCGAGGTCGTCACCAACGCCGTACGGCACGCCGTGAGCGAGTCCGTCGGACTGCGCGTGGTCCGCACCGATGCGCTGCTGTTCGAGGTCACCGACGACGAGCCCGCCCTGCCCGAGATGCTCGCCGCCGGGCCGTACGACGAGTCGGGGCGCGGCCTGCGCGTGGTCAGCCGGCTGGCCCAGGAGTGGGGCGCCAGCGCGACCGGGCACCGCAAGACCGTGTGGTTCGAACAGGCTCTCGCCGGACGGAGATGACCAGCAGGGGGCGCGCAGTGCGCTGACGTGCGCCCCCTTCAGGTTGTCCGGGGTCCGTACATCCAGTGAAGGTGGCCTCCCGCCCCTTGCCCCGCTCGGGGCCCCCGCGATATCCCGATCACGGAACCGAACCGTGGGGAGATCGCATGAACGTCTCGGACAAGTACCGCAGCAACTGGGAGAGTTACTGGAGCGAGACCTCGGACGACACCGGCGAGGCGATCTGGGACAGCGATCCCGCCCTCTCCGCCGAACCGCACAGCGCCCTGCTGCTGGCCCACGCGGACCCGGCGCGCACCATCGTCGACCTGGGCTGCGGCAACGGCACCCAGACCCGCCATCTCGCCACCCGGTTCGCCCGTGCCGTCGGCGTCGACCTCTCGCACGCGGCCGTCGAGCACGCCCGCCGCGCCACGCCGGACGGTGCGGTGGAGTTCGAGCAGCTCGACCTCACCGACTCCGAAGCGGTGCGCGCCCTGCACGAGCGGCTCGGCGACGTCAACGTCTACATGCGGGCCGTCATCCACCAGAGCGAGCCCGCGGCGCGGCCGGCGGTCGCCGCCGCCGTCGCCGAACTCATCGGCGCCGAGGGCCGCGCGTTCGTCGTGGAACTCACCTCCGGCTCCCGGGACGTGCTGGGGCGTGCCGCGTCCCAGGAAGGCGGGCCTGGGCCCAAGCTGCAGCGTGTCTTCCAGCACGGGTTGAAGCCGGCCGACGCCGACGACTCGGAGATCCCGCGGCTGCTCGGCGAGGCCGGTCTGAAGGTCCTCGCCGAGGGCGAGACGGTCGTGCCGCAGACCGAGCACCTGACCGACGGCACCCGCATCGACCTGCCGGCCCACTGGTTCGTCCTCGCCGGAGCGTAGGCCCGAGGGGTGTGCGGGACCGCCGGCCCGCACACCCCTCCGCCCGGTCCGGAACCGGTCGCTCCGAATCCGGCTGGATCACCGCAGGTGTGCAAGGGGGGCCCTCAGCCGTTTCCGTTCGTACGGCGGAAGCACGCAGCCGGGGGCCGCGGCGCACCCCGCGCTCCGGGCGCCCGCAGACGGCTCCCGAGGGGCTGCTGCCCACGCCGCCCGACGAACGGGAGACCTCCTTCGGCAGCCGGCCCGACAGCCACTACCTCATCCCACAGCTCTCCTACGCCGTGCGCCCCGGCCTTCTTCATCGGCTACGACACCAAGGACGGCCGGCATCTGACGGGCATCCCCGGCTGCCGCGCGGCCGTCCGCGACGGCTGCTTCGACGGCGTGGTGCTGGACTACTCCGGGGGCCTTCCCCCGGCCGAGCAGGCCGTCCGCCAGGAGATGCGCACCACCGGCCGCTACCGCCTCACCGGCTCCCTGCCGTTCCGCACCTCCATCGGCGCCGGCCACTTCGAGAGCTGGGTCCGGCAGAAGAGCGCCGCGTGACGGCTCGCCCCGAGTCGTAGCCTTGCCGCTGTCCGGCGCGTAACGTGACGCAGCATGAAGATCCTGATCAGTGCCGACATGGAGGGGGCCACGGGCGTCACCTGGCCGGCCGACGTGCTGCCGGGCACGCCGCAGTGGGAGCGGTGCAGGTCGATGTTCACCTCGGACGTGAACGCCGCCGTACAGGGCTTCTTCGACGGCGGCGCCGACGAGGTGCTCGTCAACGAGGCCCACTGGACCATGCGCAACCTGCTGCTGGAGCACCTCGACGAGCGGGTGGAGATGCTCACCGGACGACACAAGGCGCTGTCCATGGTGGAGGGGGTGCAGCACGGCGACGTCGACGGCATCGCGTTCGTCGGCTACCACGCGGGCGCCGGCATGGAGGGCGTCCTCGCCCACACCTACCTCGCCAACCAGATCACCGGCGTCTGGCTGAACGACGTCCGCGCCAGCGAGGGGCTGCTCAACGCGCGCGTCGTCGCCGAGTACGGCGTGCCCGTCGTCCTCGTCACCGGCGACGACGTGGCCTGCGAGGACGCGCTCGGCTACGCGCCCGAGGCGTTGAAGGTCGCGGTGAAGGACCATGTGTCCCGGTACGCGGCGGTGTGCCGGACACCGGCGCGTACGGCCGCCGACATCCGCGCCGCCGCCAAGGAGGCCGCCCGCCTGGCGGTGCGCCACGAACCCGTCGGCGCCGGGCCGTTCACCGTGGCCGTCGAGTTCGACGCCGAGCACCTGGCGATGGCCGCGACCGTCGTGCCCGGCCTCGCGCGGACCGGGGAGCGGAAGGTGGCGTACACCAGCGCCACGATGTACGAGGGGATCAGGACGTTCAAGGCGGTCACCACCGTGGTCTCCGCCGCCGTGGAGGAGCAGTATGGCTGACGGGCACCCCGACCGGCAGGCCCTGGACGAGGTCGTGGAGTTCACCTCGGGCCTGATCCGCATCGACACCACCAACCGGGGCGGCGGGGACTGCCGGGAGCGGCCCGCCGCCGAGTACGCCGCCGAGCGGCTGGCCGGGGCCGGCCTGGAACCGGTTCTGCTGGAGCGCACCCCGGGCCGCACCAACGTCGTCGCCCGGATCGAGGGCACCGACCCGTCCGCCGACGCCCTGCTGGTCCACGGCCACCTCGACGTGGTGCCCGCCGAGACGGCCGACTGGAGCGTGCACCCCTTCTCCGGGGAGATCCGCGACGGGGTGGTGTGGGGGCGCGGCGCCGTCGACATGAAGAACATGGACGCGATGATCCTCGCGGTCGTCCGGTCCTGGGCCCGGCAGGGCGTGCGGCCCCGCCGGGACCTCGTCATCGCGTTCACCGCCGACGAGGAGGCCAGCGCCGAGGACGGCTCCGGTTTCCTCGCCGACGAGCATCCCGGTCTGTTCGAGGGCTGCACCGAGGGCATCAGCGAGTCCGGCGCCTTCACCTTCCACGACGGCGCCGGCCGGCAGCTCTACCCGATCGCGGCGGGGGAGCGGGGCACCGGCTGGCTCAAGCTCACCGCGCGCGGCCGGGCCGGGCACGGCTCGAAGGTGAACAAGGAGAACGCGGTGACCCGGCTCGCCGCCGCCGTCACCCGGATCGGCGAGCACGAGTGGCCGCTGAGGCTCACCCCCACCGTCCGCTCCGCGCTTGCCGAACTCGCCGCGCTGTACGGCATCGAGCCCGACTTCCGGGACGTGGACCGGCTGCTGGAGAAGCTCGGCCCGGCCGCCAAGCTGGTCGAGGCGACGATCCGCAACAGCGCCAACCCCACGATGCTGGACGCCGGTTACAAGCTGAACGTCATCCCCGGCGAGGCCGTCGCCCACGTCGACGGACGGTATCTGCCCGGTGGCGAGGAGGAGTTCACCGCCACCCTCGACCGGCTGACCGGCCCGGACGTGCACTGGGAGTTCGCGCACCGGGAGGTCGCCCTCCAGGCGCCGCTGGACTCGCCGACGTACGCGAAGATGCGGGCCGCCGTCGAGGAGTTCGCGCCCGAGGGACACGTGGTGCCGTACTGCATGTCGGGCGGCACGGACGCCAAGCAGTTCTCCCGGCTCGGCATCACCGGATATGGTTTCGCCCCGCTGAAGCTGCCCGAAGACCTCGACTACCAGGCGCTGTTCCACGGCGTGGACGAGCGCGTGCCCGTCGAGGCACTGCACTTCGGCGTGCGGGTGCTCGACCGCTTCCTGCGGACGGCCTAGGGGATGGGGGACCAGATGATCACCACACCGTACGGTTCCTGGCCGTCGCCCGTCGACGCGGCCCTGGCCGCCGCGCACGACGGCCGGCCGGAGTGGACCGGCTTCGTCGGGGACGAGACCTGGTGGACCGAACCCCGGCCCACCGAGGGCGGCCGCCGCGCCCTGATACGGCGCCGCGCCGACGGCACCGAGGAGTCCGTGCTGCCCGCGCCCTGGAACGTGCGCAGCCGCGTCATCGAGTACGGCGGCCGGCCCTGGGCCGGGGCCGTACAGGACGGGCACCCCCTCATTGTCTTCGTCCACTTCGCCGACCAGCGGCTCTACCGGTACGAACCCGGCGGCGAGCCGCGCCCGCTCACCCCGGTGTCGGCCGTGGGCGGCGGGCTGCGCTGGGCCGACCCGCGCGTGGACCTGGAGCGCGGCGAAGTCTGGTGCGTGCTGGAGGAGTTCACCGGCGACGCCCCCGGTGACCTGCGGCGCGTCCTGGCCGCCGTACCGCTGGACGGCTCGGCCGCCGAGGACCGGGGCGCCGTCCGCGAACTCACCGACGACCGGCACCGGTTCGTCACCGGGGCACGCCTCGCCCCCGACGGCCGGCGCGCCGCCTGGCTCGCCTGGGACCATCCGCGCATGCCGTGGGACGGCACGGAACTGCTCGTGGCCGACATCGGCGACGACGGCACCCTGCACGACGTGCGGACCGTCGCCGGCGGACCCGAGGAGGCCGTCGCACAGGCCGAGTGGGACGCGGACGGCAGGCTCCTCCACAGCAGCGACCGCAGCGGCTGGTGGAACCTCTACCGCGACGGCACCCCGCTGTGCCCGCGCGAGGAGGAGTTCGGCGGACCCCTCTGGCAGCTCGGGCTGCGCTGGTTCGCGCCGCTCGACAACGGGCTGATCGCGGTCGTCCACGGCAAGGGACCGGCCGTGCTCGGCGTCCTGGACCCGGAGTCCGGTGAGATCGTCGACGCCGCCGGCCCGTGGACCGAGTTCCCGGCCCACCTCGCGGCCCACGGCACCCGGGTGACCGCGATCGGCGCGAGCCCGCGCACCGCCTACGAGGTGGTCGAGCTGGACACCGCCACCGGCCGGGCCCGCGCGATCGGCGCCCGGCACCGGGACGCCGTCGACCCCGCGTACTACCCGGAGCCGCAGATCCGCGTCTTCACCGGCCCGGACGGCCGCGAGGTGCACGCCCACGTCCACCCGCCGCACCACCCCGGACACACCGCCCCCGACGGCGAGCTGCCGCCCTACGTCATCTGGGCGCACGGCGGCCCCACCGGCCGGGTGCCGCTCGTGCTGGACCTGGAGATCGCCTACTTCACCTCCCGCGGCATCGGGGTCGCCGAGGTGAACTACGGCGGCTCCACCGGATACGGCCGGGCCTACCGGGAGCGGCTGCGCGAGCAGTGGGGCGTGGTCGACGTCGAGGACTGCGCGGCCGTCGCCCGGGCCCTCGCCGACGAGGGCACCGCCGACCCCGCCCGGCTCGCCATCCGGGGCGGCAGCGCGGGCGGCTGGACCACCGCCGCCTCCCTGACCACGACCGACGTCTACGCCTGCGGCACCATCCTCTACCCGGTCCTGGACCTGACCACCTGGGGCCCGGGGGAGACCCACGACTTCGAGTCCCGCTACCTGGAGTCGCTGATCGGCCCGTACGCCGAGGTGCCCGCCCGGTACGCCGAGCGTTCCCCGGCCGCCCACGCCGACCGGCTCACCGCGCCGTTCCTGCTGCTCCAGGGTCTGGACGACGTGATCTGCCCGCCCGCCCAGTGCGAACGCTTCCTCGCCCGGATCGCCGGCCGGGAGGTGCCGCACGCCTACCTCACCTTCGAGGGGGAGGGGCACGGGTTCCGGCGGGCGGAGACCATGGTGCGCGCCCTGGAGGCCGAACTCTCCCTGTACGCCCAGGTGTTCAAGCTGGACGTGCCCGGCGTCCCGAGACTGGAGCTGCACACGTGAAGCAACTGACGCGGCCGGCGCGGCTGGCCCCGGGCGCCCGGGTGGCCGTCGTCGCCCCCAGCGGGCCGGTGCCCGAGGAGCGGCTGCAGGCGGGGCTCGACGTGCTGCGCGGCTGGGACCTCGACCCGGTCGTGGCACCCCATGTGCTCGACCGGCACGCCGAGTTCGGCTACCTCGCCGGCCGCGACGCCGACCGTGCGGCGGACTTCCAGAACGCCTGGTGCGACCCGTCGGTGGACGCGGTGCTGTGCGCCCGCGGCGGGTACGGCGCGCAGCGCATGGCCGACCTGCTGGACTGGGACGCGATGCGGGCGGCCGGGCCGAAGGTCTTCGTCGGCTTCAGCGACATCACCGTGCTGCACGAGGCCTTCGCCGCCCGGCTGGGCCTCGCCACGCTGCACGGGCCGATGGCGGCCGGCGTCGACTTCCTCAAGAACGCCGCGGCGCAGGAGCATCTGCGGGCCACGCTGTTCGCGCCGGAGACGGTGCGCACCATCACCTCCGGCGGCTCCGCCCTGGTGCCCGGCCGGGCGCGCGGCGTGACCCTCGGCGGCTGTCTGAGCCTGCTCGCCGCGGAACTGGGAACCCCGCACGCGCGTGCCTCGGCGGCCGGCGGGCTGCTGTGCCTGGAGGACGTGGGCGAGGAGACGTACCGGCTGGACCGGTACCTCACCCAGCTGCTGCGCGCGGGCTGGCTCCAGGGGGTGCGCGGGGTGCTGCTCGGCTCCTGGGAGGAGTGCTCCGCCTACGCCGAGGTGCGCCCGATGCTCGCCGACCGGCTCGGCGCGCTCGGTGTGCCGGTGGCGGAGGAGTTCGGCTTCGGGCACTGCGCGGGCGCCCTGACGATCCCCTTCGGCGTGGCGGCCGAACTCGACGCCGGCGCGGGCACGCTGACCCTGGACGAGCCCGCACTGCGCTGACCGCGGCACCTACGCGGTGACCCCTTGCGGCGACGGCGCGGGCGGGAGGCCGTACTACCCTGGCCCGATGCCGCACACCGCGCCCCACTACCTCGCCGAGGGCCCCCGCGTGGCCATCCGCCACTTCACCCTCGAGGACGGCCCCGAGTTCACCGCGCGGGCCCGCGAGAGCAAGGACCTGCACCGGCCCTGGCTGTTCCCGCCGGACAGCGAGGACGCCTACGCCGCCTACGCGCGCCCGCTGATCGAGGACCCGGCGAAGGCCGGCTTCCTGGTGTGCGAGAAGGACAGCGGGGACATCGCCGGATACATCAACATCAACAACATCGTGCGCGGCGCCTTCCAGTGCGGCGCCCTCGGCTACGGGGTCTTCGCGCACGCCGCCGGGCGCGGTCTGATGCGCGAGGGCCTCGGCCTGGTCGTCGACCACGCCTTCGGGCCGCTCGGGCTGCACCGGCTGGAGATCAACGTACAGCCCGGCAACACCGCCTCCATCGCGCTGGCGCGCGGCGCCGGCTTCCGGCTGGAGGGGTTCTCCCCGGCCATGCTCTTCCTCGACGGCGCCTGGCGCGACCACGAACGCTGGGCGCTCACCGCCGAGATGCGCGACGGGATGAGCCAGTCCACCGCCTGAGCACACCCTTTGCGTAATCCTGACCGGCACGTCCCCTGGCCGAGACGACCCGCGCCGGGTTCCATGGTGATCGTGACGAGGATCCGACGTGAGGTACTGACGCTGCCCGCCGCGCAGTTGGGCCCGGACAACCCCCTGCCCCCGCTGCGCCCCCTCGACGAGGTCCACCGCATCGACGACCGGGACCGGGACGGCATGCCCGGGGACATGGGCCGCCAGCTGGGCTACGAACCGCTGCGCAGCCTGCTCCCGGTCCGCGTCCGCGACGGCTACGGCAGAACCCGCGAGCCCCGCCCCCTCGACGCCCTGGTGATCGAGAACGACCGGCTGCGCGCCACCGTCCTGCCCGGCCTCGGCGGCCGCATCGCCTCCCTGGTCCACCTGCCGACCGGACGCGAACTCCTCTACGCCAACCCGGTGTTCCAGCCCGCCAACTTCGCCCTCAACGGCGCCTGGTACTCCGGCGGCGTCGAATGGAACATCGGCGCCACCGGCCACACCACCCTGTCCTGCGCACCCCTGCACGCCGCCCGCGTCCCCGCCCCGGACGGCGGCCAGATGCTGCGCCTGTGGGAGTGGGAGCGGCTGCGCGACCTGCCCTTCCAGGTCGACCTGTGGCTGCCCGACGGCTCCGACTTCCTCTACGTCGGCGTCCGCGTCCGCAACCCGCACGAGCGCCCTGTGCCGACCTACTGGTGGTCCAACATCGCGGTGCCGGAGGAGGTCCGCGTCCTCGCCCCCGCCGAGGAGGCCTGGCACTTCGGCTACGAGCGCCGGCTGCGCCGGGTGCCCGTCCCGTCGTACGACGGCACCGACCGCACCCACCCCCTGAACAGCCCTTACGCCGCCGACTACTTCTACGAGGTGCCGGACGGCCGCCGCCGCTGGATCGCCGCGCTGGACGCCGACGGCCACGGACTGGTGCAGACGTCCACCGACACCCTGCGCGGCCGCAAGCTGTTCGTGTGGGGCCACCTGCCCGGCGGCCGGCGCTGGCAGGAGTGGCTCACCGAACCCGGCACCGGCGGCTACTGCGAGATCCAGGCCGGGCTCGCCCGCACCCAGCTGGAACACGTCCGGCTGGAGGCGGAGAGCGAGGTGTCCTGGCTGGAGGCGTACGGCCCGCTCGACGCCCCGCCCGAGGGGGAGTGGGACCAGGTGGTCCGGGGCGCCGAGGAACGCCTTCAGTCCGCCCTGCCCCGCGCCCGGGTCGAGGAGGCGTACGCGGCGTGGCAGCCGTGCGCCGACACCGAACCTGGCGAGATCCTGGCCGCCGGCTCCGGCTGGGGCGCCCTCGAAGTGCTGCGCGCCGACTGGAAGCTGCCCGGCACCCCGTTCCCCGAGTCCACCCTCGGCGACGCCCAGGCACCCTGGCGGGAACTGCTGCGCACCGGCTGCCTGCCGGAGCCGCGCCGGGTACGGCCGCCGGGCGAGACCCTCGTCGCCCCGCACTGGCGGGACATGCTGGAGACCGCGCCCGCCACCCCGCACACCGAGTACCACCTCGGTGTCGCCCAGTGGCACGCCGGCGACCGCGCGCAGGCGGTCCGCAGCTGGGAGCGCGCCCTCGAACTCGCCCCGTCCCTGTGGCCGCTGCTGCGCTGCCTGGCCGTCGCCGACCAGGAGTCGGGCCACCACGAGCGGGCCGCCGACCGGTACGCGGACGCCTTCGACGACCTGTGCCGCGAACGGCGCGACGACGGCGCGGCATGGACGGCCGCCGTGGCCGCGCTCGGCCGGGAGGCCCTTCAGGCGCTGCTCCGGGTGCGGCGGACGGCGCAGGCCCGCGCGGTCTGGGACCGGCTGCTGCCCGGCGTCCGCCGGCGCGGCCGCTTCCGGCTCCTCCAGGCCGAGCTGCTGCTCGCCGAGGGCCGGCCCGCCGACGCCCGGGCGCTCTTCGACCCCGGGTTCGAGGTGGCCGACCTGCGGGAGGGCGAGGAGGTGCTGGGCCGGCTGTGGTCCCGGCTCACCGACGAGCCCCTCCCCGCCCGCTACGACTTCCGGATGCGGCCCGACGTGCTCTGACGGGCTCAGCCGCGCTGGTCGACGTACTCGAACACCGAGCCGTCCGGGTGCATCGCGAGGAGATTGCGGCCCACCGGCGTCGGCACCGGACCCGCGAGGATCCGGGCGCCGAGCTCGGTCAGCAGCCGGTGGGCCTCCTCGACGTCCTTCACCGCGATGGTCGCCGTCACCTTGCGCAGGATGTCCAGCTCCTCCTCCGGCCCGCTCATCAGCAGGAACGAGCCGATCGCGGCCACCTGCACCCCGCCGCGCTCGAACCGCAGGGCTCTGCCGGCGGCGAGCCGCTCGTAGAACGGGATCGCGGTCTCGAGGTCGTCGACGCAGATGCGCAGTGAGGCGCCCAGAATCTCCATGCGCCCGAGCCTAGTTGGACCGCGCCGGCGTGTGCAGGGCCCCTTGGATCAGGGCAGCTGCGGCAGCACCTTCGTCCGGTAGAAGTCGAAGAACCCCTGCTGATCGGGCCCGATCTGGTTCACGTACACCCGGTCGAACCCGGCGTCGGCGTACGACTTCAGCACGGACACGTGCTGGTCGGCGTCGTCCCCGCACACGACCTTCTCGCGCACCATGTCCTCGGTGACCAGCTCGTGCAGCTGCTCGAAGTGCTGCGGCGACGGCAGCACCTGACCCATCTCGCCGGGCAGCAGCTCGTTGTACCAGAGCCGGTGCACCGTACGGACGCACTCCTCGCGATCGGTGCCGTAGCACACCTTCGTCCCGCCGCTGACCGGCTTCGCGCCGCCGCCGCCCTTGCGGAACTGGGTGACCATCTCGTCGTCCGGCATCATGCTGATGTACCCGTCGCCCACCCGGGCGGCCAGCGAGATCGCCTTCGGGCCGAAGCCGGAGATGTCGATGGGGACCGGCTCGTCCGGGACGGTGTAGAGGCGGGCGTTCTCCACGGTGTAGTGGGTGCCCCGGTGGTTGACCTCCTCGCCGGTGAACAGCCGGCGCATCACCTGGATGGCCTCCTCCAGCATCTCCAGGCGCACGTGCGTCGGCGGCCAGCGGTCGCCCAGGATGTGCTCGTTCAGCGCCTCGCCGGTGCCCACGCCCAGCCGGAAACGGCCCTCGGTCATCACCGCGCTGGTCGCCGCCGCCTGCGCCGTCACCGCCGGGTGCATCCGCACGGTCGGACAGGTCACCGCCGTCTCGATCGGCAGGGACACCGCCTCCGACAGGGCGCCGATCACGGACCACACGAAGGCGCTCTGTCCCTGCGCGTCGTTCCACGGGTGGTAGTGGTCGGAGATCCACAGCGCCCGGAACCCGGCCTGCTCGGCCATCCGGGCCTGCTCGACGAGCGCGGCCGGGCTGTGCTCCTCGCTCGCCAGGAAATAGCCGTACTCGGGCATGGAAAGCACCTCCGCGTCGGCGGGACGGTCCGGCGTGTGATGTCCCGGTGTGATCCGGTCCGGGCCCGGGTAACCGGGGCGCACGGCGCAAAACGCGGCGCGGGCGGGGCCGCGCGGCGCGGCGTTCGGGTGCTGCGGGGGGCGTACGGGTGACCCGCCCGGCGTTTGGGTGCCCCGGCCCCGGTTACGCGGAAAGCCTCGGACGAGCCGCACCGCCGGAGGCGCACCGTGAGCCGACCTCATGTCGTGATCGTCGGCGCCGGGTTCGCCGGGTACCGGGCCGCCCGCACACTGGCCCGGCTGACCCGGAACCGGGCCGACGTCACGTTGCTGAACCCGACCGACTACTTCCTGTACCTGCCGCTGCTGCCCCAGGTCGCCGCCGGCAGCCTGGAGGCCCGCAGGGTCACCGTGTCGCTGCCGGGCACCCTGCACGGCGTGCGGATGGTGCTCGGCGAGGCGGACCACGTCGACCTCGACGCCCGCACCGTCCACTACTCCGACCCCGAGGGGGGCATCGGCACCCTCGGCTACGACCGGCTGGTGCTCTGCGTCGGCAGCGTCAACAAGCTGCTGCCCGTCCCCGGGGTCGCCGAGCACGCGCACGGCTTCCGCGGGCTGCCCGAGGCGCTGTACCTGCGCGACCACGTGACCCGCCAGGTGGAGCTGGCCGCCACCGAGGACGACCCGAAGGTGTGCGCGGCCCGCTGCACCTTCGTCGTGGTGGGCGCCGGCTACACCGGCACCGAGGTGGCCGCGCAGATGCAGCTGCTCACCGACCGGCTGGCGCGCCGGCACCCGCTGCCCGTCCGGCCGCACTGGATCCTGCTCGACGTGGCGCCGCGGGTGCTGCCGGAGCTGGCCGAGCGGCTCTCCCGCACCGCCGACCGGGTGCTGCGGGGGCGGGGCGTCGACGTGCGGATGGGCACCTCGGTGAAGGAGGCCACCCATGACGGGGTGCTGCTCACCGACGGGGAGTTCGTGCCGTCCCGGACGCTGGTGTGGTGCGTCGGGGTACGGCCCGACCCGCTGGTGGAGGCGGTCGGACAGCCGCTGGAGCGGGGCCGGCTGATCGTCGACCCCTATCTGCGGCTGCCGGGCCGGGCCGACGTGTTCGCCTGCGGGGACGCGGCCGCCGTACCGGACCTGGAGCAGCCGGGGTCGTTCACGCCGATGACGGCCCAGCACGCCTGGCGGCAGGGCCGGGTGGCCGGGGAGAACGTGGCCGCCTCGCTCGGCCTCGGCAGGCGCCGGCGGCCGTACCGCCATCGCGACCTGGGCTTCGCGGTCGACCTGGGCGGGGCGCAGGCCGCCGCCAACCCGCTCGGCGTCTCGCTGTCCGGTCCGGCGGCCGGCGCGGTCACCCGCGGCTACCACCTGGCCGCGCTGCCCGGCAACCGGATCCGGGTGGCCGCGGACTGGCTGCTGGACGCCGTACTGCCGCGCCAGGGCGTCCAGTTGGGCCTCGTACGGTCCTGGTCGGTGCCCCTGGACACGGCGTCCCCGGAGCTGCCGCGCGTCCCCGGCGGACCGGAGAGGAACCGGGGACGTGAGCGGGCGGCGGAGCCGGAGGGTGCGGGCGAGCCGCCCGCCGCCGGGCACGAGCCCGGCGACCACCCCGCCCCCGGCCCGGTCAAGCGCACCGATCCCCCGGCACCCGGGGAGCCCGCCGACGAGTGACCCCGCGCACTGTGCCCGGCCACCCGGCTCCTTTGGCGCCGTACCCCCTCGACTCACCGCAAGGAGATCCATGAACACCGACGAACTCGTCGAACTCGGACAGCAGTTGCGCGTGGACAGCGTGCGGGCGTCCGCCGCCGCGGGGTCCGGGCATCCCACGTCCTCGATGTCCGCCGCCGATCTGATGGCCGTGCTGCTCGCCCACCACCTGCGCTACGACTTCGAACGCCCCGAGCACCCCGCCAACGACCGGTTCGTGCTGTCCAAGGGGCACGCCTCACCGCTGCTGTACGCCGCGTACAAGGCGGCCGGCGCGATCGAGGACGGCGAGCTGCTCACCTTCCGGGGGCTCGGCAGCCGGCTGGAGGGGCATCCCACGCCCCGGCGGCTGCCCTGGGTGGAGACGGCCACCGGCTCCCTCGGCCAGGGCCTGCCGGTCGGCGTCGGCATCGCCCTGGCCGGCAAGCGCCTGGACCGCACCGGGTACCGGGTGTGGGTGCTGTGCGGCGACAGCGAGCTGGCGGAGGGCTCGGTGTGGGAGGCCGCCGAACACGCCGGGCACGAGCACCTGGACAACCTGATCGTCGTCGTCGACGTCAACCGGCTCGGCCAGCGCGGGCCCACCCGGCACGGCCACGACCTGGACGCCTACGCCCGCCGCTTCCAGGCCTTCGGCTGGCACACCGTCGAGATCGACGGCCACGACGTCGACAAGATCGACCGGGCCTACGGCGAGGCGCTGTCCACGGCCGGGCAGCCCGTGGCGATCCTCGCCCGCACCCTCAAGGGCAAGGGCGTCGCCGCCGTCGAGGACCTCGAGGGCCACCACGGCAAGCCGCTGCCCGACGCCGAGGAGGCCGTCGCCGAACTCGGCGGGCCGCGCTCCCTGCACGTCCGGGTGCACGAGCCGCCGGCCGCCGCCGCGCTGCGCGATCTGACCACCGAGGTGCTCCAGCTGCCGCGCTACGACCAGGGCGACCAGGTGGCCACCCGGGACGCCTTCGGCGCGGCCCTCGCCGCGCTCGGCAGCGCCCGCGGCGATGTCGTCGCCCTGGACGGCGAGGTCGGCGACTCCACCCGCACCGAGGAGTTCGCCAAGGCCCACCCCGACCGGTTCTTCGAGTGCTACATCGCCGAACAGCAGCTGGTCGCCGCGTCCGTCGGCATGGCCGCCCGGGGCTGGCTGCCGTACGCCTCGACGTTCGCCGCGTTCCTCACCCGCGCCTACGACTTCGTGCGGATGGCGTCCATCAGCGGCTCCGGCATCAACCTGGTCGGCTCGCACGCCGGGGTCTCCATCGGCCAGGACGGGCCCTCGCAGATGGGCCTGGAGGACCTGGCGATGTTCCGCGCCGTGTACGGCTCGACCGTGCTGTACCCGTGCGACGGCAACCAGACCGCCCGGCTGGTCGCGGCCATGGCCGGCCTCGACGGGATCCGCTATCTGCGCACCTCGCGCGGCAAGACCCCGGTGGTCTACGGCCCCGACGAGGAGTTCTGGGTGGGCGGCAGCAAGACGCTGCGCGCAAGCGAGGAGGACCGGCTGACGGTCGTCGCGGCCGGGGTCACCGTGCCCGAGGCGCTGACCGCGGCGGACCGGCTCGCCGAGGACGGCATCCGGGTCCGGGTGATCGACCTGTACTCGGTCAAGCCCGTCGACGCGGACACGCTGCGCCGGGCCGCCGAGGAGACCGGCTGTCTGCTCACCGTGGAGGACCACCACGCCGAGGGCGGCCTCGGCGACGCCGTCGCGGAGGTCTTCGCCGACGGCCGTCCGGTGCCCCGTCTGGTCCGGCTCGCGGTGCGCACCATGCCGGGCTCGGCCGCGCCCGACGAGCAGCTGCACGCGGCCGGCATCGACGCCGCGGGCATCACGGCGGCGGCGAAGCTGCTGGTCGAGGAGGCGGTCGTGCGATGAGCGACGACGCGCGGTCCATACGGGCGGGCCGCCGCACGGTGCGGATCCAGCGGCCGGGGAAGGTCCTCTTCCCCGGCGGCTCCAGCGCCAAGGAGTACACCAAGGGCGATCTCGCCGACTACTACCGGTCCGTCGCACCGGCCATGCTGCCGCATCTGCGGGGCCGCCCGCTGATGCTGGAGCGGTATCCCGACGGCATCGACGCCCAGCGGTTCATGCAGAAGAACGTCCCCGCGCACTACCCGGACTGGATCACCCGCGCCGAGGTCGCCAAGGAGGGCGGCACGGTCACGCACGCCGTCTGCGACGACACCGCCACTCTGCTCTACCTGGCCGACCAGGCCTGCATCACCCTGCACCGCTGGCTGTCCCGCACCGACCGGGCCGGCGGCGTCGACCACCCCGACCAGCTCGTCTTCGACCTCGACCCTCCCCGTGACGACTTCTCCCCGGTGCGCGAGGCGGCCGGCCGGCTCAAGGAGCTGCTGGACGACCTGGAACTGCCCGCCGCCCCCATGACCACCGGCTCGCGCGGACTCCATGTCGTGGTCCGCCTCGACGGCCGCGCCGGCTTCGACGAGGTCCGCGCATTCGCCCGCGCCGCCGCCGAGTTGCTGGTGTCCCGGCACCCTGACCGGCTCACCACCGCCGCCCGCAAGGACGACCGCGGCGACCGCCTCTACCTCGACGTGCAGCGCAACGCCTACGCCCAGACCGCCGTCGTCCCCTACACCGTCCGCGCCCGCCCCGGCGCCCCCGTCGCCGTACCCCTGTCCTGGGACCAGCTGGACGATTCCGGGCTCGACGCCCGCCGCTGGACCATCGCGGACGCCGCCGAGCAGGCCCGCACCGACCCCTGGGCCGGCCTGCCGGGCCGGGGCCGCTCCCTGGGCCCGGCACGGCGGCGCCTGGAGGACCTCGGCTCCTGAAGGTTTGGCCATGGGATGAGGGGCCACCCGCAGAGGGAGGTGGCCATGTCGAACACAAAGAACACATCCCAGTCACCAAGCTCACAAGAAGACCAAAATCCACAGGAGTCACACGGCACGGACGAGCGCGGCACGGCGGACGAGCGACGGCCCGCACCCATGGAAGTACTGCGCGGGGCGCGTGCCCAGCTCGCCGAACTCACCGGACTCGCCCCCGAATCGGTGACCTCCTTCGAGCAGACCGAAGACGGATGGTCGCTCGAGATGGAGGTCCTGGAACTCGCACGGGTCCCGGACACCATGAGCCTGATGGCGAGCTACCAGGTCGATCTCGACCAGGAGGGCCGGCTCACCGGCTACCGGCGTGTCCAGCGCTACGAACGCGGACGCACCGACGCGCGCCGAGCCGGCGGCCGCTAGGCCGCCGCACCGCCTGCCGCGCCCACGAGCGCCGCGTGACCCCGACCTACGACGAGGAGGAACAGCCGGCATGACCGTTGTCCCGGCACAACAGACCGGAGGCGGAGGCGGCACCAGCGGCCTCTACGACGTACTGGAACTGGTTCTGGACAGGGGACTGGTGATCGACGCGTTCGTGCGCGTCTCCCTGGTCGGCATCGAGATCCTGAAGATCGACGTGCGGGTCGTCGTGGCCAGCGTCGACACCTATCTGCGCTTCGCCGAGGCGTGCAACCGCCTCGACCTGGAGGCCGGACCCAGCAAGAGCCCCGGGCTGCCCGAGATCGTGGGCGACATGACCGAGTCCGGCGCCCATGGCAAGTCGAAGGGAGCACTGTCCGGCGCCGCCGAGACCATCTCCGACGCCTTCAAGCAGGCCCGCGGCGAACGCGAGCCGGAGGAGGCCGAGCGGGAGCGGCCGCGCCCCCGCAAGACGGTGCGCCGTAAGGAGGAGCAGGAGTGAGCACGTACGTCTACGGAATCACCGCCCGGTCGCACCCGGCCCTCCCCGAGGGCATGACCGGGATCGGGGAGCCGCCCCGCCCGGTGCGTGTGATCACCGCCGGCGACCTGGCGGCCGTGGTCAGCGACGCCCCCGAAGACCTGCGCCCCAAACGCCGCGACCTGCTCGCCCACCAGAACGTGCTGGCCGAGACCGGCGCGGGCGGCTGTGTGCTCCCGATGCGCTTCGGCAGCGTCTCCCCCGACGACGACACCGTCGCCCAGGTGCTGACGGAGCGGGCCGAGCACTATCTGGAGCGGCTGCGCGAACTGGACGGCAAGGTCGAGTACAACGTCAAGGCCAGCCACGTCGAGGACGCCGTCCTGCACCGCGTGATGGCCGAGGACGCCGAACTGCGGGCGCTCGCCGAGGCCAACCGGAAGGCGGGCGGCGGCACGTACGAGGACAAGGTGCGGCTCGGCGAGATGGTCGCCTCCGCCGTGAAGGCCAGGGAGGCCGAGGACGCCGCCGAGGTGCAGGACCTGCTGGAGCCGTCCGCCGCCGCGGTGGCCGTGGGGCCGGAGTCCACCGGCTGGCTGATGAACGTGTCGTTCCTGATCCCCCGCACCGCGGCCGAGGAGTTCATCACCGCCGTGGAGGCGGTCCGCAAGAGCCATCCCCACCTGGAGCTGCGCGTCAACGGGCCGCTG
The DNA here is from genome assembly GCF_040703635.1 of Streptomyces sp. NPDC007189. Classification (NCBI taxonomy): domain Bacteria; kingdom Bacillati; phylum Actinomycetota; class Actinomycetes; order Kitasatosporales; family Streptomycetaceae; genus Streptomyces; species Streptomyces sp. NPDC007189. The sequence goes on from NZ_JBEYEY010000003.1 coordinate 153,141, forward strand.
CCGCCGTACAGCTTCGTCGAGCCCGGCCCCGCCGAGCCCGCCGGCAGCACGGCCGGCGCCGGACACGGCGCACCGTGACGGGCCCGGGCCCGCATGGACCCGGACGGAAGGGAGGAACACCGTGGGACTGATCAGCGAGGTCCTGCTGCTGCCGTTCGCACCGGTGCGGGGCAGCGCGTGGGCGATCAGGCAGGTGCTCCGTGAGGCGGAACGGATCTACTACGACCCCGCCACCGTACGGGCCGAGCTGGCTCGCCTCGAAGAACAGCTGGAGGCGGGCGAGATCACCGAGGAGGAGTTCGACCGGCGCGAGGACGAACTGCTCGACCGGCTGGAGATCGCCCTGCACTCCGCCGACACCACTGGCGACGGGACGACACGATGAACCGTACGGCACTGGGTCTCGCCCTGGGGGCGGGATACCTCCTGGGGCGTACCAGGAAACTGAAGATGGCCATGGCGGTCGGCTCCGTCGTGGCCGGCAAGAAGCTGAACCTGACCCCGCGGGGCGTGGCACAACTGGTCAACCAGCAACTGCGCGACAACCCGCAGTTCAAGGAGATCGGCGACCAGCTGCGCCAGGACCTGCAGGGCGTCGGCAAGGCCGCGTCCGGGGCCCTGGTCGAGCGCCAGATGACCGCGCTCGCCGACCGGCTGCACAGCCGCACCGAGCAGGTGCGGGGCCAGGCCTCCGGGGCCGGCTCCGAGGACGAGGAGCAGGAGACGGGCGGGGACGAGGACCGCGGGGAGAGCCGCGAGGACTCCGCCGACCGTGAGCGCGACACGGGCGAGCGCGGGGACGACGCGGACGAAGGCGGCGAGGACGAGCAGCGTCGTGAGCGCCCCGCCAAGAAGGCCCCGTCGAAGAACGCGTCCGGCCGCAAGGACGGGGAGCGCGGCTCCGCGGCCCGCAAGCCGGCCGCCAAGAAGACGGCCAAGAAGACCGGTGCGGCCCGCAAGACGGCCGCGAAGCAGACGGCAGGGGCCGGCGGCGCCGCTCGCGGCGGCCGTTCCCGGTCGGCGAAGGGCGGTGACGACCGATGACCCAAGCCCTCGGATCGGCCACCGGCGCGGCCGGGCGGGCCACCGGTGCGGCCGGCAAGGCCACCGGCGCCGTGACGGACAAGGCCAACCCGCTCACGGACCTCGCCCACAGCGAGGCCGCCGACCGCCTGAAGGCGGAGGCGCAGGAATACCTGGGCGCACAGGCCCAGCGCATGCTGGCCGGCCTCGGCCGCAAGCTCGGCGAGACCACCGGCAAGCTCAACGACATCGCCGAGGGCAAGAGCCCGGGCTTCGCCAAGCTGGCCCTCGACGGCGGGCGCAAGCTCGCCGAGGGCAAGGGCCCGCTGCGTTCGGCACTGGAACTCGGGGCATCGCGCGCCAAGGACAACGTGATGGACGCGGTCAAGGGCCTCGGGGGCGGCAAGGGGAAGAAGAAGGGCGCCGGCAAGAAGCCGACCGTCATCATGGAGTCCGTCGACGTGGGCGTGCCGGTGCGCACGGCCTACGACCAGTGGACCCAGTTCCAGGACTTCAGCAACTTCGCCAAGGGCGTCAAGAACGCGAACCGCGCCGACGACACCCACTCCGACTGGCAGGCGAAGATCTTCCTCTCCAGCCGCAGCTGGAAGGCCACCACCACCGAGCAGGTCCCGGACCAGCGCATCGAGTGGACCTCGGAGGGGGCCAAGGGCAGCACCAAGGGCGTGGTCACCTTCCACCCGCTCGGGGAGAACCTCACCCGCGTCCTGCTGGTCATCGAGTACTACCCGAGCGGCCTCTTCGAGAAGACGGGCAACATCTGGCGCGCCCAGGGCCGCCGGACCCGGCTGGACCTGAAGCATTTCGCCCGCTTCGTCACCATGAAGGGCGAGGTCGACGAGGGCTGGCGCGGCGAGATCCGCGACAGCGAGGTCGTCCGCAGCCACGAGGACGCCGTGGCCGAGGAAGAGGAACAGCAGGCCGAGGACTCCGAGCAGCCCGCCGGCGAGGAAGAAGAGGGCGAAGAGGGCGAAGAGACCGAGGACACCGGCTACGAGGGCGAGGACGAGGACCAGGGCGCGTACGAGGACGAATACGAGGACGAGGACGAGGAGGAAGGCGGCGAGGAGGGCGCCGAGGAGGAGTCCGACGAGTCCGGTGAGTACGCGGACGAGGCCGGGGAGCCCTCTGAGGACGAGGAGGAAGAGGACTACGAGGAGGAAGAGCCCGAGTACGCCGAGCGCGGGAGCCGTCGATGACGACACCGAGCCGGGCGGCGCCGGGCCGGTTCCCCGAGCCCTATGGGCAGGGCTCGGGGGCCAATCTCGCCGACATCCTCGAACGGGTGCTCGACAAGGGCATCGTCATCGCGGGCGACATCCGGATCAACCTGCTCGACATCGAACTCCTCACCATCAAGCTGCGGCTGATCGTCGCTTCGGTGGACAAGGCCAAGGAGATGGGTATCGACTGGTGGGAGAGCGACCCGGCGCTCTCCTCCGGGGCCCGTCGCGACGAGCTGACCCGGGAGAACGCCGAGCTGAGAGAGCGGCTGGCGCGGCTGGAGGAGCTGGAGCGGGGCCGCACGCCGAAGGAGGCACCATGACCGGGCTGCGCTACGTCTACGCCGTCTGCCGCCCCTTCGAGACCCCCCTGCAGTCCCAGCTCACCGGCGTCGCAGGTGCGCCTCCGGCGCTGCTGCACCACCATGGGCTGGTCGCGGTGCTCAGCCAGGTCCCGGAGGCCGACTTCGGCGAGGAGGCCCTCAAGGCCCACCTGGAGGATCTGGACTGGCTGTCCGCCACCGCCCGCGCGCACCAGGGGGTGATCGACGCGCTCACCACGGTCACCACACCGCTGCCGCTCCGGCTCGGGACCGTGTTCCGGGACTGCAGCGGGGTGCGCACCATGATCGAGACCCGTGAGGACGACTTCCGGCGCACACTGGACCGGCTGGAGGGCCGGGTGGAGTGGGGGGTCAAGCTGTACGTGGAGACCGAGGCCGCCGAGCCGGCCGAGCCCGCCCCCGAGGCCGCCGCGCGGCCGGCGAGCGGCCGGGACTATCTGCGCCGGCGCCGCGAGAGCACCCGGGCGCAGGAGGACCGGTGGCAGCGGGCCGAGGCCTTCGCCCACTCGCTGCACGAACGCCTCTCCCGGCACGCCGAGGACTCCCGGCTGCACGCCCCGCAGAATTCCGCGCTGGCCACGCAGCCCGGCCGGAACATCCTCAACGCCGCCTATCTGGTGCCCCGTAAGGAGTGCGAGGAATTCGTGGAACTGGTGGACCGCACCAAGGACGAGGAACCCGGAATCCGGGTGGAACTCACCGGTCCCTGGGCCGCTTATTCGTTCGTGGGGGAGGCGGCGCCGTGACCGTCGTCGAACGGCGCGAGATCGCACTCGTCGACCTTCTGGACCGGCTGCTCGCGGGGGGCGTCGTCATCACCGGCGACATCACCCTGCGGATCGCGGACGTCGACCTGGTCCGGATCGATCTGAACGCGCTGATCAGCTCGGTGAACGCATCCGTCCCCTCGCCCTTCGAGCTCCCCGCCGGCCGCCACGAGGAGGGCATGTGACCCCGCGCAACCGGCTCGACCTGGACCCCGAGTCCGTCGAGCGCGAACTGGTGAAACTGGTGCTCACGGTGGTGGAACTGCTGCGGCAGCTGATGGAACGCCAGGCCCTGCGCCGCGTCGACACCGGTGAGCTGACCGAGGACCAGGAGGAGCGGATCGGGCTCACCCTGATGCTCCTGGCCGAGCGCATGGCGGAACTGCGCGAGCGTTACGGACTGCGGCCCGAGGACCTGAATCTGGACCTCGGGCCGCTCGGACCGCTGCTTCCCCGCGACTAACTCACGGCCGCTCACTCACCACCGATACCAGCGGCCCCTGCCGCCCGCCGCGGTGGTGCTGCGGACCAGGAAGCCCAGCAGCCAGATCACCAGCACTGCCAGGGCGACCCACCAGAGAACCTTTACAGCGAATCCGACGCCGAAAAGAATGAGCGCCAGAAGCAGTACCAGAAGAATGGGAACCATAGTGTGAACCTCCTGCGATCCGTGTTTCCCGAATTCCGCGGATCAGGCTTCCTTCCGGCGCACTGTTTCCCAGGATCAGACGGCTTTACGGCACAGAATCTCCCCGTGCAGCACCGCGAACCAGGCGTCCTCCCGCCGGCCCCACTCCCGCCAGGCCTCGGACACGGCCGCCAGCTGTTCGGCGGTGGCGTGCCCGCCCCCGACGGCCCGTCCGGCGTAGGCCGAGGCCAGGGTGCGGTCCGCCCACAGGCCGCTCCACCAGGCCCGCTCCTCGGGCGTGGCGAAGGTCCAGGTGCTGGAGGTGGCGGTGACGTCCGTCAGCCCGGCGGCCAGCGCCCACGCCTTCAGCCGGCGCCCGGCGTCCGGCTCGCCGCCGTTGCCGCGGGCCACCCGCTCGTACAGGTCCAGCCAGGCGTCCAGGCCCGGCAGCGCGGGGTACCAGGTCATCGCCGCGTAGTCCCCGTCGCGTACCGCGATGAAGCCGCCGGGCTTCGTCACGCGGTGCATCTCGCGCAGCGCCTGCACCGGGTCGCCGACGTGCTGCAGCACCTGGTGGGCGTGGACCACGCAGAAGGTGTCGTCCGGGTAGTCCAGGGCGTGCACGTCGGCGACCGCGAAGTCCACGTTCGTCAGGCCCCGCCCGGCGGCGGTGGCCCGGGCCCGCTCCAGGACGTCCGGCGCGTGGTCGACCCCGGTGACATGGCCGTCCGGGACCCGTTCCGCCAGGTCGGCCGTGATGGTGCCGGGGCCGCACCCGATGTCCAGGATCCTCATGTGGGGCTTGAGGACGCCCAGCAGATAGGCCGCGGAGTTCTCCGCGGTCCGCCAGACGTGCGACCGCAGCACCGACTCGTGGTGCCCGTGCGTGTAGACGGCGGTCTCCTGCGCTTTCGGCATGGCTGGTCCCCTTCACCCTCGTCACCGCTGGTACGCCCAACGGTACGCGCGCATGCCGAATAATGAGACTGGCGTTTTGCATGCTGGACTGACGTCTCGTCAGCCAATGTCCTGACGCTACGTCAGGACATGGTGGTGAGCGGGCGGTAGACGGTCAGCGCCTCCGGCAGCTTCTCCACGGTGACCTCGCCCGACACGGCCGTCACCTCGCCGTCGTACGCCAGCGGGGTGCCCGGTGCGAGACCGGTCAGCCGCAGCCGTTTCACCTGCACCGCCGCGTGCCCGGCGGAACCGGTCAGCGGGCCCGCCGCGGCCGCCGCCAGCAGCCGCAGCGCGGGCCGCCGGCCGCCGTGCACCACCCGCACGTCCAGCAGCCCGTCCGCGAGATCGGTACGGCGGCCGGGCGCGAGACCCATCCGGTGGTAGACGCCGTTGCCCACGAACAGCAGCCACAGCGGCCGCCGTTCACCGTCCAGCTCCACCTCGAGCGGATGCCGGTCCGCGCGCAGCACCCGCAGCGCGGCCAGCAGCCCGGCCGGCCAGCCGCCGATCCGGCGCGACCAGCGGGTGCGCACCCGCACCAGCTCCGGGTAGACGCCCAGGCTCAGCGTGTTCAGGCACACGCCCTCGCCGTCGCCGGTGGCATACCGGACCGCGTCCACCCGCACCGCCTCGCCGTGCCGGACCGCACGGGCCAGGTCGCGCTCGTCCTCCACACCCAGGTCGAGGGCGAAGTGGTTGAGGGTGCCGCCGGGCAGCACCGCGAGCGGCAGGCCGTGCCGCAGCGCGATCCGCGCGGCCGCGTTCACCGTGCCGTCGCCCCCGCACACGCCCAGCACCCGCGCCCGGGCCGCCGCCTTCGCCAGCGCGTCGCCGACGTCGTCCGGCGCGCACTCCACGATCTCCGACCGCGGCAGCGCGTCACCGAGCGCGCGCACCCGGTCCGCCGTCCCCGAGGCCCGGTTGACGACCATCACCAGACCCTCGCCCTCCGGCAGCGCGGGCACCTCGGCCCGCGACCGGACCCCGTGCCGCACCGGCGCACGGGTCGGCACCAGCCGCCGTACCAGGAAGGCCGCGCCCGCGCCGAGGGCCGCCCCCGCCAGCACGTCGCTCGGGAAGTGCACCCCCGTGTACACCCGGGAGGCCGCCACCGAGAACGCCACCGGCGCCACCGCCGCCCCCCACGCCGGGGACTCCAGGGCCACCCCGGTCGCGAACGCCGCCGCCGACGCCGCGTGCCCCGACGGGAAGGACGTGGTGATCGGCTGCCGCTTCAGCTGCCGCACCAGCGGTACCGGGTCCAGCACCGGCCGCGCCCGGCGCACCGAGCGCTTGCCGGCCGTGTTGATGGCCAGCGAGGCCACGCCGAGCGAGGCCAGGCCGCGGACGGCGGCACGGCGGGCCCGCGGGGTGCGGATCGCGGCCATCGCCGCCGCCGTCGCGAACCACAACACCCCGTGGTTCGCCCCCCGGCTCAGGCGGGGCAGCACCCGTTCGGCGCCGGGCCAGTGCCAGGCGGCCGCCGCCTCGAACAGCCGGCCGTCCAGCTCCAGCAGCCGGCACAGCGGGCTGCGGTTCGTCATGCGCGCGGTCAGGTCCACATCTGGGCTCATGGGGTGCGGTTACCCTGAAGTGCCCGTTCCTTGTGCCTGCCCGCGCCGGGCCCGTGCCCGGCCCTGCCGGGCGACCGACCGGCGCCGTAAGGAGTCCCCGCGCATGCGCCTGCTCCTCGTCCGCCACGGCGAGACCCCGTCCAACATCGGCCACCTGCTGGACACCACCGTGCCGGGACCGGCGCTGACGCCGCTCGGCGAGGCGCAGGCCGCCGCCCTGCCGAAGGCGCTCGCCGGCGAGGACATCGAGGCCCTGTACGCCTCCACCCTGCTGCGCGCCCGGCTCACCGCCGCCCCGCTGGCCGCCGAGCGGGGCCTGGAGGTGATCGTCCGCGACGGCATCCGCGAGGTGTCCGCCGGCGACCTGGAGATGCTGCCCGGCGAGTCGCCCGAAGGCCGGATCTACATGCGCACGATCTTCGCGTGGGCGGCCGGCGACACCGCGGCGCGCATCCCCGGCGGGGAGAGCGGCGAGGAGGCCCTGGCCCGGTACGACGCCGTGATGGCCGAGGCCGCGGCGAGCGGCGCCCGCACCGTCGCGATGGTCAGCCACGGCGCCGCGATCCGCATGTGGACCGCCGCCCGCGCCGCCAACGTCGACGTCGCCTTCGCCGCCGCCCACCCGCTGAGCAACACCGGCGTCGTCGTCCTGGACGGCTCTCCCTGTGACGGCTGGAAGGCCCTGTCCTGGGAGGGCGCCACCGTCCAGCCCGCCGGAGAGGCGGGGCCGACGGGGGAGCCGGTGGACACGGCGGGGTAGTGCGGGGGAGCCGGTGGAAGGGCGGGGCAGCGCGGGAGGGCTCCCGCCGGGCCGACCGATAAGCGTTTGCCCGGCACCCGTGCCGCCCCGGAGAATCCCTGCCCATGGGACATCTGGAAGCCGCGCACCTCGAGTACCACCTCCCCGACGGGAGGACCCTGCTCGGGGATGTGTCCTTCCGGGTGGGAGAAGGCTCCACCGTCGCACTGGTGGGGCCGAACGGCGCGGGGAAGACGACCCTGCTGCGGCTGCTCTCCGGTGAGCTGAAACCGCACGCCGGCACCGTCACCGTCAGCGGCGGCCTCGGCGTCATGCGTCAGTTCGTGGGCTCCGTACGGGACGAGACGACCGTACGTGACCTGCTCGTGTCCGTCGCCCCGCCCCGCATCCGCCAGGCGGCGAAGGCCGTCGACCAGGCCGAGCACGCCATCATGACCGTCGACGACGAGGCCGCCCAGCTGGCGTACGCGCAGGCCCTCGCCGACTGGGCCGAGGCGCGCGGCTACGAGGCCGAGACCCTGTGGGACATGTGCACCACGGCCGCGCTCGGCGTGCCGTACGACAAGGCCCAGTGGCGCCAGGTGCGCACGCTCTCCGGCGGCGAGCAGAAACGCCTCGTGCTGGAGGCGCTGCTGCGCGGCACCGACGAGGTGCTGCTGCTCGACGAGCCGGACAACTACCTCGACGTACCCGGCAAGCGGTGGCTGGAGGAGCAGCTCGGACAGACCCGCAAGACCGTCCTGTTCGTCTCCCACGACCGCGAGCTCCTCGCCCGCGCCGCCGAGAGGATCGTCTCCGTGGAGCCCGGCCCGGCCGGCGCCGACGCCTGGGTGCACGGCGGCGGCTTCGCCACCTACCACCAGGCCCGCCGGGAACGCTTCGCCCGCTTCGAGGAGTTGCGCCGCCGCTGGGACGAGAAGCACGCCCAGCTGAAGAAGCTGGTCCTGAACCTGCGGCAGGCCGCCGCCGTCAGCCACGAGATGGCCTCCCGGTACGCCGCCGCCCAGACCCGGCTGCGCAAGTTCGAGGAGGCCGGCCCGCCGCCGGAGCCGCCCCGCGAGCAGGACATCACCATGCGCCTGAAGGGCGGCCGCACCGGCGTACGGGCCGTCACCTGCGAGGGACTCGAACTGACCGGCCTGATGCGCCCCTTCGACCTGGAGGTCTTCTACGGCGAACGGGTCGCGGTCCTCGGCTCCAACGGCTCCGGCAAGTCCCACTTCCTGCGGCTGCTGGCCGGCGAGGACGTCGCGCACACGGGCCGGTGGAAGCTGGGCGCACGCGTCGTACCGGGCCACTTCGCGCAGACCCACGCGCACCCCGAACTGCACGGCCGCACCCTGCTCGACATCCTGTGGAAGGAGCACGCCCAGGACCGCGGCGCCGCCATGTCACGGCTGCGCCGCTACGAGCTGACCGGGCAGGCCGAGCAGACCTTCGACCGGCTCTCCGGCGGCCAGCAGGCCCGGTTCCAGATCCTGCTGCTGGAACTGGCCGGCGCGACGGCGCTGCTGCTGGACGAGCCGACCGACAACCTCGACCTGGAGTCCGCCGAGGCCCTGCAGGAGGGCCTCGAGGCCTTCGAGGGCACGGTGGTCGCGGTCACCCACGACCGCTGGTTCGCCCGCTCCTTCGACCGCTACCTCGTTTTCGGCGCCGACGGGCGTGTGCGTGAGACGCCGGAACCGGTCTGGGACGAGCGCAGGGTCGACCGGGCACGCTGACCCCACCAGGGCCGGGGCCGGTGCGACCGCGCTCCGTCCCGTCCGGTTCACCGGGGCGGACGTAGATCACTTCCAGCGCAGCAGTGCCGCCAGGCCGCCCGCGAGTTCGTCGCCGGTGTCCTCCCCTGCCGGGGTCAGCGACAGGACCGGTGCGTCCGTCACCACCGCGGCGCGGACCAGGGCGTCGTCGGCGCGGGCCTGCCACGCCTTGCGCTCGCCGATGGCCTTCAGCTCCTCCCGGCGGGCCGCCAGCTGGTCGGGGTCCTCACCGATCCACACCTCGCGGCGCGTGTCGGGCGCGTCCGGGCGGATCAGCAGCTCGGCCAGCCGGTGCTCGCGCGCCGCCTCGATCAGCCGCGGCAGCCCGTCCACGGCCGCGGCCCGCTGCTCCTCGTCCGGCGTCCGCGCCGCCCGGAACCGCTCCACCTCGGCCAGGACCCGCTGCCGTACGTGCTCGGCGCGAATCTCCTCCACCTCCTGCGGCAGCAGGTTGCTGTCCTTGCCGCGCGAGGTCTCCATCACGCGGTCCTGCAGCGCCTTCGGCAGCTGCTCGTGCACCGACCTGCGCTCGCGGTCGTCCCCGCACAGGATCAGCAGGTCGGCGCCGGTCTCCTCCTGGCACGAGGCCAGCGCCTTGGCGACTTCGCCCGCGTTGTGCTCCCAGGTGTCCTCCACCTTCAGCTGGAAGTGCCGCTCGGACCAGTCCGAGGCCTTCGACCGGTGCATCGGCCACTGCCGGCCCGTCACCTGCCCGGCCTCCTCGTGCAGCAGCGCGCTGCGCAGCTCGATGCGGGCCCCGGTCCGGTCGATGTAGGCCACCAGCGACAGCGGGTCCTCGCCGGCCAGGTCCAGCAGGGGTGTCACCCGCGGCAGGGGGCCCCAGTACGCCTCGGCGTCCTGCGGGCCCCGCGTCAGCGGCACCTCCAGGACCACCTCGCCGTCCCGGGCGAACACCGCCCGGCCGTACGGCTCCGGCGAGCGCTGCAGCGCCTCCAGGGCGTCGTGCACCGCCCGGCACGTGGGCTCGTCCGCACCCTGCCGGGCCAGCTCCCGGGTGACCGCTTCCGCGTTCAGATGACGCCGTTGCTGCTGGTCCTCCGTGTGCAAGGAGGTGTCGACGTATGCGGAGGCCCAGGACCCCGGATGTTCGTACAGTGGATTCAGGAACGCCAGCTCCATGGATTCCTCCCGGAAACCGCTCGGGGGCAGTGCCTTGCCTGCCGGGCGGGTACCCGGACCGGGACCCACGGACACGGACACGACGAGCGGGGTACCAATGACCGGAGTCGACCCCAGCCGGCTGGACGACCAGCAGCTCATGAAGGAGCTGGAGACGATCCACCGCACGCGCCACGACACCCTCCTGTACGGCTCGAACGACGCGCTGCGGACCCACAACGAGCGCATGGCGCAGCTGGAGGGCGAGTATCTGCGCCGCAACCCGCGCCGCCTGGTGAGCGCGGCCCGCACCCGGGAGGGCGCCCGGGACCGGCGGTGCGGCGAGGAGGCGACTCCGGAGGCCTCCGGCACCTGAGGCGCAACCAGGACGACCTGCGCATGAAGAAGGGGCCGGCCCGTGCGAGCCGGCCCCTTCTCCTCCAGATACGGCCTCTTCCAGATACGGCGGTTCAGCCGGGATCCCCGGCGAACACGTGCACGAACGCGTCGCAGAACGCCTTCAGATCGTCCGGCTTGCGGCTCGTCACCAGAACGTTGGGGCCGTGGTCGCAGATCTTCACCTGCTCGTCCACCCAGGTGCCGCCCGCGTTGCGGATGTCCGTCCGCAGGCTCGGCCACGAGGTCAGCACCCGGCCCCGTACGACGTCCGCCTCCACCAGCGTCCACGGCGCGTGACAGATCGCCGCGACCGGACGGCCGCCCTCGAAGAACTCCTTCACGAACGCCACGGCCTTGTCGTCCATGCGCAGGAAGTCCGGATTGGCCACCCCGCCGGGCAGCACCAGAGCGCCGAACGACGAGGCCGAGGCCTCGCCCACCACCTCGTCCACCGGGAACGTGTCCCCCTTGTCGAGATGGTCGAAGGCCTGGATCTCCCCTGGCTTCGTCGACACCAGCACCGGCTCGTGCCCGGCGTCCGAGGCCGCCTTCCACGGCTCGGTCAGCTCTACCTGCTCGACACCCTCCGGTGCCGCCAAAAACGCGATACGCATGACTTCCGATCTCCCTTCCGTTCCCGTGCGGCCCGCCGGCACCGCAGCAGCTCCTCGCCGTACGGCAGCACCACGCACAGGCCGACCGCCAGGCCGATGCCCGCCAGATAGCCCGGTGACAGCGGACGCCGGCGCGGCAGCAGCCGCCAGGCGTCCGGATCGCCCTCACCGCCGCGCACCAGCGAGCGCACCTGGTCGGCGTGCAGGCACATCAGCGAGGCGAGCGCACCGAACGGCAGCGACTCCAGAAAGCTGTGGATGTGCTGCTCGGCCGGCCTGACCTCCCGGTCGCTGTCGACGGCCGTCCGCACGTCCCACAACGCCGTCGCCTCGTGCACCAGCGCACCCGCCAGCAGCAGGCTCAGCAGCCGGGGATTGACCCGGTAACGCAGGGTCAGCATGATCGGCACCCCGACCTCGGCCATCATCAGCGCGTGGATGACGGACTCCTTCGTCCCCACCGTCTCCTCGATGCGGGTGCGCCGGTGCATCGCCCAGTCGGCGAGCCCCGGCGCGAACCAGCCGGGCAGCAGCCCGTACAGCAGGAACCTGGTGGTCGCCACGTCGGCGTCGACAGCGGCGCCCTGTGCGATCTCGGCCGCCTGGCCCCGCCTCATGCGCCCCCCACCAGCGCCTCGGCGAGCTGCTGGACGTTCTCGTACCGCGCCGACTGCGGCAGCCGGGCCACCGCGTCGACCAGCGTGCCGGGCGCGTTCTGCCGGCGGAGCATCCGGGCCACGTCCCGCGCGGTCGCCGGGAAGGATCCCCGACTCAGGGTCCGCGCCAGCTCGGAGCGCACCCGCTCCAGCGACGCCGGCGCGCCCAGGCCGCCCACGGGTCCGCTCCACACCTCGGGGTCGTCGTCCGCGGCCGGTTCGGGGTCGTGCCACTCCTCGACCCGGGTCGGATGCCCGGACCTGAGCAGTCCCTTCAGCTCGTGCTTCATCTCGTCGTCCCGGTGGACGTTGAGCCGGTCACTGCCTCGCTGCATGTCTTCCTCCAGGGCGTTAGCTCTTGTCCTTGCCGGGCAGGAACTCCTGCACCTTCGCCTTCAGCCCCTGTTTGATCATCGACTTGCGTTCGGCGTCGCCCTTCAGGATCGACGAGGCCGTCGCCTCCATCTGCTCCCAGGTGGCGTGCGGCGGGATCGGCGGCACGGAGGGGTCGGTGAGGAACTCGATCACGCACGGCCCGTCGGCCTCCAGCGCCGCGCGCCAGCCCGCCTCCACGCCCTCCGGCTTCTCCACCCGGATGCCGGTGAGACCGAGCGAACGGGCGAACGCCGCGTACTGCACGTCCGGGATCTCCTGCGACGGCAGGAACGACGGCGCGCCCTCCATCGCCCGCATCTCCCACGTCACCTGGTTCAGGTCCTGGTTGTTCCAGACCGCCACCACCAGCCGCGGATCCGACCAGCGGTCCTTGTACTTCGCCGCCGTGATCATCTCCGCCAGGCCGTTCATCTGCATCGCCCCGTCGCCGACCAGCGCGAACACCGGCCGGTCCGGATGCGCGAACTTCGCGCCGATCGCGTACGGCACACCGGGCCCCATCGTCGCCAGCGTGCCCGACAGCGAACCGCGCATGCCCGGCCGCATCGTGATGTGCCGCGCGTACCAGTTGGCGACCGACCCGGAGTCGGACGTCAGGATCGCGTTGTCCGGCAGCAGCGGATCCAGCGCCCGCGCCACGTACTCGGGGTTGATGGGGTCGGCGGACAGATGGGCCCGCCGCTCCATCGTCTCGTGCCAGCGCTTGACGTTCGCGCACACCGTGTCGTGCCACTCGCGCCCGCCCCGGTCGCTCTTCAGCATCGGGATCAGCCGCCGCAGCGTCGCCTTCGCGTCGCCGACCAGGTTCACCTCGTACGGGAAACGCATGCCGATCATGTGCGGGTCGATGTCGATCTGCACCCCGCGCGCCTTGCCGAAGTCCGGCATGAACTGGGTGTACGGGAACGACGACCCGATCGTCAGCAGGGTGTCGCAGTCCCGCATCAGCTCGTACGACGGCCGGCTGCCCAGCAGCCCGATCGGCCCGGTGACGTACGGCAGTTCGTCGCTCAGCACATCCTTGCCGAGCAGCGCCTTCGCGACGCCCGCGCCGAGCAGTTCGGCGATCTCCTGCACCTCGGCGACCGCGCCGGACGCACCCTGGCCGACCAGGATCGCCACCTTGTCGCCCTCGTTGAGCACGTCCGCCGCCCGGCGCAGCGCCTCGTCCGACGGGGTCATGGTGTACTCGCTCATGCCCATGCTGGAGGGCACCATCTTGAACTCGTGGGTGGGCGGCGAGTAGTCCAGCTCCTGCACGTCGGCGGGGATGATGAGCGCGGTGGGGCAGCGCCGGGCGTAGGCGGTGCGGATCGCCCGGTCCAGCACGTTCGGCAGCTGCTCGGGCACCGTCACCGTCTCCACGAAGTCCGAGGCGACGTCCTTGTACAGGGTGTGCAGGTCGACTTCCTGCTGGTAGGAGCCGCCCATCGCGGTCCGGTTGGTCTGGCCGACGATCGCCAGCACCGGCACATGGTCGAGCTTGGCGTCGTACAGGCCGTTGAGCAGATGGATGGCGCCCGGTCCCGAGGTCGCCGCGCACACCCCGATACGGCCGCTGAACTTCGCGTACCCGACGGCCTCGAACGCGGACATCTCCTCGTGCCGCGACTGGATGAACCGCGGCCGGTCCTCGGCGCGGCCCCATGCGGCGAGCAGCCCGTTGATGCCGTCGCCCGGATACCCGAAGACCTGTTCCACGCCCCAGGCGCGCAAGCGCTCCAGGATGTGGTCGGAGACCTTGGTGCTCATGAAAGGGACCTCCCCGGTGGGGTGCGAGCGGACGATCCGGTCAGCACACACCGAGTCACCTGCACGGGAGACGGAAAACCTCCCCGAAGGGGTGCAGCCGGGGGCAGCGGGGTGTGCCGGTGGGGTAAGGCGAGGTCGGCGGTGGGGACTCCGGGCCGAAACCGGCGGGCTGTGTGTGTCACCCGGCTGGGCGTCCCCGTCCCGCGAATGGGGTCCGGCCGCGCGCGCCCCGCCGCCGCGCGGGCTGTGATGGCAGCGAGGGCACGCCCGTGCCCCGTACCCGCGACGCCTGCCCGGCAGTGCCCGCGCACCGCCGTCCCCGTCCCACCGGCGGTGGTGCCCGACGTGCCGCCGTACCGGCGTCCGGCGTACCGCCCGCCCACCACCATCGACCGCCGTGCCTGCCGAGGAGCCCTTCCCATGCGCCGCCGCACCGCCCGTGCCCTGTCCGCCGCCTTCGCCGCCGGTGCCGTGCTCGCCGTGGCGGGGCCCGCCGCAGCCGCCGACATCGATCCCGGCGCCCCGCCCGCGGCGCAGACCGCCGTCCCGGAGGGCGCCCCCGGCGCGTGCACCGCACCGCAGCAGTGCGCGTCCGCCGGCGGTCCGGCCGCGTTCCCCGACGCCGCCGCACCGAGCTACGACCCCGCCCTCCCGAGCCGTGGTGAGGGCGCCCCGAGCCTCCAAGGGGTCACGCCCACCCGCGAGGGCTGGACGCCGGGTGCCGCTCCGAGCGGCGGTTATGGCGTCACCCAGCCCGCTCAGCCCGCTCAGCCCGCTCAGCCCGCTCAGCCCGCTCAGCCCGCTCAGCCCGCTCAGCCCCCTCAGGCCGCTCAGCCCCCTCAGGTCGCTCCGTCCTCTCCGGGGCTCGCACCCAGCCGAGACGCCTACCCCCCGTCCCAGCAGGGCATCACCCCCAGCCACGACGGCGTCGCACCGACGCGTGACGGCTTCACCCCGGGCCACGACGGCGTCGGCGCCTGCCGGCCGGGGGAGCAGTGCGCCGACCGGTCGCCGTGCCGTGAGCCCGGCCGGTGCGACGGCGACGCCGAGCCGCCCACCGTGCAGCACGGGGTCGAGGCCGGTACCGGCGGCAGCTTCACCGACTCGGTCCCGGCCCTCGCCGCCGGCGCCACGCTGATCGCCGCGGCCTGCGGCGGGGCCGGCTACCGGCTGTACGGCCGCTGGCGCGCCGCCGTGGGCCGGTCAGCGCACGTGTGACCCGGACAACGCCAGTCACCCCCTTGGAGTGCCGCCCGGCGGGTACACACCCTCCCGAGGGCACCAGCAGGCCCATCACACCGACCGGCTGCACAGCCCACCACCGACGCCGAGGAGCCCCAGAACCCCATCCACCCCCCTGTCGCACACAGCAGCACACCAGGACACAGCCCGGCCCGGCCGCCCGGCCCCGGCCGGCGCACACGGCACCAGGACCGCGCGGAGGCGGACATGCGGCGGACGGACCCCGAGGGCCACGGCCCCGTCCGCTACGGCCCGCCCCTCCCCGGCGACGGCCTCCCGGTCCTGCCCGAACTCACCGCCGTACTCGCCGCGGCCGCGAGCCGCACCGACGCCCAGCCGGTCGGCGGCGCCCCCGCTCTCCTCGAAGCGGCCTGCGGCTACTGGACCCGGCGCGGACTGCCCACCGTCCCCGACCAGGTGGCCGCGGGACCCGGCGCCCCCGCGCTGCTGCTGGCCCTCACCGCCGCGCTCGCCTCGGACGGCGGCGACGTCCTCGTACCGCGCCCCTGCGCCGCCTGGTGGGCGCCGTACGCCCGGGTCCTCGGCCGGCCCGCCTACCACGTGCCCACCCCCGCCGAGAGCGGCGGCGCCCCCGACCCCTACGCCCTGCTGGAGACCGTCCGCCGGGTCCGCGCGGAGGGCGGCGACCCCCGGCTGCTCGTGCTGTCCGTCGCCGACGACCCCACCGCCACCGTGGCCCCGCCCGAACTGCTCCACGAGACCGTCGAGGCCGCCACGGACGAAGGCCTGCACCTGGTCAGCGACGAGACCTGGCGCGACACCCTGCACCATCCCCATGACACCGTCCTGCTCAGCCCCGCCGAGATGGCGCCCGACCGGGTCACCGTCGTCACCGACCTCGCCGGCTCCCTGCTCCCGCCCGGCTGGCCCGCCGCCGTGGCCCGCTTCCCGGCCGCCGAGCCCGGACGGCACCTCCACGCGCGCGTGCTCGACATCCTCACCGCCCTCGGCGCCCGCATCGCCGCACCCGTCGCCGCCGCGGCCGGCTACGCCCTCGACGAACCCCCGCCCGTCACCGAGCGCCGCGAGGCCGCCGTACGCCTGCACGCGCGCGTGGCCGCCGCCGCGCACGCCGCCGTCGTCGCCGCCGGGGCGCTCGCCCGCCCGCCGCAGGCCGGCCGCCATCTGTACGCCGACCTCGGGCCCTGGCGCGAACCCCTCGCCGGGCACGGCATCGGCGACGCCCAGGAACTGGAGGAGCTCCTCACCGCCCGCCTCGGCATGCCCGCGCCCGGCGGCCACCGCTTCGGCGACGACCTCGGGGCGCTGCGCGTACGCCTCGCCACGGGCCCCCTGCTGGGAAGCACGGACGACGAACGCATGGAATGCCTCACCTCACCCGCGCCGTTGGAACTGCCACACGTGCAACGCGCGTTGATCTCCTTGACGTCGGTCCTCGACGATCTCCGCGACGACGCTCAGCGATGGGAGCCTCCTCGATGACGCAGCAGACGCATGAGCCCGAGACGCACGAGCCCGCACCGGCCCCGACGACCCCCACCAGCACCACGACTTCTGCGCCCCCCACGACTGCGGCGAGCGAGCCCACTCCGGTGAGCGCCACGACCACTGCCACCGCCACCGCGACAGCCGCACCGGCCGCGACGACCGCGACCGCCGCGCCCAGCCGCGGCGCCATCGCCCAGGAGCCGCTGGCGCCCCCTTTCCCCCCGCTGGCCGAGCCCCGCCCGCTCGGCGAACACCGCGTCTGGCCGCGCACCTTCCACGACCGGCTCACCGCCCCCCTGCCCGGTCTCAAGGCCCTCGCCCGCTTCGCCCGCGAGGGCGCCGTACGCCCCGGCGCGGCGGGCCTGGCCGACATCCCCCGGCTCCCGTGCGCACCCGCCCCGCTGCCCCGCGTCGACGCCCGCACCCTCGCCGTCACCTGGGCCGGACACGCCAGCTGGGTCGTGCGGATCGGCGGCCTCACCGTCCTCACCGACCCGGTCTGGTCCCGCCGCATCCTCGGCACCCCGGCCCGCATCACCCCCGTGGGCGTGCCCTGGTCCTCCCTGCCCCGCATCGACGCCGTCGTCATCAGCCACAACCACTACGACCACCTCGACGCGCCCACCCTGCGTCAACTCCCGCGCGACACCCCGGTGTTCGTGCCGGCCGGCCTCGGCCGCTGGTTCCGCCGCCGCCGCTTCACCTGCGTCACCGAGCTGGACTGGTGGGAGGGCGCCGAACTGTCCGGCGTCCGCTTCGACTTCGTGCCCGCCCACCACTGGTCCAAGCGCACCCTCACCGACACCTGCCACAGCCTGTGGGGCGGCTGGGTCCTCACCGACGCCGACGGACAGCGCCTCTACTTCGCGGGCGACACCGGCTACGGCCACTGGTTCTCCCGGATCGGCCGCCGCTATCCCGGCATCGACGTCGCCCTCATGCCCATCGGCGCCTACGACCCCCGCTGGTGGCTCAGCGACGTCCACTGCGACCCTGAGGAGGCCGTCCAGGCCACCCTCGACCTCGGCGCCCGCCGCATGGCCCCCATGCACTGGGGCACCTTCATCCTCTCGGCGGAACCCGTCCTGGAACCGCTCACCAGGGTCCGGGCCGCTTGGGAGAAGGCGGGGCTGGAGCGGGAGGACCTGTGGGACCTGCCGGTCGGTGCGTCACGGGTGCTGGAGGCGTCGGGCTGAGGCGCCTGCTACCGAAACCGCCGCACCACACCCGGCATCGCGCTGACCAGAACGGTCAGCGCCACCGCCACCACGACCCCCTCCCACGGCTCCCTGAACAACGACCCGCCCAGCACCCCGATGACCTGATACGTGGCCGCCCAGGCCAGACACGCGGGCAGGTTGCCGCGCGAAAACCTCCTGAGCGGCCAATCCGCCATCAGGCAGGCCAGCATGACCGGTATACGGCCGGCCGGCACCAGCCGGGACAGCACGAGCACCGCGACCCCGTGCTCGGCCAGCTTCCCCCGCGCCTGCGCGAGCCGTTCCTCCGGCGCCCGGGACCGTATCGCCTCCAGCCACCGCGAGCCGTTGCGGGACCGCATGCCGCGCCGCCCCAGCCAGTACAGCGCCGCATCCCCCAGGAACGCCGCCAGCGACGCCGTCACGAACACCAGCACCAGCGAAAGGGGCGCCGTCTGATGGAACGCCACCACCGCCGCCGAACTCACCAGCGCGCCGGTCGGCACCACCGGCACCAGCGCGCCGATCAGCACCAGCAGGAACAGCGACGGATAGCCCACCGCCTGCCGCGTGGACTCGGTCGTCGCCGCTCTCGACGCTTCGGCGAGCCAGGTCACCGCGCGACCTCCAGCCGCACGCTCTGACCGTGCCCCAGCTTGTGCACCGCCACCCCGGGCGCCGCCATCGCCGCCAGCCGCACGAACTCGTCGCCCGGCGCATGGAACTCGTGCGGCCGTACCGCGTCCATCCCGATCGGCCAGTACGTCCCGTAGTGCACCGGCACCGCCGCCCGCGGCGCCAGCCGCGCCAGCGCCCGCGCCGCCCGCCCCGCGTCCAGATGCCCCGCGCCGAGATACGGCCCCCAGCCGCCCACCGGCAGCAACGCCACGTCCACCGGCCCGACCCGCTCCGCCATCGCGTCGAACAGCCCGGTGTCCCCGGCGAAATACGTCCGCGCCTCGCCCTCCATGACGAAGCCGAGCGCGGGGGAGCGGTGCGGGCCCACCGGCAGCCGCCGCCCGTCGTGCAGCGCGGGCACCACCCGCACCAGCAGCTCGCCGATCCGCACCTCGTCCCCGGGCGTCACCTCGGTCAACGGCAGCTGCCGCAGCCGGCGCAGACCCGGCACCGCCCGTGGTGCGCCCCGGGGCACGAGCAGGCGCGTGCCCGGGGCCAGCTCCGCGAGCGAGGGCAGATGCAGATGGTCGGCGTGCAGATGCGAGACCAGCACCACGTCCGCCACCCGGGCCCCGGCCGGCGGCAGGGCGCCCCGGCGCCGCCGCAGATGCGCCAGCCGGCGCGCGAACAGGGGATCGGTGAGCACCCGTATGTTCCCGTCCCGCACCGTGCAGGTGGCGTGACCCCACCAGGTGATCTCCACCGGCACCCTCTTCGCCTCCTTCACGCGACTCCCCGAAGCCTACGGGCAGGAGTAGGGTCGGCGGCGAAACCCGGAGGTGAGGGGGACGCCATGGGACAGACGCGGGGTACGTCCCACACGCCCGCATCCGCGCCGGTGCGGGTCATCGCCATCGCCAGCCTGGCCCCCCTGGAGGAACTGGAGGCCGACCCCTTCCTCGTCGACTCCCGCAGCCAGCACGCCATGTGCGCCCGCTGGGCCGCCGAACGCGGATACGTCATCGCCCGGGAACTCCTCGTCGGCGGACTGCGCTTCGACCACGGCGCCCTGTGGGACGGCGTCCGGCCCGGCGTGGACGTCTTCGTCGCGCCCAGCATGCGCGTGCTGCGACGGGCCCTGTCCTCGGTGGAGGCGTTCACCGCCGAGTGCGCGCGGCGCGGCGTGCGGGTGGAGACCGTCGGGCGGGCAGAGCCGTCGTACGACGCGCAGATGAAGGCCCGGGTGCACCGCCGGCTGTCCATGCCGACGGCCGGCTACGACGGCCGCTGACACCCCGGCCGAACCGTCCGCCCGGCCGCTCACGCCGGGTACGGCCCCGGGTGTGCCGTGTCCGGTATGACAAGGTGGATCCCGGCCAGGTGGGCCGGCGAAGCCGGAGAGGGGCCGTTTCGCCGCAGGGGCGACAAGGGCCGGGACGTGAGGTGGACAAGGCGTGCGAGGGGTGCGGTGGCGGCGGGTCGCCGGTCAGTTCGGACGGAGCATCGCCGTATGGGCGGTGTCCACCCTCACCATGCTGGCACTGGCCGCCGTCCTCCCCGACTTCCGGCTCCAGTCCGCCGACGGCGACAGCGCCACCCGCATCGCCATCACCGCCGGGTGCGGCGCAGGTGCCTTCGGCGTGCTGTCGGCCGTGGTCTGGCCGCTGCTGGTCAGGCTCCTGCTGCTGGTGCCCGCCCTCGTGCTCGGCCTGCTGGTCTTCTTCCTCAACGGCTCCCTGCTGCTGCTCGCCCTGCGCATCAACCCCTCCGGCCACGGCGAGGCCGCCCCCGAGACCGCCGTCATCGTGGCCGCGGTGATGTCCGCCGTGGCGTCGGCCACCGGCGCCGCCCTCGCCGTACGCGACGACGAGGCCTACCGGCGCCGGCTGCACCGCCTCGCCGCGCGCCGCCGCAGATCCGACCCGCCCTGCCCCAGCACGCCCGGCCTGGTCTTCGTCCAACTCGACGGCGTCGGCCACGACGTGCTCCTGGACGCGGTCCGCAAGGGTCTGATGCCGACGGTCGCCCGCTGGCTGTCGACCGGCGACGGCGTACGGTCCACCGGCGACGGCATACGGTCGACGGGCGACCGGTCCAACGGGGACGGCATACGGCCGACGGGCGAGCTGCGCACCGTCGACGGCATACAGTCGGCGGACGACCTGCCGAACGTCGACGGCATACGGTCCACCGGCGACAGTCCGCCGCCGACCCACCGCCTCACCCCCTGGCGCACCGACTGGTCCAGCCAGACCGGTGCCAGCCAGCTCGGCATCCTGCACGGCAGCACCTTCGACGTCCCGGCGTTCCGCTGGTACGAGAAGGACCGCGGGGAGGTGATGGTGTGCAACCGGCCGACGAGCGCGGCCGAGTTGCAGCGCCGCGCCATCCTGCGCACGGGCAGCGGCGGGCTGCTCACCGTGGACGGCGCCAGCCGCGGCAACCTCTTCAGCGGCGGCGCCGGCGAACAGGCCCTCGTGCTGTCCATCGCCGCCCGCCGCCGGGGCCGGGAGAACCGTTCCCGCGCCGGTTACTTCGCCTACTTCTCCGACCCTGCCAACGCCGTACGCACCGCGCTGTCGTTCGTCGCCGAGGTGGCCCGCGAGATCGGCCAGTCCGTCCGCGCCCGGATCCGCGGACAGCGCCCCCGGGTGAGCCGCGGCGGCCTGTATCCGCTGGTCCGCGCCTTCGCCACCGTCGTCGAACGGGACGTCGTCGTCGCGGCGGTGATGGGCGACATGCTCGCCGGCCGCACCGCCGTCTACGCGGACCTCGTCGCCTACGACGAGGTCGCCCACCACTCCGGTCCCTGCAGCCGGGACGCCGGGAAGGTGCTGCAGCGCCTCGACCGCTGCCTCGCCCTGCTGGAGCGGGTCGCCGAACACGCCCCCCGGCCGTACCGCGTCGTCGTCCTCTCCGACCACGGGCAGAGCCCCGGCGAGACGTTCCGCTCCCGCTACGGCCTCACCCTCGCCGACCTGGTGCGGGCCGGCTGCGGACTGCACGTGCCGCGCCGCGCCGAACGCACGCGCAGCGGCGCCGAGGCACGGGCCGCCGTCCGGGCCGCGCTGCGCCGGCCCGTGGAGGAGAAGGGCGAGCAGCAGCGCCCCGCCCGCCGCTCCGAGCCGATCGTGCTGGCCTCCGGCAACCTGGGCCTGGTCTCCTTCCCGGACGTGCCGCACCGCATGACCAAGGAGGAGATCGACGCCCGCCACCCCGCCCTGCTCACCACCCTCGCCAACCACCCCGGCGTCGGCTTCGTGCTGGTGGCGAGCGAGGAGCACGACGGCGTGGTGCTGGGCCCGCACGGCGCCGAGATCCCGCTCGCCAAGCTCGACGACCAGCCCGGCCCGCTGGCCCGCTTCGGGCCCGGCGCCGCCGACGCGGTCCGCCGCACCCACTCCTTCCCGCACACCGCCGACATCATGGTGAACTCCGCCTTCGACCCCGCCGACGGCGAGGTCCTCGCCTTCGAGGAGCAGATCGGCTTGCACGGCGGTCTCGGCGGCGCCCAGTCGCAGCCGTTCCTGCTCTCACCGCTGGAGCTGTCCGCACCGGCCGCCGGCGAGGCGGAACTGACCGGCGCCGAGCGGGTGCACCGGGTACTGCGCCGCTGGCTGGACGAGCTGAACGGCCACCAGGTGCCGCTGACCGACGACACGGAGGACGGCGACACCGAGCCCGCCGACACCGAGACCCGCGGCACGGAGGACGAGCGGGCCGCCTGAGAACCGGCCGCGCCCGCCCGGCCGGACGCCCCCGAGCCGGCGACGTGCCGCGTTCACCGCGCGTGGGCCCGTCTTCGGAGTGCGACGAGCCCGGATGTGATCGGATAGGGGCACGGAAAACCCCGTTACGGACCTCACGTCACGGGATCCCACGAGAAAGGAACCACCGTGGCCACCACGCGCACCGCGCACACCGTCTGGGAAGGCAACCTGCTCGAGGGCAACGGCGTCGTCACGTTCGACTCCTCCGGCATCGCGCAGCAGCCGGTCACGTGGGCCTCGCGCTCCCAGGACGCGAACGGCAGGACCAGCCCCGAGGAGCTGATCGCCGGCGCCCACTCCAGCTGCTTCTCCATGGCCCTCTCGCACGCCCTGGCCGGCGCCGGCACGCCGCCCACCCGGCTGGAGACCAAGGCCGACGTGACCTTCCAGCCGGGCGAGGGCATTACCGGCATCCACCTCACCGTGCGCGGCGAGGTGCCGGGCCTGGACGCGGACGGCTTCGCCGCCGCCGCCGAGGACGCCAAGAAGAACTGCCCGGTCAGCCAGGCCCTGTCCGGCACGACCATCACGCTGACGGCCGAGCTGGCCTGACGCCCCGTACGACCCCGGATGCCGCGCCCCGCTGCGGGGCGCGGCATCGCCGTTCCGGGAGCGCCGACGACGCACCCACCGGCGGGGGAGACACCGCCCGCAGGGGGCGCACCCAGGCACTGGGCCCGGCAGCTCCCACCCTCGGTCGCTCGCAGCACCCGCCGGTGAAGAAGACACCGCCCCGGGGGGCGCTCCCCGCGCAGCGGCCCGGAGTCTCCCCGTCCTCGGTCGCTCGCAGCACCCGAGAGCGACGAAGACACCGCCCCGGGGGGGAGAGAGAGACCCCGGCGCGGCAGCCGGGGAACTCTCGCCCACGTGCGCTCACAGCACCCGCCGCCGAAGAAGACACCGCCCCGGAGGGATCCCCGCGCGGCAGCCGGGGAACTCTCGCCCACGTGCGCTCACAGCACCCGCCGCCGAAGAAGACACCGCCCCGGAGGGATCCCCGCGCGGCGGCCGGGGAATTCCCGCCCACGTGCGCTCACAGCACCCGCCGGTGAGGAAGACACCGCCCGGGGGCACTCCCCGCGCAGCGGCCCCGAATCTCGCCCCACGTGCGCTCACAGCACCCGCCGGCGAAGAAGACACCGCCCCGGCGGGACCCCCGCGCAGCGGTCTGGGAACTCTCGCCCTCGGGCGCTCACAGCCCCCATGGCGACGAAGACACCGCCCTCAGGCTGCACCCCCGGAGGCGGCCCGGAACTCCCGCCCACGGGCGCTCACATGAGGGCGGTGAGGTTTCTGATTGCCTGGTGCGCCCAGTCCTGTGCGCCGGCCTCCACTCCGGCCGCGGCGCCCGTGGCGACCGTGGCCAGCGCGCCCTTGAGGCCGTTCAGGGCCCGGCGCAGCCGGCCCGGCTCGGGGGCGTCGGGGCCGGCGGCCTCGGCGAGCACCTCCGCGGCCGCGGCCTCGGCGTCCGCCCGGTCCTGCTCGGAGAGGCCGGCACGCGGCAGTTCCCGCAGCAGGTCGCGCACGAACTGCGTGAGTTCCTCGAAACCGGGCCCGGCGATGTCGTGGCGCTGGTTCTGGGTGACCGTCTCGTTGTTCCAGGCCAACTGGCTGCCGGAGACCGGACCGTGGAACACCGGCCCTCCGGGGACGTCCTGTCGCTCGGGATCGGTCATGTGCCGGCTCCGTCCTGTGTGGTCTGCCGCTGGATGACGTGGCTGTTGCCGAAGGCGATCTGGGAGTGCTGGATCGCGCCGGTGAAGACCGGGGCGTTGTAGTGGTTGACGACGGTCGTCGGGGCAGGGGCCGGCTCGGGGGCGTGCTCCTCGACCCGCAGTGAGGAGTCGAGCGAGATCAGGGCGACCCGGCCGTTGTGCTGGACGGCAACGCCGCCCGGCGCCCCCGTCACGCTGCAGTCCACCAGCCGGCCGGCGCTCATGCCCTGCACCGACACGGCGACCTTCCCGCAGCCGGTGAAACGGGTTCCGGTGACATCGAGGTACGCGGAGTCCATGGCGCCGAGGCCGGGTCCCCCGGGTCCGGTGACGACGAGGTTCCGCGCGGACAGCGTCGATTTACCGATGGCGAGCAGCCCCATGCCCATCTGGGCGACCTGGCAGTCGTGCAGGTGCAGCGTGGCCTCCTCGACGGCGGAGAAGCCCACGATGCCGTGCTGCGCGGTCACCTGGCGCACCGTGGCCCGCGACTGACCGCCGCAGGCCACCGACCCCATGTGGCAGTCGTCGAACCGCCCGCCGGTCAGCTCCGCCGTGGTGGAGGTGTCGCCCAGCGTCTCCAGGCCCGCCGCGCAGCGTTCGGCGCGTACGTCCTCGAAGACGGCCTTGGCCCCCTCCCGCACCCGCAGGGCGACATTGGTCAGGTCCCGGACGGTGATCCGCGAGAAGCGGCCCCGCGCCTGCTCGACGAGGGCGATCCCGACGTTGCCCCCGGCGATCCGGCAGCCGGTGACCGTCGGCGCGCCGCCCCGGGTCGCGAACACCGACACCGCCCCGGCGTCGAGGACCTCGCAGTCCTCGAAGGTGCCCCGCCCCCCGTCCGGCACGTTGATGCCGGTGTCCCGGCAGCCGGTGAACACGCAGTCGCGGACCACCGGATCGCTGCCGGTCGTCACCGCGACCCCGTGTTCGGCGTCGCTCACCCGGCAGCCCCGCATCAGCCCCCGGGACTGCTCGATGAACAGCACGCCCTCGCCGTGTACGGCGCTGATCACGCAGTCGGCGACGGTCAGTTCGGCGCGGGTGTCCGCGCACACGGCCGCCCGGCCGGTGCCGGTCAGCTCGCACCCCGTCAGCTCGGCCCAGGCGTCGCTGACCCGCACCCCGTGGATCCGGCTCGCCTCGATCCGGCTGCCGCGCACCGTGACCCGGCCGCCCTCGATCACCGCGAGCGCGTTGTCGGCGGCGTCCGTGAACCTGCACCGCTCCACCGTGCCGGTGGCGCCCGCGAACAGCACCCGGCCGTAAGCGAAGTGACTGCCGGTCAGGACGGCCGCGCAGTCCCGCCGGGCGTGCAGGCACACCCCGCCGTGGGCCCGGACCTCCACCTGGTCCAGCACCAGGGCGCCGGCGTGCGCGTCCACGACGTCGGCGTCCCGTCCGATCAGCCGCAGCCCGCGCACCGTCACCGACCCGGCGGCGTCCAGCACCGTGCCCCGGGCCGGGTTCAGCACCACGGAACCGGGTTCCCCGCGCGCGACCAGCTCGATCTCGCCGCGGACGACCAGGCGCTCCGGGTAACTGCCCGGCTCGATCTCCACCCGCGCCGGGCCGGGCCGCTTGCCGGCGGCGCGCAGCGCGGACCCGATGTCGCCATGGGCGCCCCACCGTCCGCCCGGAGCGACCACGTACCGCCTCACCATGTCCGCATTCCCCCGCCGTGCTCACCGGTGGCACCGTCCGCTCGCGCCGACCGATGCTACCGGAGCCCCGGCGGCCCCGCCCGGACGCGGGTGCGGACGACGTACGGCTCAGCGCTTGACCGCCACGCCCGCGTAGACGGGTACGACCCCTTCCGCCTGGGCCGCCACGTCCACCGGCTCCGGGCGCCAGCCGTACACCGGGATGACGCCGGGGCCCAGCAGGTCGAGGCCGGTGAAGAAGCGGGAGAACTCCGGGAGCGTACGGGGGTGGAAGGGCGTGCCGCTGCTGCGGAACAGCTCGGCGGCCCGGGCCACGCCCTCGGGGCTCAGATCCTGCGTGACCTGGGACAGGATCAGGAAGCTGCCGGGGGCGAGCGCGTCGACGTACCGCTCGACCAGCCCGTACACGTCGTCCTCCCGCTCCCCGAGGTAATGGGTCAGCGCGACCAGGGACAGCGCGACGGGCCGGGCGAAGTCGAGGGTCTCACCGGCCAGTCGCAGGATGGTGCCGGGGTCGCGGACGTCGGCGTGGAGGTAGTCCGTGCCGCCCTCGTCGGTGCCGCGCAGCAGCGCCTCGGCGTGCCGCAGCACGATCGGGTCGGTGTCCGCGTACACCACCCTGGACTCCGCGGCCACGCCCTGCGCCACCTGGTGCAGGTTGGGCTCGGTCGGGATGCCGGCGCCGATGTCCAGGAACTGCCGTACCCCGGCCTCGGCCGCCGTGCGCACGGCCCGGTGCATGAACCGCCGGTTGGCGCGCGCCCCGCGCACCACCGTGTCGTCCGCGGCGAGGATCCTGCGCGCCAGTTCCTCGTCCACCGGGTAGTTGTCCTTGCCGCCCAGCCACCAGTCGTACACCCGGGCGGGGTGCGGACGGCTGGTGTCGATCGGCGCGGGCGTGACATCGCGAGCGGTCATACGTGCTGTTCCCCCTGAGGTCGGTGCGGACGTGCGGGCACTGAGGCCGTGCTGTCACATCGCCGTGCTGTCACATGGCCGTGCTGCGACAAAGCCGTCCTGTCACAAGGCCGTTCTGTCACAAGGTCTTCCGGAACTCCCGCAGCAGGGTGTGCGTGCGCTGGGTCGAGGCGGCGCGGGCCGTCATGTGGTCCAGCACCTCCAGGTGCGCGGCCACTTCACGGCGGGAGTCCAGATACAGGGCGCCGGTCAGGTACTCGGTGAACACCATGTCCGGCAGCTCCGGCTCGGCGAACCGGAAGAGCGTGAAGGGCGCGTACGTCCCCGGATGCGGGCCGGCCGCGAACTCGGCGATCTGCAGCGTGACCCGGTCCCGCTCGGCGTACTCCAGCAGCCGGTCCACCTGCGCGCGCATCACGCCGGCGCGCATGCTCACCGGGCGCCGGAGCACCGTCTCGTCCATGATCACCCACAGGTGGGGCGGGTCGTCCCGGTCCAGCAGCCGCTGCCGTTCCATGCGCAGCGACACATGCCGTTCCACGGACTCCGGCGAGGCCTGCCCGACCGTCCCCGCCTGCAGCACCGCGCGCGCGTAGTCCTCGGTCTGCAGCAGACCGGGGACGAAGTGCGGCTCGTAGGAGCGGATGATCCGGGCGGCGCCCTCCAGGCTCACGTACAGGCTGAACCAGTCGGGGAGCACGTCGTGGAACCGCTGCCACCAGCCCGGCTGGTTGGCCTCCTCGGCCAGCCGCACGAACGCGGCGGCCTCCTCCTCGGGCACCCCGTAGGTGTCCAGCAGCACCTGCACGTAGGGGATCTTCAGCGCGACCTCGGCCATCTCCATCCGCCGCACGGTCGCCGACGCCACCCTGAGGACCTGGGCGGCCTCCTCCCTGCTGAGGTTCGCCGCCTCACGCAGTTCCTGCAGCCGTTTCCCGAGCACCACCTGGCCCACCGTGGGCGCAGCCCGCCGCTCACTCACGCCACGCCCTCCCCACGCGCCGAAGTACCCCGGCAGTCTGCCATGCGATCCCGTTTCGCACACCGGTCCGGGGCGATCCGGGCGGGCGCGGAAAGAAGCCGGGCGGTGGCCATCGGATACGGTCAACCGGCCAGCGTGTGAAGGTACTTGGCGGTGGCCGGGTCGGCGGGCAGGAACGTCTCGATGGCGAGTTCGGCGACCGTGACGTCCATCGGGGTGTTGAAGGTGGAGATCGACGACACGAACGACAGGACGCGGCCGTCGTGCTCGATGCGCAGCGGCAGCGCGAAGTACGGCACGGGCTCGGCCGGTTCGCCGCCCGGCGGGTCCTCGGGCACCGGATAGGCGGCCACCTCCTCGTACAGGGCGCGCAGCTGGTCCGAGCGCTGCAGCGCGATCTGCCGCTCCATCTGCGTCAGCAGATGCCCGCGCCACTCGCGCAGATTGCGGATGCGCGGCGCGAGGCCCTGCGGATGCAGGGTCAGCCGCATCGCGTTGGGCGGCGACAGCAGGGTCTCCGGCACGCCGTCCAGCAGCATCGCGATGCCCCGGTTCGCGGCGACGACCGTGTAACCGGCGTCGACCACCAGCGCCGGATAGGGCTCGTAGCCCTGGATGAGGCGTTCCATGCCGTCGCGCAAGGCGTCCAGCGCCGGGTCGTCCAGCGGGGTCTCCGGATAGCGCGGGGCGTAACCGGCCGCCAGCAGAAGGGAGTTGCGCTCGCGCACGGGGACGTCCAGATGCTCGGCGAGCCGCAGCACCATCTCCTCGCTGGGCCGGGACCGGCCGGTCTCGATGAAGCTGATGTGCCGGGCCGAGGAGTCCGCGCGCAGCGCCAGTTCCAGCTGGGAGACGCGGCGCCGCTCCCGCCAGGCGCGCAGCAGCGGGCCGACGCCCTTGTCGGACGGGGCGGAGCAGGAGGCGGCTTTGCCGGTCGCGACCATGGTCATGGAGACGACCGTAGTCGAGGAGCGCATGCACGTACGGGCCGTGGGACAGGGACGGCGCGGCGCAGCACCGCGCCAGGGTGCGCGGCTGCCTGCTGGGCGGGGCGATCGGCGACGCGCTCGGCTGTCCCGCCGAGTTCGACACCATCGACCGGATCCGCGCCGCCCAGCCGCACGAGTGGGTCCAGCGGGTCGAGGGCCGGGCCAGGATCGCCGTGCTCGCCGACGACCTCGGGGCGGTGCGGGTCCGCGGGTGGTTCTTCGGTCCGGCGTGAGTCGGCCCGAGCCGTCCCGGTACGGCTGTGGCACGCTGGGAGTCCGTGCCGTACCACCGGGAAGGAGCGCGGCCATGGCCGTCGAACCGCTGTCGCAGAAGGAGATCGAGGACCGGCTCGCCGAGCTGCCCGGCTGGTCGGTCGACGACGCCGGCCGGCTCGCCCGCTCCTACCGCCTCGGCTCGCACGTCGCGGCCGCCGCGCTGGTCATGCACATCGCCGCCGTCCAGGACGAGCTGGACCACCACTCCGACCTCGCCCTCGGCTACAACACCGTCTCCCTCACCGTGCACACGCACAGCGCCGGGGGCGCCCTCACCGAGAAGGATTTCACGCTCGCCCGCAGGGTGGAGGACGTCGCCCCAGGTCACGGCGCACACTGAGGGGCGTGCTCGACTACGACAGGGAAGCCGACACCTACGACGCGTCCCGGGGCGGCGAGGCCCGCGCCGCGGCGGCCGCACGGGCCGTCCTCGACCTGATACCCGACACCCCGGGCCGTCTCCTCGACGTCGCCTGCGGCACCGGCATCGTCACCCGCCGTCTGGCCGCCGGCCGCCCCGCGCTGCGGGTGACGGGCGCCGACCTCGCCGCCGCCATGGCCCGAAGGGCGGGCGCGCGACTGCCGGGCGCGGTCGTACGGGCCGACAGCCGCCGCCTGCCGTTCGGCACCGGCACCTTCCACGCGGTCACCAGCGTCTGGCTGCTGCACCTGCTGGACCCCGAGGACGTCCGCGCCGTCGTCGCCGAGTGCGCCCGGGTGCTGCGGCCCGGCGGCATCTACGTCACCACCGTCGACAAGGCCGCCGCCCACGACGTCGGCAGCGACATCGACGCCGTCCTCGCCTCCCGCCCCCGCCGCCCCGCCCGCGACGAGACCGCCACCGTCACGGCACACGCCGTCCGGCACGGGCTCCGGCCGGCCGGGCAGGCCTCGTTCCGCGGCGTCGGCCAGGGCCGCAGCCCCCGCACCACCATCGCCGACCTGCGCCGCGGCTGGTTCACCCAGCTGCCACCGGGCGAGCCGCGCACCGAGGAGTTCGCCGCGCGCCTGTCCCGCCTCCCCGACCAGGACCGCCCCCGCCCGGACCCGGTGTTCGCGCTGCGCGCGTTCCGCAAACCGGTCACGGAGCACGAGCCGTACAGGCCGTAGGCCGGGGGAAATGTACGACGACCGGGCGGCCCCCCTGTGCGGGTGGGGGCCGCCCGGCGGCGGTACACGGAGCCCTGGCGGGGCTGGGGCTATTCGAGAAGCTCCGCGTACGAACCCATGGCCAGGGCGATGTCCGCCTGGGCCCAGAACCGGTGGTACGTGAAGACGGGCGCGGCGCCGCCCGCGAGGTAGGACTCGATCTTCGACCACGCCGGGTCGTTCTTGTAGAAGGAGCGGATCGAGCTGAACGTGGCCGAGGAGTCGATCTTGTCGCCGTTCGGCATGGTGCCGCTCCAGCCGCTCGGCACGTACACGCTGTCGCCGAACCGGCTGTAGTCGCTGCGGGTCTCGGGAACGGCGACGCCCAGGCTGTCCTGGTAGTTGTCCCACATGCCGTCCAGCAGCGCCTTCGCCGTGGACTTCGCCGTCGCGTCACCGGACTTGGCGCCGTAGTACGTGAGCGTCTTGGCGTACGCGGCCGCCACACCGACGTCGTCGGTGTAGTCGGCGACGGTGACATGGAGCCCGCTGTTGGAACCGGGACTCGACGGGTTCCAGGTGTCGGGCCGGCCGGACCACTGGAGGGTGGAGGGGATCCGGTAGGTGCCGTCCGGGTTGACCGTGGTCTTGGACAGCGCCCACTTCACCCACTTGTCGAGGACCGCCTTCGCCGTGGCGTTCCCGGTCTGCTGGTAGTACTCGGCGACCCGCTCCATCGACCAGGCCTGGAAGCCGAACCACTGGTTGGACGGCGGGTCGTGGTAGACCGGCGCCTCGTCGTAGTACATGCCGTAGAAGGTCGGCGTGCCGGCCGGCGGAGTGGCGTACCGGCCCTGCCAGCTGTTGGTCGCGCCGCCCGCGATCGCGCCCTCGGACGACTGCAGCCACTGGTAGAACTCCAGCTGCCGCTGCAGGGACTTGCCCCAGTCCGAAGCACCGGTCGCCGACTTGGGCTCCAGGTCCGGGTAGCTGCTCAGCGCGTACGCGGCCAGGGGGTTCTGGTAGCCGCCGTGGACATGGCTGGAGCCGATCCGCCAGGCCCAGCCGGCGGATGTGTCGGTGGCGCCGCCCCAGGCGTAGTACCAGGAGAGCAGATAGTGCGAGGCGTCCTTGCCGGTGCCGGCCGGGCAGGCAGAGGGACCCACGCAGGTGCCGATCTTCTTGAAGTACTTGTCGTACATCGCGTACCGCAGGTAGTCGCCCATCTTCGCGGCCTTGGCCACGGTCGCGGAGACATCGCCGCCCTTGCCCTGCTGCTTGGCCCACACGTCCGCCCAGTACGCCGCCTGCACCGCGCGGGCGTCCGCGTCCGGGGCGTCGGTGTACTTCCACTGCTTGGCGTAGGAGCTGTCGCCGGTGAACAGGTCCAGGTAGCCGTTCCTGCCGCCGTACTTGAAGGCGTCGCAGGTCGGCTGCGGGATCGTCTCCCACACCGATTCCTGCGGGCCGCGCTGGAAGGTGTTCAGGTACGACGGGCCGCTCGCCGTCGGGCCGCCCTCACAGGTGCCGCCCGGCGTGTCGCCGTAGCCGTAGACGTTGTCGACGTCCTCGATCCAGTGCATGCCGTAGACGTCGTCCGTGCCGTACGCGCTCTTCAGCTCACCGGCGATCGGGTCCGAGCCCACGGACACCGAGGTGTCCAGCTTCGCCGGGTACTGGTCCGGGGTGTCCTCCTCGGGCGCGTAGGTCGCCGGCTTGGAGGCGTTGTAGAAGGAGTTCGTCGGCTGGTCGGCGTGGGTGGGGATCATGTACTTCTCCATCAGGGCCCACGCGCCGTTGAACTTCGACCAGTCGCCGGTGACCTTGCCGTACATCGCCTGCAGCCACAGCAGGTAGCTGTACGCCTCCGAGGTCGTCTCGTGGCCGTAGTCCGGGGCCTCCACGATCAGCGTCTCCACCGAGTGGTACGGGATGCCCTGCGGGGAGAAGTAGCCGTTCGCCGGGTCGGTGATCTTCCCGTACAGGTCCAGGAAACGGGCGTCGTACGCCTTCGACGCGGCCAGCTCGGTGACCGTGACCGTGGCCTTGGTGTAGCCGGTGGCCGAGGCGGTGAAGGTCGCGCTGCCGGTACCGGAGGAGTCCGCGGTGACGGTCACCGACTGTGCGGTGTCCCAGTTCGACGGCGTGAAGGTGAGCGAGGAGCCGCCGGTGACGGACAGACCGGTGGTGCCGTCCGTGCGGGCCACGCTCACCGTCACGTTCGCGCTCGGCTGCTTCGACAACTTCACGCCGAACGTGCCCGACTTGCCCTGCTGGACGCCCAGTTGGGTGGGTGACGCCACCACCGCGGGACCGGAGGCGACCGTGATGCCCACCGGCGTGGACTCGGCGGAGGCGCCCAGGCTGTCGTACGCCTTCGCCACCAGCGAATGACTGCCCACGGTCAAATCGGAGACGGAGAGCGTGAAGGGCGAGCTCGTGTCCGTCCCCAGCAGCGTGGTGTCGTCGTAGAACTCCACCTTGCCGATCGTCGCGTTGTCGGCGGCCGCGGCCGTGGCCGCGAGCTGCACCGCCTCCCCCTGGCTGTAGACGGCGCCCGCGCTCGGGCTGGTCAGCACCGTCACCGGAGGCTGGTGCGCGCCGGTGCAGGCCGTGCCGTTGACGGTGAAGGCGGCGGGTGCGGTGTTGGTGCCGCTGTAGCTGAACTGCGCGCCGGTGGAGACGGCGGCCCCGGCGGCGATGGTGCCGTTGTACGAGGCGTTCTTCACGGTGATGGTCCGGCCCGACTGGGACCAGCTGCCGTTCCAGCCGTTGGAGAGCGTCTGGTTGCCGGTGTAGGCGTAAGCGAGCGTCCAGCCGTCGATGGCGGCCGTGCCGCGGTTGGTGAGGGTCAGCTCGGCGGTGAAACCGCTGCCCCAGTCGTTGGTCTTGTAGTCGACGCTGCACTGCACGGACGCCGCGTGCGCGGTCGTCGCACCGGTGGCGAGCATCGACAGGGGCAGGGCCAGCGCCGCCGCGACGGCGGTCCACCAGCGCCGCACGGCTCTGCGTCTGCGTCCGGGATCCATGTGCTGGTTCCTCCTCGGTGGGGGTGCTGCTCGGGAGGGAGTCCTCGGGAGAGGTCAAGGCTTGAACCAGTGGGAGCGCTCCCATAGTGGGGACGACCCTGTGAGCGGTCAAGGTGCTTGAAGAGTCGAAAAGATTCGACCTGGGCCGTCGCGGAAAAGTCGGTAACTCCCCTGTGCAAGACGGCTACTTGGCGCTACCTTCCTTCGCACCAGTGGGAGCGGTTCCAGTCAGTCGACGCGCCTGTCACGGCGCGCCCAACTGCAAGGAGTCGCTCATGCGACACCCCCCGCGTTCAGTACTTTTAGCCGCCGCCGGTGCGGTCGCGCTCGTCGGGAGCGCGGTCGTACCGGTCGTGTCGGCGCAGGGAGCCACGCCCGCGTGCACGGTGCAGTACGCCGTCGCCAACCAGTGGGCCGGCGGCTTCCAGGGCTCGGTGACCATCACCAACAACCAGTCCACGCTCAGCAATTGGTCGCTCACCTTCGACTTCGCCGACGGCCAGAAGGTGACCCAGGGCTGGAACGCCAAGTGGTCCCAGTCCGGCACCACCGTGACCGCAGGGAACGAGAGCTACAACTCCTCCCTCGGCGCCGGCGCGAGCGTCACCACCGGCTTTCTCGGCTCCTGGTCGGGGTCCAACGCCGCGCCGACCGCGTTCAAGCTCAACGGCACGACCTGCAACACCGACGCCGAGCCGACCCCGCCGCCCACCACACCGCCCCCGTCGGGCAGCGGCACCGCACCCGCGCTGCACGTCTCCGGCAACAAGCTCGTGGACGCCGGCGGCACCGCCCACCGCCTGCTCGGCGTCAACCGCTCCGGCGGCGAGTTCATGTGCGTCCAGGGCTACGGCATCTGGGACGGCCCCGTCACCGACGCGGCGATCGCGGCGATCGCCGACTGGAAGGCCAACGCCGTGCGCATCCCCCTCAACGAGGAGTGCTGGCTGGGACTTTCCAATATCAAACCCGAGTACGGCGGCGCCAACTACATCAACGCCGTCAAGGAGCTGGTGGCCCGCGTCGAGGCGCACGGCATGACCCCGGTCCTCGACCTGCACTGGACCTACGGGCAGTACACCGGCAACTCGGCCGGCTGCTCCGACGTGCACGCCACCTGCCAGAAGCCGATGCCCGACATGCAGTACAGCCCGTCGTTCTGGGCGTCGGTGGCGAGCACCTTCAAGGACGACCCGGCGCCGGTGTTCGACCTGTTCAACGAGCCCTATCCGGACCGGGCGACCTCCAGCGCGACCGACGCCTGGAGGTGCTGGCGGGACGGCGGGACCTGCCCCGGGATCTCCTACGAGGTCGCCGGCATGCAGGACCTCGTGGACGCCGTCCGCGGCGCCGGCGCCAAGAACGTCGTCATGGCGGGCGGCCTGGCGTACTCCAACGACCTCAGCCAGTGGAGCACGTACAAGCCGTCCGATCCCACGGGGAATCTCGCCGCCGCCTACCACGTGTACAACTTCAACTCCTGCGCCGGCGAGAGCTGCTGGAACTCCACGCTCGCCCCGGTCGCGGCCCAGGCGCCGCTGGTCGCCGGGGAGATCGGCGAGAACACCTGCGCGCACTCGTTCGTCGACCAGGTCATGAAGTGGTTCGACGACCGGAACCTGTCCTACCTGGGCTGGACCTGGAACACCTGGGACTGCTCCTCCGGGCCGTCCCTGATCTCCGCCTACGACGGCACACCCACCGCCTACGGCGCCGGGCTGCGCGACCACCTGCGCGCCCTCAATCCCTAGATCCGCCGGACGACAGAAGGAACCCGCACTCATGAGCCGTACCAGAACATCACTGCTCGCCGCCCTGGCACTGGTCGCAGGGGCCTCCGGGACGGCGCTCAGCACCGGCCCGGCCTCCGCCGCTGCCTCAGCCGTCCCCTGCACCGTGGACTACAAGGTGCAGACCCAGTGGGACACCGGTTTCACCGCCGCCGTCACCATCACCAACAACGCGGCCGCCAAGTCGAGCTGGTCGCTGAAGTGGGCGTACGCCGGCAACCAGAAGGTCACCAGCGGCTGGAACGCGCAGATCAGCCAGAGCGGCACCGCCGTCACCGCCACCAACGCCAGTTACAACGGCACGCTGGCGACCGGCGGTTCGATCAGCTTCGGCTTCAACGCCTCCTACAGCGGCGCCAACGCCGTGCCCAGCACGTTCACCCTCGACGGCGTCACCTGCAACGTCGACGACGGCGGCGGCTCCGGTGGCGGCGGCACGGGCGGCGGTGGCACCGGCGGTGGCGGCACGGGCGGCGGCACCGGCAGCAAGGTCGACAACCCCTACGTCGGGGCCAAGGTCTATGTGAACCCCGAGTGGTCGGCCCACGCCGCCGCCGAACCGGGCGGCAGCCGCATCTCCAACCAGCCCACCGCCGTCTGGCTCGACCGGATCGCCACCATCAACGGCGTGGGCGGCGGCATGGGCCTGCGCGACCACCTGAACGAGGCCCTGAAGCAGAAGGGCTCCGGCGACCTCGTCGTCCAGCTGGTCATCTACGACCTCCCCGGCCGCGACTGCGCCGCCCTCGCCTCCAACGGCGAACTCGGCCCCGACGACATCGACACGTACAAGACCGACTACATCGACCCGATCGCCTCGATCCTGTCCGACCCGGCCTACGCCTCCCTCAGGATCGCCACCGTCATCGAACCCGACTCGCTGCCCAATCTGGTCACCAACGCCGGCGGCACCAACACCAGCACCGCCAACTGCCAGACCATGAAGGCGAACGGCAACTACGAGAAGGGCGTCAGCTACGCCCTGGACAAGCTCGGCGCCATCCCGAACGTCTACAACTACATCGACGCCGGCCACCACGGCTGGCTCGGCTGGGACACCAACCTCGGCCCGTCCGTCCAGGAGTTCTACAAGGTCGCCACGACCAACGGCGCCAGTGTGAACGACGTCACCGGCTTCATCGTCAACACCGCCAACTACAGCCCCACCAAGGAGCCGTACTTCAAGGTCGGCGACACGGTCAACGGCACCACCGTGCGCCAGTCGAAGTGGGTGGACTGGAACCAGTACGTGGACGAGCAGTCGTACGCCCTCGGGCTGCGGGACAAGCTCGTCGCGGCCGGGTTCGACTCCGGTCTCGGCATGCTGATCGACACCTCCCGCAACGGCTGGGGCGGCTCCGCCCGGCCCACCGGCCCCGGCCCGCTGACCTCCGTCGACGACTACGTCAACGGCAGCCGCATCGACCGGCGCATCCACGTCGGCAACTGGTGCAACCAGAGCGGCGCCGGCCTCGGCGAACGCCCGACCGCGGCCCCGGCCGCCGGGATCGACGCCTACGTGTGGGTCAAGCCGCCGGGGGAGTCGGACGGGTCCAGCACCGCCATCTCCAACGACGAGGGCAAGGGCTTCGACCAGATGTGCGACCCGACGTACGGCGGCAACGCCCGCAACGGCAACAACCCCACCGGCGCCCTGCCGAACGCGCCGCTGGCCGGGCACTGGTTCTCCGCCCAGTTCCAGCAGCTGATGCAGAACGCCTACCCGCCGCTGTCGTGACCTGCTGACGCGGTGAACGTCCGCCGGGGCCCCGGTGTCAGCGCCCGAGGCCCCGGCGGATCACCAGCTCCACCGGGGAGTACGCCCCGTCGGCCCGCTCCAGCGCGCAGGGCGCCGCCGGATACAGCGGCGGCTGTGCCATGAAGCGGGGCCGGGTGCCGTGGTGCGGCTGGGCCGCGTGCACCAGGAAGGGGTGGCAGAGGTAGACGTCGCCGGGGCGGCCGGTGGCGTGGGCGAGCGGGCGGTGGGCCGAGGCCCGCTCCAGCCGGGGGCCGAGCTCCAGGATGGACGCCCCCGCCTCGCCGTACGGCGCCAGCAGCGCGGGCACGTCCAGTGGGGAGCCGACCCGGATCCGCGTCGGGGCGTCGGCCTCGGTGACCTCGCTGAAGAGGAACAGCATCAGCAGCGCACGGTCCCGCGAGCGCAGATTGGCGAAGTACCGGCTCTCGCCCTCCGGCAGATAGCTGCCTTCGATGTGCCAGCCCGCGTCGTCCGGCTCCTCGGTGTGCGGAAAGCGCAGCGGGAACGAGCCCAGCGAATGCCGCGGCACCCACCGGCCCGCACCGACGAGCAGATCGAACGCCTCATGCAGGACAGGGGAGTTGACCGCCTCGTCGAACGGCTCCTGGGCCATGTCCCCGACCCACACCACCGGGTCCTTCCAGCTGCCGGGGTCGTCCGGGGCGTAACCGGTCTCCCGCCACAGCAGCCCGGCGCACTCCCGCGCGACCGCCGCCGGGACAGCGCCCTCGATCTTCACGAAGCCGTCGGTGAGGAAACGGTGCACCAGTTCGTCGTCCACGGCACCCGATGCTGGCCTCCTCCCCGCTCCCGCGCATCCCGTTTTTTTGCGGCACCGGCAACGAAAGTGGCACCGGGCCCGTGCGCCGTCGCACCCTGGCCGCACCCGAGCGAGAGGCTGACCACCATGGCGCACGACCACCACGCCCACCCCGGGCACGACGCCCGGCACGGGCACGCCCACGGCGACGACATCGACTGGGCCGTGATGGCCGCGACGCTGGAGGCGGAGGCCGAGGTGTTCGCGCCCGCGTACGCGCGCGCCCTGGCCTGGCTGGGCAAGGAGGTGACCGAGCCCGGTCTGGTCGTGGACGCGGGCAGTGGCCCCGGGGTGATCTCCTGCCTGATGGCCGAGACGTTCCCCGGCGCCCGGGTGGTCGCCGCCGACGGCTCCGAGCCGCTCCTCGAGCGCGCCCGGGACCGGGCCGCCCGCCAGGGCGTCGCCGACCGCTTCGACACGCTCGCCGGCGACCTGCCGGATTCCCTCGCCGAGTTGGACTACCCGGCGGACCTGCTGTGGGCCAGCCGCAGCCTGCACCACCTCGGCGACCAGAGGGCCGCGCTCGCCGCGTTCGGCGCCCGGCTCGCCCCCGGCGGCACGCTGGCCATCCTGGAGGGCGGCCTGCCCTCCCGCTATCTGCCCCGCGACATCGGCTTCGGCCGCCCCGGACTGCAGGCCCGCCTCGACGCCGCCCAGGAGGAACGCTTCGCCCGGATGCGCGCCGAACTGCCCGGCGCGGTCGCCGAGACCGAGGACTGGCCTGCCCTGCTGACCGCGGCCGGCCTGAAGCACACGGGCACCCGCAGCTTCCTCTGCGACATTCCCGCCCCCGTGCCGAACCGGGCCCGCGCCTTCGTCGTCACCGCGCTGACCCGCTTCCGGGACGTCCTCACCGACACCCTCGACGCCGACGACATCACGACCCTCGACCGCCTCCTCGACCCCACCGACCCCCGCAGCGTCCACCGACGCCCGGACGTCTTCGTCCTGACGGCCCACACGGTGCACCGGGCGGTGCGGCCGGTCTGAGCGACGGGGGCGCCGCAGTCGCGGGCACCTGCCGTCGGCGGCCGCGCTTGACTTCGAGAGCGCTCCAAGTGATGGACTCCCCGTCTCACCGAGACACAGGGGGACCTCACCATGAACGACTCTCCGGTCGCACTCGTCACCGGCGGCGCCACCGGCATCGGCGCCGCCGTGACCCGGCAGCTGCTCGCCGCCGGGAGCCGGGTCACCGTCACCGGCCGTACTCAGTCCCGGCTGCGGGACTTCGCCGAAGCGCTCGGGAATCCCGAGGAGTTGCTGACGGTCGCCGGGAACGCGGCGGTGTTCGGCGATGTGCAGGATGCCGTCGACCGGACGCTCGAGACGTACGGCCGGCTGGACACGGTCGTCGCCAACGCCGGTTTCGCCACCCATGACACCGTCGCCGACGGCGATCCGGCCGGCTGGTCCGAGATGGTGCTCACCAACGTCCTCGGTCCCGCCCTGCTCATCCGGGCCTCCGTCGAGGCGCTGAAGGAGTCCCGCGGCCGGATCGTCCTCGTCGGCAGCGTCGCCGGGTTCGTGAACACGCCCGGCAACCTCTACGGCGCCACCAAGTGGGCGGTCACCGGGCTCGCCGAGAACACCCGGCGCCAGGTCACGGAGTTCGGGATCGGTGTGACGCTGGTCGCCCCCGGCCGGGTGGAGACCCCGTTCTGGGACGGCCTGGGCAGCCTGCCCCCGGGGCGCCTGCTGACCGCCGGTCAGATCGCCGACTCGGTGGTCTGGGCGATCCGGCAGCCGGCCGGGGTCGACGTCAACACCGTGGTCGTACGTCCGCTGGGGCAGCCCAACTGACGTACGCAGCCGGTCAGTTGTTCGCGATGAACTGCCTGGCCAGCTGGTCCCCCAGGGAGACCGCGGCGCTGTGGCTCTCGATGGGGGAGACCTTGGAGTTCTTGAACAGGATGTAGGTCACGCCGGAGTCGGCCCCGCCGGTCTCGGGGTCGGGGTCGATGCCGAGCGCCTTGGCGGTGGCGTACGACGCCTCGCCGATGATCTTCGTGGGGCCGGTGTCGCCGACGACGGCGTACTCCACCTTGTTGTCGTAGATGACCGCGACCACGCCGCCGCCCTTGATGCCGGCGCTCGAGTAGTTCCAGATGCTGCTGGAGCTGGGCACCACCACGTACGGGAGCGACTCCGCCTTCAGCGGCTTGCCGTCGGACTGGTGGAAGGCGGTGTCGTCCTGGTACCAGGGGTCGCGGTTCTCGTTGCAGTTCGTGGTGCGCTGGCCGTCGCAGTCGATGTCCATGTCGGCCTTCCAGAACACCGCGCCGTTCTTGCCGCACACGGGGACGGTGGCCGACGTCTCGTCGTCCGTCTTGTACTTGCCGTTCGATATCTGCGAACACGTCGTGACCTTGGCGAGCAGGTCGGCCGCGCTGACCGAGCCCTCCTGGGCGGAGGCCGGTGCGGTGCGGGCCGCCGAGCCGGCGGAGGCGTGCGCGGGCAGCACTCCCGCGGCGAGCACTGCGGCCCCGGAGGCCGCGGCGAAGGTCAGGGTTCGAAGGCGCACTGTGGGGGCCCTTCTGTTAGGAAAGTTTCCTTACCGTGTGCCGTACACCGTGGACCCGTGTGCATGTCCGCGTCAACCCTTCGGCTGCCCACTCCCGAAACCTCTGCGCATTGCGGTGATTTGTGACCGTGGCAAGACTGGAAAAAACCACTTTTCCGGATATATCAGCCACCGTCGGCCGCACGGTCGCGGTTCCGGGAGGCGAGGCGCATGTTCGTACGCACGGTGTACGCGACCGGCGATCCGGCACGGCTGGGCCTGGCCGTCGGGGCCCTGAACACCCGCGGGCACGACCTGCTGGAGGAGCGGCCCGGCTACCGGGGTGCGGGCGTCTTCGTCGACCGCGAGCTGGGCAAACTGCTCACGGTCAGCTGGTGGGAGTCGGCTCAGGCGCGCCGCAACAGCGACGAGGTGATGAGCGTGCGGCGGCCGGAACTGCTGCAGCCCTTCGCCGGGACCGTCGCCGTCGAGAACTTCGAGGCCGCCGTCCTGCACGCCGGGCGCGGGCCCCTCACCGGCGGCGGGCTGCGGCTCACCCGGTTCGAGTGCGACCCCGCCGACGCGGACCTCGCCGCCGACACCTTCCACGCCGGTGTGCTGCCCCGGCTGGAGGTGCTGCCCGGATTCGCCGGCGCGGCCCTGTTCCTCGACCGCGAACGCGGCCGCGGCATGACCGGCGTCCTCTTCGCCGACCGCCCCTCGCTCACCGCGAGCCGCGCCCGGCAGGCCGCGGTACGGCGCGAGAGCGCGGCCAAGGCGCACGCCACGGTGGTCACCCTGGAGGAGTTCGAGGTCCTGCACGCGGACGTACGGGGCGACTGACCGGCCCGAAACGGCGTACGGCCGTCCGTCCCGCTGTGCCGCGGGGCGGACGGCCGCAGTGCGTGGGCGCCGGCGTCAGCCCATGTCGAACGTGGCCGGGTCCGGGCCCAGGCGCCGGTCCTCGTTGAGCGCGCTGATCGCCGCGAGGTCCTCGTCGTCCAGGCTGAAGTCGAACACCTCGATGTTCTCCTTGATCCGCGACGGCGTCACGGACTTCGGGATCACGACGTTGCCGAGCTGGACGTGCCAGCGCAGCACGACCTGGGCCGGCGTACGGCCGTGCTTCTGCGCGATGGCGACGATCGCCGGCACCTCCAGCAGGCCCTTGCCCTGGCCCAGCGGCGACCAGGCCTCGGTCGCGATGCCCTGCTCGGCGTGGAACTCGCGGGCGGCGTGCTGCTGCAGATGCGGGTGCAGCTCGATCTGGTCGACCGCCGGGATGACGGAGGTCTCGGCGATCAGCCGCTCCAGGTGCTCGTTGAGGAAGTTCGACACGCCGATGGCACGGACCCGGCCGTCGGAGAGCAGCTTCTCGAGCGCCTTGTAGGTGTCGACGTAGGCGTCACGGGCCGGCAGCGGCCAGTGGATCAGGTACAGGTCGATGTAGTCCAGGCCCAGCCGCGCCAGCGACGCGTCGAACGCGCGCAGCGCGGCGTCGTACCCGTGGTCGGCGTTCCAGAGCTTGGTGGTGACGAAGAGGTCCTCGCGGGGCAGGCCGGAGGCGGCGATGGCCCTGCCGGTGCCCTCTTCGTTGCCGTAGATGGCCGCGGTGTCGATGCTGCGGTACCCGGCCTCCAGCGCCAGGGCGACGGTCCGCTCGGCCTCGTCGTCCGGCACCTGCCAGACGCCGTAGCCCAGCTGGGGCATCTCGATGCCGTTGTTGAGGATGATCGGGGGGACCTTGCTGCTCACGAGCCTCTTGATCCTTCGGTTGTCGACAGCTGGTACTCCCATGGTCAACGATCACGGGCCGCGCCGCATTCCTGACGCGCGCCGGCGATGTCTCAGGTCCGGTAGAGGGCCTCGACCTCGTTGGCGTACGCCTTCTCGATCGCCTTCCGCTTCAGTTTCAACGACGGGGTGAGCAGGCCGTGCTCCTCGGTGAACGGCTGCGCGAGGATGCGGAAGGTGCGGATCGACTCGGCCTGGGAGACAAGGGTGTTCGCGGCGACCACCGCCCGCCGCACCTCCGTCTCCAGGTCCGGGTCGCGCACCAGCTGGGCCGGGCTCATGCTGGGCTTCCCGCGCATCTGCAGCCAGTGCTCGACGGCCTCCAGGTCGAGGGTGACCAGGGCCGCGATGTAGGGGCGGTCGTTGCCGACGACGATGCACTGGTTGATCAGCGGGTGCTCGCGCACCCGCTCCTCCAGCACCCCGGGGGAGACGCTCTTGCCGCCGGAGGTCACCAGGATCTCCTTCTTGCGGCCGGTGATGGTCAGATAGCCGTCCTCGTCGAGCGAGCCGAGGTCGCCGGTGGCCAGCCAGCCGTCGTGCAGGGACTGGTCGGTGGCCTTGGGGTTGTTCAGGTAGCCCTGGAAGACGTGCCCGCCGTACAGCCAGACCTCCCCGTCGTCGGCGATGTGCACGGTCGTCCCGGGGATGGCCTGGCCGACGGTGCCGAAGCGGGTGCGCTCGGGCGGGTTGGCGGTGGCCGCGGCGGTCGACTCGGTCAGGCCGTAGCCCTCGAAGATCTGCACCCCCGCGCCCGCGAAGAACAGCCCCAGCCGGCGGTCCATCGCCGAGCCGCCGGACATCGCGTTGCGGATACGGCCGCCCATCGCGGCGCGGACCTTGGCGTACACGAGCTTGTCGAAGATCTGGTGCTGCATGCGCAGGCCCGCCGACGGTCCGGGCCCGATGCCCCACGCCTTGGCCTCCACGGCCTCCGCGTACTTCACCGCGATGTCGACCGCCTTCTCGAAGGGCCCCGCCTTGCCCTCCTTCTCCGCCTTGCGTCTCGCCGCGTTGAACACCTTCTCGAAGATGTACGGCACCGCGAGGATGAACGTCGGCTTGAACGCCTGCAGGTCCGGCAGCAGGGCGGCGGCGTTCAGCTGCGGCTGGTGCCCGAAGCGGACCCGGCCGCGGATCGCGGCGACCTCCACCATCCGCCCGAAGACATGCGCGAGCGGCAGGAACAGCAGCGTGGACGCCTCGTCGCCCTTCTTGGAGTGGAACACCGGCTCCCAGCGGCCGATCATGGTGTCCGCCTCGAACATGAAGTTCCCGTGCGAGAGGACACAGCCCTTGGGGCGGCCGGTGGTGCCCGAGGTGTAGATGACGGTGGCGGTCGACTCCGGGGTGACCGCCTGCCGGTGCCGGTGCACCACGTCGTCGTCCAGATGCGCCCCGGCGTCGTACAACTCCTGCACACAGCCCGAGTCCAGCTGCCACAGCTGGCGCAGCTGGGGGAGGCGGTCGATGACGGTGGCGATGGTCATCGCGTGGTCCTCGTGCTCCACGATCGCCGCGGACACCTCGGCGTCGTACAGCATCCAGAAACACTGCTCGGCCGAGGACGTGGGGTAGACCGGCACCACCTGGGCGCCGATCGACCACAGGGCGAAGTCGAACAGGGTCCACTCGTAGCGGGTGCGGGACATGATGGCGACGCGGTCGCCGAAGCGGATGCCGCGGGCGAGCAGGCCCTTGGCGAGCGCCATGACCTCGTCGCGGAACTCGGCGGCGGTCACGTCGCGCCACCGGCCGGCGGCGTCCTTGCGGCCGAGGGCGACGTGCGTCGGGTCCGTCCGGGCATGCTCGAAGACCACATCGGCCAGACCGCCCACCGGCGGTGCCGACGTGAGCGGCGGGTTGGTGAACTCGCGCAAACCTCGCTCCCCGATCCTCGCTGCATGGTCACGCCCGTGGTGCTCGGCACAGCGCGGTGAAAGCTACCCCACGCCGTCACGGGGCGGGAGAGGGTAGGAAACCGCATAAACATCACGTTTCCCCAGGGCAGTGACCGGAAAATGCCCGTACAAGGGGAGGGGCCGGACACAATACTGACGGGTCAGTAAGTTTCGGTGGCGTAATCTCCACCGAATCTGTACGCGGCGATTACGGCGCACACCGTCCTCATCCCCGCATATGCGGCGGGCACCGGGGCCGGGAGGACGCGCGCTGCACGGCAGGCGCCGGGACGGGGAAGGTGCGCAGGCGGGGGGCGGCGCCGGGAGGTCCCCGGGTCCGCCCCGGCTGGGGGTCGGGTCTTGCGTTTCCAGGGCCGCCCCGCCGGGGGGTGGGCCGGGCGTTTCCGGTGTTGCCCCGCTGGGGGTCGGGCCGTGTGTTCCCATCCCAGGGCCGCCCCGCCGGGGCCGGGCCGTGTGTTCCCGACGGCCGGCCCGTGCAACCTGCTCGTCACCGCGCTGGCCCGCAACGCCGCCGGTCTGGATGCCTAGGTGAGGGCCCCCTCGGCCGGCTGGAAGGAGTCCAGCACGTGGAGGCCACGCCGTTCCTGCGCCGCGTCAAAGGACTGACGTACCCGCACCCGTACCCGGCACCCCGCTGACAGCGTGCCGGGAGAGAGCAGCCGCCCGCCGCCGTAGGCACCCGTCGCCCGCGAGCCTCAGTCGCCCCTCCGCCGCAGCCGCTCCCCGCCCGCGAGCCTCAGTCGCCCCTCCGCCGCAGCCGCTCCCCGCCCGCGAGGACCGCTGCCGCGAGGGCGTTCGCGGCCTCCTCCGCCGTGCCCCGGGGGCGGCCGTGGACGAGAACGAAGTCGACCTTGCCCAGGTCCGGCAGGCCGTAGCGGTCGGGCAGCCGGAACAGTCCCGGAGGAATCAGGTGCCGGGAGTGGGCCATCACGCCGAGCCCGGCGCGGGCCGCCGCGATCAGGCCGTTCAGGCTGCCGCTGGTGCACACGATCCGCCAGTCGCGGCCCTCGCGCTCCAGCACGTCGAGCGCGCGGGCCCGGGTGATGCCGGGCGGCGGGTACACGATCAGCGGCACGGGCCGGTCCGCGTCCAGGCGCAGCCGCTCGGCGCCGATCCAGACGAGATCGTCGCGCCAGACCAGTTCGCCGCGGGGATCCTCCGGGCGCCGCTTGGCCAGCACCAGGTCCAGCTTCCCGGCGGCCAGCTGCTCGTACAGGGTGCCGGACAGCTCCACGGTCAGCTCCAGGTCGACCTCCGGATGGTCGTAGCGGAAGCTCTCGAGGATCTCCGGCAGCCGGGTGAGCACGAA
Source organism: Streptomyces sp. NPDC007189 (assembly GCF_040703635.1). Lineage (NCBI taxonomy): Bacteria > Bacillati > Actinomycetota > Actinomycetes > Kitasatosporales > Streptomycetaceae > Streptomyces > Streptomyces sp. NPDC007189. Next base: position 197,998 of record NZ_JBEYEY010000003.1, read on the forward strand.
GTCCTCCGACGCGCCGAACCGCAGCCGGCCGCGCACCCGGGTGCCGGTGAAGAACGCCGTCGCCTGCTCGTGGACCTGCAGGATCCGGCGGGCGAAGCCCAGCATCGCCTCGCCGTCCCCGGTCAGCTCCACCGCGTGGGTGTCCCGGGTGAACAGCTGCCGTCCGGTCGCGTCCTCCAGGCGGCGGACATGCTGGCTGACCGTGGACTGGCGCAGCCCCAGCCGGCGCGCGGCCTGCGTGAAGCTCAGCGTCTGGGCCACCGCGAGGAAGGTGCGCAGCTGCGTGGGGTCGTACACGTCCGCCAGCCTATCGGTAATCGCGGAACATGATGACAGTCAGAGTGGTATACGGGATTCCCGAACAGCGGTCCGAGGGGGATCATGGAGGGGGGCCTTTCGGCCCCGGACCGAACGACCCCCACTGCATCGGAGCACCGTGAAACGCCTGCACTGGCCGACTTGGATGCCGGTCGACCCGTACATCGTGCTGCTGCTCGGGACGGTGGGCCTCGCGGCACTCTTCCCGGCGCACGGCACCGCCGCCCACGCCGCCTCCGGGGCCTCCACGGCCGCGATCGCCTTCCTGTTCTTCCTCTACGGCGCCCGGCTCTCGACCCGCGAGGCGCTGGACGGACTGCGCCACTGGCGGCTCCACGTCACCGTGCTGGTCTGCACGTTCGTGCTCTTCCCGGTCTTCGGGCTGGCCGCCCGCGCCCTGGTGCCGGTGCTGCTGACCCAGCCGCTCTACCAGGGCCTGCTGTTCCTGACGCTGGTGCCGTCCACGATCCAGTCGTCCATTGCGTTCACCTCGATCGCGCGCGGAAACGTGCCGGCGGCGATCTGCGCGGGTTCCTTCTCCTCCCTCGTCGGCATCGTCCTGACCCCGCTGCTGGCGGCCGGACTGCTGGGCAACAGCGGCGGCGGCTTCTCCGCCGACTCCCTGGTCAAGATCGTGCTCCAGCTGCTGGTGCCGTTCCTCGCGGGCCAGGTGCTGCGGCGCTGGATCGGGGGGTTCGTCGCCCGGCACAAGAAGATCCTCGGGCTCGTCGACCGCGGCTCGATCCTGCTGGTCGTCTACACCGCCTTCAGCGAGGGCATGATCCGCGGCGTCTGGCACCAGGTCAGCGCCGCCCGGCTCGGCGGGCTGCTCGCCGTCGAGGCCGTGCTGCTGGCCGTGATGCTCGCCCTGACCTGGTACGGCGGCAAGGCGCTCGGCTTCGGCCGGGAGGACCGGATCGCCATCCAGTTCGCCGGCTCGAAGAAGTCCCTCGCCTCCGGGCTGCCCATGGCGAGCGTCCTGTTCGGCGCCCACGCCTCCCTCGCCGTGCTGCCGCTGATGCTGTTCCACCAGATGCAGCTGATGGTGTGCGCGGTCATCGCCAAGCGGCGGGCCCGGGACCTTGAGCAGGCCCCGGGCGCCGGCCGCCGGTCAGCCGCTCACGTGGTCCAGGGGCAGCCACAGCACCGTGTCCTTCGGTGACCTGAGCGCCTTCGGGTCCGACGCCTCCGCGTCGGTCAGGGCCCGGTCCCAGACGTGCACCTCGTCGATCTCGCCGGTGAAGAACGCCCGGCTGTCCATCCGCTGACCGACGTGCACGCCGAAGGGCGAGTTACGGCTGACCGAACCCGGTATGTCGGCGACGGACGACTGCATACCGTCGACGGACAGCGACAGCCGGCCCCCACCCCGCCGCAGCACCAGGTGATGCCACCGGCCGTCGTTGTATGCGGTATCCGTGCGCACGTACGCGGTCTGCGGCGCCACCGCCCCGTCGCGCACGGTGATCAGCCCCTGGATGCGGTTGTTCGCCGGCTCCCCGCGCACCCACACCTGCGGCTGCGTGGTGCCGACCCCGCCCATCCACAGCAGCGGCTGCTCCCCGTTCGTGGCCGTGTACCGGAACCACAGCGACGCGGTGAAGTCCTTGGCGCCCAGCGGGAGCGTGGAGCGGAACGGCAGGCGTACGGCGTCGTCGGTGCCGTCGAACCGCAGCGCGCCGCCGAAGACCCCGTCCGTCTCCTCGGCGCCGCCGAGCACCGCGGCCGGGCGGGCGCGCGGGGCGAGGTCGGCGGTGACCGGGTCGGGGCCGCGGCGCGGGGCGAGCCAGTCCTCGGTGAAGCGGGCGAAGCGGATCTCGTCGCGGGCGTCCACCGCGCCGCCCTCGTAGATCAGGCCCACCGTGTCCGGGTCGGCGCGCACCAGGTCGGAGTAGCCGGACCAGTCCGTGGTGACGACCGTGCCGCGGTCGACGCTGTCCCAGGTGCGGCCGCCGTCGTAGGAGGAGCGGATCATCATCGTGCGCCGCCGGTCGGGGTCGGCGGGGCAGGCCAGCAGCAGGCGGTCGCCGAGACGCAGCATCGAGCCCTGGACCTGCGGGGCGTACAGGTCGGGCAGGTCGTGGAAGGGCGCGGTGAAGCCGGTGCCGCCGTCGCGGCTGACCGCCTGGGTGCGGTGGCCGAGATCGGTGCCGTCCTGCTCCCGGCCGCTGACCAAAATGGAGCCGTCGCCGCGCTCGGCGAGGGTCAGTTCGGACGGCTTCTGCCGGAAGGTGCCGTCGTCGGCGATGGGCCAGGTGTCGGTGGCGCCGATCCGCCAGTGGCCGCCGTGGTCGTCGCTGACGATCAGCGCCGCGTGGTTGGCGGTGACCCGGCTTCCGTCCCAGGTCTCGGCGTTGACCCCGAAGACCAGCCGGCCCGCGTAGCGGCCCCTGGTGAGCTGGATGCCGTGCACCGGCCCGGTCGCGTACCAGGAGTTCCAGTCGGTGGGCAGGATCTCCGGGCTCAGATCGCGCGGCGCGGACCAGGTCCGGCCGTCGTCGTCGCTGTACTGCAGGTGCGGGCTGCGGTCGCAGGGGACCGGGCAACTGGCGCTGTCCGTGCGGCCGGTGTTGTACGTCTCGGCGAGCCAGATCCGGCCCGTCGCGCGGTCCACGACCGGCGCCGGGTTGCCGTGGGTGTCGCCGCCGCCGTCGTTGACGACCTGCAGCGGGCCCCAGGTGCGGCCGCCGTCGGTGGAGCGCTTGACCACGATGTCGATGTCGGCGGCGTCGCCGCAGTTGAGGACCCGGCCCTCGGCGAACGCCAGCAGCGTGCCGTCGGCCGTCCGCTGAATCGCGGGGATGCGGAAGCAGGCGTAGCCGGGGTCCTGGGAGGCCTTGAACAGAACCTGCTGGTCGAACTCGGGGGCGGCTGCGGGGGATTGCGCGTGTGCGGGGTGGGGGGTTGCGAGCGGCACCAGGAGCAGTGCCGCCGTGCTGAGGGCGGTGGCGAGTACGGCTCTGAGGCGGGCGCGTGGACCTGACGGCATGGTGCGACCTTGCCCTTCGTCGGCCGGACATCTGGACATGCGGACATCCCATGTCCAACGTGCGCACTGTCGACGGTAGTTGGGGCCGGGGCGCCCCACAAGAAGCGTGCAGCGCACAGAACCCGCGAAGCGCCTACGGGCGCAGCACCACCTTGCCGAGGTTGGCCCGCCGCTCGATCACCTCGTGCGCCTTCGCGGCGTCCTCGAGCGCGAACTCGGCGTGCACGGCGGGCTTCACGGCGCCCTCGGCGAACAGGCGCCACAGCTCCCGGCGCCAGCGCTCGTACAGGTCGGGCCGGCCGCGGGCGATCAGGGCCATCTGGAACCCGGTCACCGACTTGGCGCCCACCAGCAGGTCGTACGCCCGGACGGTGCCGCCGCCCGAGCTGTAGGCGACGAGCCGGCCGTGCGGGGCCAGGGCGGCGAGGGCGGGGGTGAGCAGGTCGCCGCCGACGGCATCCAGGACACAGTCGACGGGATCCCCCCAACTGTCGTCGCCATACTGAATACAGTCGTCCGCGCCGAGCGAGCGGACGAACTCCGCCTTCCCCGGATCCGACACGGCCCCCACCACCCGTCCGGCGCCCCGCACCCGCGCCAGCTGCACGGCCAGATGCCCGACCCCGCTCGCCGCCGCCGTGACGAGCACCGACTCGCCCGGCGCCGCGCGCGCCGTCTCCAGCACGCCGTACGCCACCAGGCCGCCGCGCACCAGCGCGACCGCGTCCACGGCGCTCGCGCCGTCCGGTATCGGGGAGGCCATGGCCTCGTGCAGCACGGCGAAGTCGGCGTACCCGTGCCCGAAGCACAGTCCGGTCACCCGCTCGCCCACCCGGAAGCGGGTGACACCCTCACCGGCCGCCACCACCTCGCCGGCGATCTCTCCGCCCAGCGCGATCGGCTCGGCGGCCTCGGTGACCTTGCGGACCACGGGCAGGGTGACGCCGACCGCGGCGCAGCGCACCAGCAGCTCACCGGGGCCGGGCTCCGGCACGGGGGCCTCCTCCAGGAACAGCGGGCCGCCGGTGGACTCGTACCGGACGCGACGCATCGCACACACCTCCACGCCGGGCACGCCCGGCATCTCCTCACGGCCGGGCGCCCCGGCGACCTCTCCACAGCCAGGCAGGCCCGGCCTCTCGACCGTTGGGAATCCCCACGAATTCGTTGGGAGTCCCAACGGTAGCGGAGATTCATTGGGAACTCCAACGTTTTCTCGGATAGGCTCCCGCCATGGCCGAAGCACCCCTGTCCGCGATCCGCTCCCTGCCCAGCTGGCTCCTCGGCCGCGCCGCCGCCCGCGGCCGCGCCCTGGTCGCCGGCGCCCTCGCGGCCGAAGGGCAGAAGATGTGGCACCACGTGGTCCTCTCCGCCGTCCGCGACCTGCAGCCCGTCGCCCAGGCCGACCTCGGCCGCAGCGTGGGCCTCGACCCCAAGGACCTGGTCGGCGTCCTCAACGACCTGCAGTCCGCCGGCCACGTGCTGCGCGCACCCGACCCCCGTGACCGGCGCAAGAACGCGGTGACCCTCACCCACGACGGCGCCCGTCTCCTCGCCCGCTGCGAGAAGGCCGCCCGCGCCGCCAACGACGAGCTGCTCGCCCCGCTGTCGACCGCCGAACGCGATCAGTTCATGGGCCTGTTGATCCGGATTTCCGGCACGGACGGCTGACGGCGGCTAACGTTCCGTCATGAGCGCAGATCCCGTCCTCGACCCGCAGCGCACCGCCCTGGTCCTGATCGACCTGATGGAACGCATCGTCGCGCTGCCCCTGGAACCCCGCAAAGGCACCGAAGTGCTGGCCGCCGCCGAAGAGCTGGCCGGTGTCTTCCGCGCCGCCGGGGCGCCCGTCGTCCTCGTCCGGGTCGAACGCCCCTCGGTCGCCGAACAGCCGCCCGGCAGCGGGCTCGTGCCCGGCCTCGCCCGGCCCGGCGACCTGGAGGTGGTCAAGCGGACCATCGGCGCCTTCCAGGGCACCGGCCTGGACGAGCGGCTGCGCGAACGCGGCGTCACCACCCTGGTGTTCGGCGGCATCGCCACCAACCTCGGCGTCGAGTCCACCGCCCGAGCCGCCGCCGACCTCGGCTACGACCTCGTCTTCGTCGAGGACGCCATGGCCGCCTTCACCGCCGCCGAGCACGAGGCGTCCGTGCGGCTGGACTTCCCCCGCCTCGGCACGGTCGTGACCGCCGCCGGCGTACGCCTCACACCCGCCTGAGCCCTCACACGAGGGTCCCGCCACCGTCCACGACCACCACCGCACCGGTGCTGTAACCCGCCCGCATCAGATACAGGTACGCCTCCGCCACATCCGCCGGCTCGCCGACCCGCCCCACCGGCAGCGACTCGGCGGACGACCGGAACAGCCCCTCCCGGTCCGCCTCCGGCAGCTCCCGCCACAGCTCGGTGCGCACCACCCCGGGCGACACCACGTTCACCCTGAGTGGCGCCAGCTCCACGGCCAGCGCCCGGGTCAGCGACTCCATCGCCCCGCACAGCGCCGACGCGGCGCTCGACCCCGGCATCGGCCTGCGCCCCGCCGTGCCCGTGGTCAGGACGACCGACCCGCCCGGCCGGATCGACCCGGCGCCGTGCTTCACCGCCGTGTACGCGCCCCACAGCCGCGTGTCCAGGAACTGCCGGGCCCGTGCGACATCCGCGTCGGCCACCGCCTCCAGCAGCAGCGACTCACCGGCGGTGTAGACCAGGTGGTCGTACGCGCCGATCCGCTCGAAGAAGCCGCGGACCGCGTCCTCGTCCGTGGCGTCCAGCAGCTGCCCCTCGGCGCTGTCCGGCAGCCGCTTCAGCGCCGCGTCCACACTCTCCTGCCGGCGCGAGGCCACCACCACCTCGGCGCCCTCCCGCGCCGCGCCCTCGGCGACCGCGAGCCCGATGCCCGACGTACCCCCGATGACGACGATCCGCTGTCCCTGCAGGCTCATGCCGTTCCCCTTTTTTCGTGCTTGCCCGACGGGATCCAGCCTGCGCCGACCCCCGGCCCGCCGTCCAAGACCTCTTTCGGCACCGGCGATACCCTGGAGGCATCGCCGACGAGAGGGGCGGCCATGGACCTCGACCTGCGGAAGGTGCGGTACTTCACGGCGGTCGCCGAACTGCTGCACTTCGGGCGTGCCGCCGAGCGCCTGCACATCGCGCAGCCCGTGCTGAGCCGTCAGATCCGGTCGCTGGAGAAGGACTTGGGCGCGCCGCTCTTCGAACGGGACAGTCACGGGGTCGCGTTGACACCGGCCGGACGCCAACTCCTCGACGACGCGGGACATCTCCTCGCCGCCGCCGACGCGAGCCGGCGCAGGGTACGGCGGGCCGCGCGGGGCCCGCGCCGGCTCGTCGTCGGCTTCCGGGCCGGTGTGGTGGTCACCCCCGCCCTGCGCGCCTTCGGCGCCGCCCATCCGGACATCGACGTCCAGACCCGTCGGGTGGAATGGGACGACCAGGCGCGGCTGATCCTCGACGGGACCGTCGACCTCGCCTATGTGCGCCGGCCCGTCGACGAGCGCGGCCTCACCCTGATGCCGCTGTTCACCGAGGCCAGGGTGGCCATGCTGCCCGCGGACCACCGGCTGGCCGGCAAACCCGAGCTGGCCCTGTCCGACCTGGACGGCGAGACCTGGTTGCGCTACGCCGACCCGGCGCCCGACGACGTACCGATCCGCTCGGTCGAGGAGAAGTTCGAGCGGGTGGCGGCGGGCACGGGCATCACCCTGGTCCCGGTGTCGATCGCCGAGCAGTACTCCCGCCCGGACATCACCTACGTGCCCGTGCCGGACGCCGAACCCGACCAGGTGTACCTCGCCTGGGAGGCGGGCCGCCGCTCACCGATGATCGCCGCGTTCGCGGAAGCGGCGGGGTCGCTCGGCTGAGGCGGGGCCCGGCGGCGCAGGGGGCGCTCCCCGCCGGCCGGGGCCCCGCCGCCGTGCCGCGGGGAGGCCTCGTCAGCCCTGGGCGGCCGCCTCCCGCAGGGCGATGCGGTCCTCGCCCGCGTACACGTTCATCGAGCTGCCCCGCAGGAAACCCACCAGGGTCAGCCCGCTCTCCGCAGCCAGGTCCACCGCCAGCGACGAGGGCGCCGACACCGCCGCCAGCACCGGGATGCCCGCCATCACCGCCTTCTGCGCCAGCTCGAACGACGCCCGGCCGGAGACCAGGAGGATCGTCCGCGACAGCGGCAGCCGACCGCTCTGCAGCGCACGCCCGACCAGTTTGTCGACCGCGTTGTGCCGGCCCACGTCCTCCCGTACGTCCAGCAGCTCGCCCTCCTCGTCGAACAGGGCCGCCGCGTGCAGGCCGCCGGTGCGGTCGAACACCTGCTGGGCCGCCCGCAGCCGGTCGGGGAGGCCCGCCAGCAGCTCAGGGGTGACCCGGACCGGGGGAGTGTCGGCGATCGGGAAGCGGGCGGTCGTGCGTACGGCGTCCAGGCTGGCCTTGCCGCACAGGCCGCACGAGGAGGAGGTGTAGACGTTCCGTTCCAGGGTGAAGTCGGGCAGGGTCACGTCCGGCGCGGTCGTCACGTCGACCATGTTGTAGGTGTTGGACCCGTCCGCCGTCGCCCCCGCGCAGTAGACGATGTTGCGCACCTCGTCCGCGGCGGCCAGGACGCCCTCGCTCACCAGGAACCCGGCCGCCAGCGCGAAGTCGTCGCCGGGGGTGCGCATGGTGATGGCGAGCGGTTTTCCGTTCAGCCGGATCTCCAGGGGTTCCTCGGCGACGAGCGTGTCCGGCCGGGAGGAGAGCGCCCCGTCGCGGATCCGGAGGACCTTGCGTCGTTCCGTGACTCGTCCCATGTCCTGATCAGCCCCGGTTCTGTACGTGCTGGTAGCCGAAACGGCCCTTGATGCAGAGATTGCCGTGGGTCACCGGATTGTCGTGCGGCGAGGTGACCTTCACGATCTCATTGTCCTGCACATGGAGCGTGAGGGTGCAGCCCACTCCGCAGTACGCGCACACCGTCGACGTCTCCGTCTGCCGGGACTCGTCCCAGGTGCCCGCCGCCCGCATGTCGTACTCCGTCTTGGGCACGAGTGCCCCCGTCGGGCACACCTCGACGCAGTTCCCGCAGTACACGCACGCCGAGTCGGGCAGCGGCGCGTCGTGCTCCACGGCGATCCGGGCGTCGAAACCGCGCCCGGCCACCGAGATCGCGAAGCTGTTCTGCCACTGCTCGCCGCAGGCGTCGACGCACTTGTAGCACAGGATGCACTTGGCGTAGTCCCGCACGTACAGCTCGTTGTCGACCCTCGGCTCCTCGTTCACGCGCGCTGCGTCGAGGCCGAACCGGTCCGGCTTCGCCTCGTACTCCTTGATCCACTCGGCCACCCTCGGCGTGGTCGACAAGTCGACCGAGGAGGCGAGGAGCTCCAGGACGATCTTCCGGCTGTGCCGGGCGCGCTCGGTGTCCGTGTGCACCACCATCCCCGGCTCGGCCGTGCGCGAGCAGGCCGGCACCAGCGTGCGGGAGCCCTCGACCTCCACCACGCACACCCGGCAGGCGTTCTTCGGGCGCAGCGTGTCCCCCTGGCACAGGGTCGGGATGTCCTTGCCCGCCGTCCGGCAGGCGTCCAGGATCGTCGAGCCCTCCGGCACCCGGACCGGCTGGCCGTCGACGGTGAACTCCAGCATCCGGCGCGGGATGCCGAGCGGTGTGACGGTCATGCGTACGCCCCCAGACGGTCGATGGCGGATTCCACGGCGTTCCACGCGGTCTGCCCCAGACCGCAGATCGAGGCGTCCCGCATGGCCCGGCCGACCTCCCGCAGCAGGGCGATGTCGTCGCCGGCGGCGGCGCCGGTGCGCTCGGCGATCCGGCGCAGCGCCTCCTCCTGCCGGACGGTCCCGACCCGGCACGGCACGCACTGCCCGCAGGACTCCTCCCGGAAGAACTCGGCGATCCTGAGCAGCAGCCGGGGCAGCGGCACACCGGCGTCGAAGGCCATCACCACACCGGAGCCGAGTGTGGCGCCCGCCTCCCGGGTGCCTTCGAAGGTCAGCGGGATGTCCAGCTCGTCGGGCCGTACGAAGGAGCCCGCCGCGCCGCCGAGCAGCACCGCGCGCAGGCCCTGCCGCACCCCGGCCAGCCGCAGCAGTTCACCGAGCGTGGCGCCGAACGGCAGCTCGTACACGCCGGGCCGCTCCACACTGCCGGAGACGCAGAACAGCTTCGGCCCGGTGGAGCGCTCGGTGCCGATCGCCGCGTACGCCGGGGCGCCCATCGTCAGGACCGGCAGGACGTTGACCAGCGTCTCCACGTTGTTCTCGGCCGTCGGCCTGCCGAACAGCCCCTTCTCCACCGGGAACGGCGGCTTGGAGCGCGGCTCGCCCCGGTAGCCCTCGATGGAGTTGAACAGGGCCGTCTCCTCCCCGCAGATGTACGCCCCCGCGCCCCGCCGGATCTCGATGTCGAAGGCGTAGCCCTGGCCCAGGATGTCGTCCCCGAGCAGGCCACGCGCGCGTGCCTGCGCGATCGCGTGCTCCATGCGGTGCAGCGCGCGCGGGTACTCGCCGCGCAGATAGAGGTAGCCCCGGTGGGCGCCGGTCGCGTACGCCGCGATGGTCATCGCCTCGACCAGCGCGTACGGATCGCCCTCCATGAGCACGCGGTCCTTGAAGGTGCCCGGCTCGGACTCGTCGGCGTTGCAGACGAGGTAGTGCGGGTGGTCGGGCTGGGACGCCGTGGCCTGCCACTTGCGGCCGGTGGGGAACGCGGCCCCGCCCCGGCCGACCAGACCCGAGTCGGTGACCTCGCGGATCACTCCGGCGGGCCCCAGTTCGAAGGCCCGGCGCAGGGCCGTGTACCCGCCGTGCGCGCGGTAGTCGTCCAGGGAGGCCGGGTCGACGACGCCCACGCGGCTGAGCAGGACGAGGCGGTCCTGACCGGCCTGGGGCACGGCCATGGCGGCCGGCGGCTCCTCGGGCGCCGAGTCGGGCGCGTCCGCCGCGCGTACGGCCTCGTCCACGGTCGCCGGCGCCGCCACCGCCGTACGCACCGGATCCCCCGCCCTGACGGCGAGGGCGGCCGGGGCGCGCTCGCACAGGCCCAGGCAGGGGCTGCGCTCGACGCTCACCCCGCTGCCGGCGCGTTCCTCGATGTCCGCGCACAGGTCCCCGGCCCCGGCGGCCGTGCAGGCCAGGTCGGTGCACACGTGCAGCACGGTCGCCGGGCGCGGCCTGACGGAGAACATGGCGTAGAAGGTGGCGACCCCGTACGCCTCGGCCGGCGGCACGGTCAGCCGGCGGCACAGATAGCCGAGGCCGCCCTCGCTGATCCAGCCGACCCGGTCGTTCAGGGCGTGCAGCCCCGGCAGCAGCAGATCGCGCCGGTCCCGGGCCGCCCGGCCGCCGCGCGCCCACCTGAGGTCGGCGTCCGAGCGGTCGGCGCCCTCCCAGGAGGACTCCGGCGGGCCCAGCAGGGCGTCCACCGCGGCGCGTTCCTCGTCCGTCGGCTTGCCGTCGCCGAAGTGCAGGTCCACTCGGGTCACCTCACGTAGGTCACTGCGGGCAGCTTCTCGATGCGGATCGCCGACGCCTTGAACTCCGCCGTCCCCGCGATCGGGCAGTTCGCCTCGATCGTCAGCCGGTTGGTGTCCACCTCGTCGGGAAAGTGCATGGTCATGAAGGCCAGGCCGGGCCGCAGCGCGGGATCGATCCACACCGGCGCCACCACCGCCCCGCGCCGCGAGACGACCCGCACCTCCTCGCCGACCACGACGCCGTGCCGCTCGGCGTCCTCCGGGCACAGCTCGACGTACTCGCCGCGGCGCAGCGGAGAGGCGAAACCCCCGCTCTGCACACCGGTGTTGTACGAGTCCAGGCGGCGCCCGGTGGTCAGCCGGATCGGGTACTCCTCGTCGGTGAGGTCCACCGGCGGATCGTGCTGCACCAGTCCGAACGGCGCGAGCCGGCCCCGCCGTTCCGGGTCGTCCTCCCACAACCGGCCGTGCAGGTACGTCGGTTCGAGCCGGTCGGGGCTCGGGCAGGGCCACTGGATGCCCCGGTGCTCCTCCAGCCGCCGGTACGTCATCCCGTAGTGGTCCGGGGACACCGACCGCAGCTCGTTCCAGACCGCCTCGGCGTCCGGGTACTTCCAGTCGTGGCCCAGCCGGGCCGCCAGCGCGCAGATGATGTCGATGTCGTCGCGGGCCTCGCCGGGCGGGGCGACGGCCCGCCGCACCCGCTGCACCCGGCGCTCGCTGTTGGTGGTCGTGCCCTCGGTCTCCGCCCACCCGGCGGTCGCCGGCAGCACCACGTCCGCCAGCTCGGCCGTCCTGGTCAGGAAGATGTCCTGCACGACGAGGAAGTCCAGCGCCCTCAGCCGCCGAACGGCCTGCTCGCTGTCGGCCTCCGACTGCGCCGGGTTCTCCCCGACGCAGTACACGGCCCGCACGCCGCCGTCCTCCATCGCCTCGAACATCTCGGTCAGGTTCAGGCCGTAGTGCGGCTCGATGACGGTGTCCCACGCCGACTCGAATTTCAGCCGTACGTCCGGGTCGAGGATGTCCTGGAAGCCGGGCAGCCGGTTGGGGATCGCGCCCATGTCGCCGCCGCCCTGCACGTTGTTCTGCCCGCGCAGCGGCTGCAGCCCGGAGCCGTAGCGGCCGACGTGGCCGGTGAGCAGGGCCAGGTTGATCAGCGCGCGCACGTTGTCGGTGCCGTTGTGGTGCTCGGTGATGCCGAGCGTCCAGCACAGCTGGGCGCGCTCGGCGCGGGCGTACGCGTGCGCCAGCTCCCGTATGGCGCGGGCCGGCACGCCGGTCACCTTCTCGGTGAGCGACAGCGTCCACGGCTCGACCAGTTCGCGGTACTCCTCGAAGCCGGTGGTCGCCCGCTCGACGAACGCCTCGTTGGCCAGCCCCGCGTGGATGATCTCGCGGCCGATCGCGTGCGCCATCGGGATGTCGGTGCCGACGTTCAGCCCGAGCCAGCTCTCCGCCCACTCGGCGGTGGACGTGCGCCGCGGGTCGACCGCATACAGCCGACCGCCGTTGCGTATGCCCTTCAGCACGTGCTGGAAGAAGATCGGGTGCGCGAAACGGGCGTTGGACCCCCACATCACGATGACGTCGGTGTGCTCGATCTCCTCGTACGACGACGTGCCGCCGCCCGAACCGAACGCCGCCGACAGGCCCGCCACGCTCGGCGCGTGACAGGTGCGGTTGCAGGAGTCGACGTTGTTTGTGCCCATGACGACCCGGGCGAACTTCTGCGCCACGTAGTTCATCTCGTTGGTGGCGCGGGCGCAGGAGAACATCCCGAACGCGCCCCGGTTGCGCGCCAGGCCCCGGGCCGCCCGGTCCAGCGCCTCCTCCCAGCTCGCCCGCCTCAGCGGTTCGTCGCGACCGTCCCGGACCAGCGGGTGGGTCAGCCGCGTGTAGGTCTTCGGCTGCCGTTTCCTCATGCGGCGCTCCTCAGGCACGTTCCTCATGCGGCGCTCCTCAGTGCGAGCAGGTCCGAGATGGCGTGCACGGTGCGCAGGGTGGGCACCTCGACGCCGGTGATCTCCGCGAGTTCGACGACGGCCGCGAGCAGCACGTCCAGTTCCAGCGGCTTGCCGCGCTCCAGGTCCTGGAGGGTGGAGGTGCGGTGGTCGCCGACGCGTTCGGCGCCCGCGAGGCGGCGTTCGACGGAGACGCCGACCGTGCAGCCGAGGGCCTCGGCGACCGCCAGCGTCTCGCGCATCATCGTCTCGATGACCCGGCGGGTGCCGCCGTGCCGGCACATCTGCCGCATGGTGGCGCGGGCCAGGGCGCTGATCGGGTTGAAGGAGATGTTCCCGAGCAGCTTGACCCAGATGTCCGCGCGCAGCTCCTTCTCCACCGGGCACTTGAGCCCGCCGGTCTGCATCGCCTCGCTGAAGTCCAGACAGCGCGCGGAGACGCTGCGGTCGGGCTCGCCGATGGAGAACCGGGTGCCTTCCAGGTGCCGTACGACACCGGGGGAGCGCAGTTCGGTGGCGGCGTAGACGACACAGCCGACGGCCCGCTCGGGGGCGAGGACCCGGCTGACCGCACCGTGCGGGTCGACGCTTTCGAGGCGGTGGCCGTCGTAGGGGCCGCCGTGCCGGTGGAAGTACCACCAGGGGATGCCGTTCTGCGCGGCGACCACGGCGGTGCGCTCGTGCAGCAGCGGTGCGATCAGCGGCCCGCACGCCGCGTACGCGTTGGCCTTCAGGCCGAGGAAGACGTAGTCCGCCGGACCGATCTCGCTCGGGTCGTCGGTGGCGTGGGGGTGCGCGGTGAAGTCCCCGCGCGGGCTGAGCACGCGCACTCCGTGCTGCCTCATGGCCGCCAGATGCGGTCCACGGGCGATGAGATGCACATCGGCGCCGGCGCGGTGGAGCGCGGCGCCGACGTAGGCACCGATGGCGCCGGCGCCGAGAACTGCCACTTTCACGGGAGCACTCCGTTCGGTTGAGGGATACCGCGGAGGAGAGGAGAGGGGGCGGCCCGGGTAGGCGGGCCCGGAGAAGAACGTCGGCTGAATCCTGTCGACGAAATATTGTCTACAGTATGGAGATTGGGTCGACAAGGGTCTGCGCGAAAGTCCGTGAGCGCACGGCCGAAGCGCTCGGACGTCCACACGCCTGACCGGAGCCGACAATCCCGGCGCCCGATTCCTGTGGCTTCGGCTGCCGTCGTACCGGTGGGTCACTGATCACACTGGTGGATCCCGCTACCACGGCAACGAGGGGAATCCCCGCCATGAACGGCTCGCGCATCGCCGCCATCGGCCACTACCAGCCCGCCCGGGTGCTCACCAACGAGGACCTGGCCGGCATGGTCGACACCAGCGACGAGTGGATCCGCAGCCGCGTCGGCATCCGGACCCGGCACATCGCGGGCCCCGACGAGCCGGTCGACGAACTCGCCGCGCACGCCGCGGCCAAGGCCCTGGCCGGCGCCGGTCTGACCCCCGGCGACATCGACCTGGTCCTCGTCGCCACCTCCACGGCGGTCGACCGCTCCCCGAACACCGCCGCCCGCGTCGCGGCCCGCCTCGGCGTCCCGCGGCCCGCCGCGATGGACGTCAACGTGGTGTGCGCCGGGTTCACGCACGCCCTGGCCACGGCCGACCACACCGTCCGGGCCGGCGCGGCGCGGCGTGCGCTGGTCATCGGCGCCGACAAGATGTCCGACGTCACCGACTGGAGCGACCGCACCACCTGCGTCCTGGTCGGCGACGGGGCGGGCGCCGCCGTCGTCGAGACGTGTCCGCCGGGGCAGGAGCCGGGGATCGGGCCGGTGCTGTGGGGGTCGGTACCGGAGATGGGGCACGCGGTGCGGATCGAGGGCACCCCGCCGCGGTTCGCGCAGGAGGGGCAGAGCGTCTACCGCTGGGCCACCACCCAGCTTCCCGCCATCGCCCGCGGCGCCTGCGACAGGGCCGGCGTGGCGCCCGAGGAACTCGCCGGGGTCGTCCTGCACCAGGCCAACCTGCGCATCATCGAACCGCTCGCCGAGAAGCTCGGCGCCGTCAACGCGGTGATCGCCCGCGATGTCACCGAATCCGGCAACACCTCCGCCGCCAGCATCCCGCTCGCCTTCTCCAAGCTTGTCGAACAGGGAGCGCTCAGCGCCGGCGACCCGGTGCTGCTGTTCGGCTTCGGCGGCAACCTGTCGTACGCCGGGCAGGTCGTACGCTGCCCGTGACGCGGCGGACGGGCGGAGTGCCGCTGACGCGAACAGGCCTGGCATGGTGGTCCGTATTTTGTGCGCCGTATTTTGTGCGCTGGATTTTGAGCGCAGGATTTTGTGCACCGTAGACTGTAGACAAAAGACAATCCATACTGGGCGTCCAGCGTGAACACGCCAGACCTGCCCAGGAGGGGGACCGCGATGTTGTCGACCGGACTGCCGCAGGGGGCCGTGCCCAAGCTGGAACGCCCCGGACCGCTGCGCGAGCGCGTCTACGAGGCACTGCTGGAGCTCATCACCACCCGCGCGCTGCAGCCCGGCCAGCACCTGGTCGAGAGCGAACTCGCCGGACACCTGGGCGTCTCCCGGCAGCCGGTGCGCGAGGCGCTGCAGCGGCTCAACACCGAGGGCTGGGTCGATCTGCGGCCCGCGCAGGGGGCGTTCGTGCACGAGCCGACGGCCCAGGAGGCCGATCAGCTGCTCACGGTCCGCACCCTGCTGGAGGCGGAGGCCGCCCGGCTGGCCGCCGCCGACGCCACCGCCGAGAAGATCGGTGCGCTGGTGGAGCTGTGCGCCGAGGGCGAGAGGGCCGTCGCCGCCGACGACGTCGACCGCGCCGTCGCCCTCAACGCCGCCTTCCACGCCAAGATCATGGAGCTGGCGGGCAACGCGGTCCTCGCCGAACTGGCCGCCCAGGTCGACCGCCGGGTCCGCTGGTACTACACCCCGGTGGCCCGGCAGCGCGGGCGCCAGTCGTGGATCGAGCACCGGGAGCTGATTGCCGCCATCGCCGACCGCAACGAGGAGCGGGCCGCCAACCTGATGCGCATCCACACCGAACACACCCGCCGCTCCTACCACGAGCGCGGCGGCGCCTGACGGCCGCGCGCGCACAGCAGGCACGCGGTGTTCCCCTTCCGGCGAACCGCGAATGGTTCGCCAGAAGGGGAACACGCAGGGAGCTCAGGGACCCCAGGGCCCTGCTCAGGCCGTCGGCTGTGTACTCGGCGCCGTGACGGCCTTGCCGTCGGCCGTGTCCCGGCCGGGCTGGCGCAGCAGCAGCGCGATCGCCGCCGCGACCATCGACACCCCGCCGGCCAGCGCGTAGGCGCCGTCGTAGCCCCAGGCGCCGACCACCATGGAGCCCAGGCCGCCGCCGAACAGACCGCTGACCAGCTTGCCGCTGTACACCAGGCCGTAGTTGGTGGCGTTGTAGTTCTCGCCGAAGTAGTCCGGGGTCAGCGCCGCGAACATCGGGTAGAACGCGCCGCCGCCGAAGCCGGAGACGAAGGCGAAGAACAGGAACAGCCACTCGTTCTTGATGTCACCGGCCCAGATGACGCCGAACTGGGCCAGACCCAGCACCACGATGACGAACACCAGCGACGTCTTGCGGCCCCACAGGTCCGACAGCCAGCCGACGACGGCCCGCCCGACGCCGTTGACGACCGCCATGACGCCCATCGAGGACGCCGCGACCAGCGGGCCGAAACCGATCTCCTTGGCGTAGTCGACCTGGAAGGAGATCCCGAAGATCGACACACCGGCGGTCAGGACGATGCTGAGCCACATCAGCGGCAGCATGCCGGACCTGATGGCCTCCTTCGGCGTGAACTGCCGTACCGCGGGCGGGTTCTTGGCCAGGCTCGCGGCGCTCTTGCTGTTGCCCGCGAACGACAGCGGGTCGACGTCGGCCGGCCACCAGTTCTTCGGCGGGTCCTTGAAGAACCAGGCGCACACCGCGACGACGATCAGCACGTACACGCCGATCAGGTCGAGCACCTCGTTGTAGTTGCCGGTGTCGAAGGCGTAGTTGAAGATGAAGATGAAGGGCAGCGAGCCGTAGGCGAAGCCGCCGTTGACGAAGCCGGTCTTCGCGCCGCGCCGCTCCGGGAACCACTTGCCGACCATGTTGATGCAGGTCGCGTAGATCAGCCCGGAGCCGACACCGCCGACGACACCGAAACCGAGGATCGCCAGGAACACGTTGTCCAGGTGGGACAGCGCCAGGAAGCCCAGCAGACACATCGCGGCGCCGACGTACATCGCGCGGCGCGCGGTGAGGATGCCCCGCTCGCGCAGCCAGCCCGCCGGGAAGGCGATGCCGGCCTGGAAGAACACCCAGACGCTGAGGATCCAGAAGGTGTTGGACTGGGTCCAGCCGTGCGCCTCGGACAGGGTGTCCTCGGCGGAGCCGTAGGCGTACTCCGAGACGCTGATGGCCATCATCGCTATCCATGGCAGGTACACCATGAGCCTGCGCGAGTGGCCGAGGATGTCGCGGTCCGTCTCGCCGATGCGGTAGACCCGCCCCCGGGAGTCGGTGACTTCGCGGTACGAGCGGTTCGCCGCGCCGGGATCGGCCGGTGTCTTCCGTGTTGCCGGATCAGCCGTCATGTCAGGCCATCTCCTCGCCGAGTGGGTGGGGATTGGGGACGATGCGCCGGACGCTCTGACTGCCCGGCGCTCTGAGGAACAGCGCCACTACGGCGCAGGCGAGCCCGGTGCAGCCCGCCAGGACGAACGCGGTGTGCGGGAACCGGGCGGCGTACCCGGCGCCGCCCGTGCCGCAGGCCGCGGCGACCGGCAGGAGCCAGGCGCCGGTGAGCAGTCCGTGGACGCTCGGAAGGTGGTTCTCACCGAAGTGGTCCGCGGCCAGCGCGGTGCCCAGCACCGGCACCGCGATGCCGGCGGCCGCCGTGGCCGCCGCGCAGCCGAGGAGCAGCGCACCGCTCCCCGCGCGGACCGCGACCAGGGCGCCGAACTGCGCGGCGCCCAGCAGCGCACAGGCCGCGATCAGCGTGCCGCGCCGACCCGACCGGTCCGACAGGGCACCGGCCGGGACCGCCGCGGCGCCGCCCGCCACGGCCACCGCCCGCAGCGACTCCGCGGAGACGCCCGGCCGCCCGCCGTACCGCGCCTGCACGACCATGCCGAGCACCGCGGCCCCGGCCGCGCCGAGCAGGCACAGCCACAGCAGCCACAACGCCGGGCTGCGCGCGGCCTGGTGAAGGGTGTGATGGCGTACGGCGGGCGGGTTCTTCTCGAGGGCGCGGCGGGCGGCGGGGTCCGCCGGCACGGACAGCGGGCCGGGACCGGGCGGCCACCAGTTCCGCGGCGGATCCCGGAAGAACAGCCCGGCCCCCGCCATCACCAGGGACGCCGCGCCGCCCGCCACCGCGAGCAGCACCCGCGGGTCGGCGTCCACGACCGGACGGAAGAGAAACGGTACGGCCCCGAGGGCGAGCCCGCTCGCCACCAACGCCGTGGGGCCGCCCCGGCGTTCGGGCCACCAGCGGCCCGGCAGCGTCAGACAGGTCGCGTGCACCAGCCCGGCCCCGGCGCCGGCGCACACCGCGAACACCAGCCGGGCGAGGGTCTGTTGCGGGGCCAGCGCGAGCACGAGGTACCCGGCGAGGGTGCCGAGCGCCCCGGCCGCCATGGCCCGACGGGCGGGGAGCCGGCCGCTCTCCCGCAGCCGCCCGGCCGGAACGGCGACGGCCGCCTGGACGAGCGCCCACAGTACGGCCGGCCAGTACAGGTCCCCGCCCCACCGGTGCGCGGCACGGAGACCGGCCTGCGCAGCGAAGAACGCGTACGCGGCCCAGCCGATGCCCGCCATGCCCGCCCAGGGCAGAACGGCCATCCAGATCCGGCCACGGCCCAGCAGATCGGCGTCGCTCTCACCGACCCGGTACACGCGGCCCCTGCGGTCCCTCACCTCCCTGCACAGCACGGAGGCCGGGGGATCGATGGTCACCATCGCGATGTGCACCCCTTGCGTCGAAAGTTCTGGCCAGCGCCCCCTGTCCATTGCCTTTCGTGCGCGCGCGGGTCCCGGGACCGGCCGACGCGCACCGCCCGCCGGCCCCTCTCCGTCACTCAGCCCATGAACCACCCCCAGCAGTCGGCCGCAGCCGTGCGTGCCCCCGCCGTCACAACAGCCCCGCCGCCTGCGCCCACCGGGCGGTGTTGCGCCCGGGGGACACCCCCCGGACCGTCGGCCGCTGGCGTGCGTGCTCCCGCCGTCACGGCAGCCGCGCCGCCCGTGCTCACCGGGCGGTGCGCCCGGGGGACGACCCCCGGATCCCCGGTCGCAGCCGTGCGTGCCCTCGCCGTCACAGCAGCCCCGCCGCCCGTGCTCACCGGGCGGTGTTGCGCCCGGGGGACACCCCCCGGACCGTCGGCCGCTGGCGTGCGTGCTCCCGCCGTCACGGCAGCCGCGCCGCCCGTGCTCACCGGGCGGTGCGCCCGGGGGACGACCCCCGGATCCCCGGTCGCAGCCGTGCGTGCCTCCGCCGTCACAGCAGCCCCGCCGCTCGCGCCCAGCGGTACTTCGCGCCCAGTACGGCCACCGGCTTCTCGGTCGTGTACGGGTAGGCCACGACCCCGCGCTCGAACAGGTACTGGCAGGCCTCCTCGACTTCCACATCGCCCGCCAGGGACGCCACGACCGGTTTCTCGATCCCGCGCTCGCGGAACTCGGCGACCACACGCGCCGTCAGCTCCGCGAAGACCATCGGCGGGGTGACGATGGTGTGCCAGTAGCCGAGCACCAGCGCATGGATCCGCGGGTCCTGAAGACCCAGCCGGATCGTCGCCTCGTACGTCGACGGCGGCTCGCCCCCGGTGATGTCGACCGGGTTGCCGGCCGCGCCGAACGGCGGGATGAACCGGCGGAACGCCTCGTCCAGGTCGGGCGGGATCTCCATCAGCGACAGCCCGTTGTCGGTCACCGCGTCCGACAGCAGCACCCCGCTGCCGCCCGCACCGGTGATGATCACGACGTTGTCGCCCTTCGGGGCGGGCAGCACCGGCAGGGCGCGGGCGTACTCCAGCATGTCGTTCAGGCCCGGCGCCCGGATGACCCCCGCCTGCCTGAGGATGTCGTCGTACACCGCGTCGTCGCCCGCGAGCGCGCCCGTGTGCGAGCCGGCCGCCTTCGCGCCCGCCGCCGTACGGCCCGCCTTGAGCACCACCACCGGCTTCTTCGGCACGGTCGCCCGCGCCGCCGCCACGAACGCCCGCCCGTCCTTGAGGTCTTCCAGGTGCATGGCGATGCACTCGGTGTGCGGGTCCTCGCCGAACCAGGTCAGCAGGTCGTCCTCGTCCAGGTCCGACTTGTTGCCGAGGCCGACGATCGCCGACACACCCGTCTTCGTGGTGCGGGCGAAGCCGAGGATCGCCATGCCGATGCCGCCGGACTGCGAGGTCAGCGCCACACCGCCCTTGACGTCGTACGGCGTGCAGAACGTGGCGCACAGGTCCTGCCAGGTGGAGTAGTAGCCGTAGATGTTCGGGCCGAGCAGGCGGACGCCGTGCCGCTCGGCGATCTCCACGATCTCCGCCTGGAGTTCGTGCTCGCCGGTCTCCGCGAAGCCGGACGGGATGAGCACGGCGTTGGGGATCTTCTTCCGTCCCACCTCCTCCAGCGCGGCGGCCACGAACCTGGCGGGAATGGCGAACACGGCCACATCCACCTCACCGGGAACGTCCGTGACACTCTTGTACGCCTTGCGGCCCAGGATGTCATCGGCCTTGGGGTTCACCGGATGGATCTCCCCGGAGAAACCGCCGTCGACGAGGTTGCGCATCACCGAGTTGCCGATCTTCCCCGCCTCGTTGGAGGCGCCGATGACGGCGACCGAGGACGGCTGCATCAGCCGGCGCATGGACGCGAGGATCTCCTCGCGCGTGTACGTCTTCCGCGGCACCGGCTGCTTCTCGGCGAGGATGACCCGGATGTCGGCGGCGACGGCGCTGTCGGGCGTCGCGATCACCGGGTTGAGGTCCACCTCGGCGATCTCCGGGAAGTCCGCGACGAGTTGGGACACCCGCCGGATCTGCTCGGCCACCGCCCACCGGTCCACGCCGGCCTGCCCGCGCACCCCGCGCAGGATCTCCGCCGAGCGGATGGAGTCCAGCATCGTCAGCGCCTCGTCGGCCGTGACCGGCGCCAGCCGGAACGTCACGTCCTTCAGCACCTCGACCAGCACCCCGCCGAGCCCGAACGCCACCACCTTCCCGAACGTCGGGTCGGTGACCGCGCCGACGATGACCTCCTGCCCCTTCGGCAGCAGCTCCTGCACCTGCACGCCCTCGATCCGGGCCCCGGCGTCGTAGGCGCGGGCGTTGCCGATGATGCGGCAGAACGCCGCCCGGACGTCCGCCGCGCCCTCCACGCCCACCACGACACCGCCGGCGTCGGTCTTGTGCAGGATGTCCGGCGAGACGATCTTCATCACCACCGGCCCGCCGAACCGTGCCGCCGCGGCCACCGCCTCGTCCACGTCCCTCGCCAGCGCCTCACCCGGTACGGCGATCCCGTACGCGTCGGCGATCACCTTGCCCTCGGGCGCGGTGAGCGCGGTACGGCCCTCGGCGCGCACGGCGTCGAGGAGGGCCCGCACCTTCAGCTCGCGGTCCTCCGCCATCACGTCAGATCACCCCGTTCGACTTGAGCAGGCGCAACTCCTCGTCACCGAGGCCGAGTTCGCCTACGTAGACCTCTTCGTTGTGCTCGCCCAGCAGGGGTGAACTGGTCACCTCCACGGGCGAGTCGGACAGCTTCAGCGGGCTGCCGACCGTGACGAACTCGCCGCGCTCGGGGTGCGGGACCCGCACCACCATCTCGTTGGCGGCGAGCGAGGGATCCTCGATGATCTCCTTGGTGGACAGGATCGGCCCGCACGGGATGCCGTGCCCGTTCAGCCTCTCCAGCACCTCCCACTTGGGGAGGGTGGACGACCACTCCTCGATCAGCTGGAACATCTTGTTCAGCTTCGGCAGCCGGGCCTCGGGGGTCGCCCACTCGGGGTCGTCGGCGAGTTCCGGCCGGCCGATCAGCTCGGTGATCGGCTTCCAGCCGACCGGCTGGACGATGACGTACACGTAGTCGTTCGGGCCGCCCGGAGCGCACCTGACCGCCCAGCCGGGCTGGCCGCCGCCGGAGGCGTTGCCGGAGCGCGGCACCTCGTGGCCGAAGTCCTCGTTGGGGTACTCCGCGAGCGGCCCGTGCGCCAGGCGCTGCTGGTCGCGCAGCTTCACCCGGCACAGATTGAGCACCGCGTGCTGCATGGCGACGTTGACGCGCTGACCGCGCCCGGTGCGCTCCCGCTGGAACAGTGCCGCCAGTATCCCGGCCACTGTATGCACTCCCGTGCCCGAGTCACCGATCTGCGCGCCCGTCGCCAGCGGCGGCCCGTCCTCGAAACCGGTGGTCGCCATCGACCCGCCCATGGCCTGCGCGACGACCTCGTACGCCTTGAAACCGGTGTACGGCCCCTCGCCGAAGCCCTTGATCGACGCGTACACGATCCGCGGGTTGATCTCCTGGATGCGCTCCCAGGTGAACCCCATCCGGTCGATCGCGCCCGGCCCGAAGTTCTCGACCATGACGTCGCTGCGCCGGATCAGCTCGGTCAGGATCTCCTTGCCGCGCTCTGTCTTGGTGTTGAGGGTGATGCTGCGCTTGTTGCAGTTCAGCATCGTGAAGTAGAGGGAGTCGACGTCCGGCAGGTCGCGCAGCTGCCTGCGCGTGATGTCCCCGGCCGGCGCCTCCAGCTTGATGACGTCGGCGCCGAGCCAGGCCAGCAGCTGGGTCGCGGAGGGCCCGGACTGGACGTGCGTCATGTCCAGCACGCGGATGCCGTCAAGAGCCTTGGTCATGACTGGCGCTCCTCACTTGTACATGGTCTGGTTCATGGTTCCGGGGGCGTACGCGTCCGGGTCGACCCAGACGTTGATCAGCGACGGCTTGCCCGACTCGCGGGCCCGGCGCAGCGCGGGGCCGATGTCGGCGGGGTCGCGGACCTCCTCGCCGTAACCGCCCAGCATCTGCGCGAACTTGTCGTACGGCACGTCGCCGAGGGTGTTGCCGACCCGCTCGCGCTCCTTGCCGTACTTGGCGGCCTGGCCGTAACGGATCTGGTTCATCGAGGAGTTGTTGCCGACGATGCCGACGAACGGCAGGTCGTAGCGGACCAGCGTCTCGAAGTCCCAGCCGGTCAGCGAGAAGGCGCCGTCCCCGAAGAGCGCGACGACCTCCTTGTCCGGGCGGGCCTGCTTGGCGGCGAGCACGAAGGGGACTCCGACGCCGAGCGTGCCGAGCGGGCCCGGGTCCATCCAGTGGCCGGGCGACTTGGGCTGGACGACCTGCCCGGAGAAGGTGACGATGTCGCCGCCGTCGCCGATGTAGACGGAGTCCTCGGTGAGGAAGTCGTTGATCTCGCTGACCAGCCGGTACGGGTGGATGGGCGAGGCGTCCGAGCGCAGCTGCGGCAGCCGCTTGTCGAGCGCGCTCCGCTCGGCGGCCCGCAGCTCCTCCAGCCACTCCTTGCGCTTGGCGGCCCCGCCGTTGATCCGTCCCGAGGCCGCCTCGGTGACGGACTTCAGGATCAGCCCGGCGTCGCCGACGATCCCGAGGTCGATGTCGCGGTTCTTGCCCACCGTCCGGTAGTCCAGGTCGATCTGCACGACCGTCGCGTCGGGGGAGAGGCGCTTGCCGTAGCCCATGCGGAAGTCGAACGGCGTGCCGACGATCACGATGACGTCCGCGTTCGAGAAGGCGTACCGGCGGGAGAGCTGGAAGTGGTGCGGGTCGCCGGGCGGAAGGGTGCCGCGTCCGGCGCCGTTCATGTACGCCGGGACGTTGAGGGCGCGCACCAGCTCGACGGCGGCCTCGGTGCCCCGGGTCGTCCACACCTGGCTGCCCAGCAGGATCGCCGGCTTCTCGGCGTGCACCAGCAGGTCGGCGAGCTTCTCGACCGCCTCGGGGTCGCCGGCCGAGCGGGTGGAGGCGCGGTAGGCGCCGGGCCGGGGGACCCGCGCCCGGTCCGCCGGCACCTTCGCGTCCAGGACGTCGCGCGGGATCTCCAGGAAGGAGGGGCCGGGCGCGCCGTGGTAGCACTCGCGGAACGCCATCGACACCATGTCGGCGGCGCGGGCGGTGTCCGGGACCGTCGCCGCGAACTTGGTGATCGGCGCCATCATGTCGACGTGCGGCAGGTCCTGCAGGGACCCCATCTTGTGCTGGGTGAGCGCCCCTTGGCCGCCGATCAGCAGCATGGGGGACTCCGCGCGGAAGGCGTTGGCGACCCCGGTGACGGCGTCGGTCGTGCCGGGTCCGGCGGTGACCACCGCGCAGCCCGGCCTGCCGGTGATCCGGGCGTAGCCGTCGGCGGCGTGCGCGGCGACCTGCTCGTGGCGGACGTCGACGACTTCTATGCCCTCGTCGACGCAGCCGTCGTAGATGTCGATGATGTGGCCGCCGCACAGGGTGTAGATGCGGTCGACCCCCTCGGCCTTCAGCGCCTTGGCAACGAGATGACCACCGGAGATCACGTCCTGGGTGTCGTCGGGCATGGCGGAGTCCTGTCCCTTTCGTAGGGGGTTGGGCGGCTCGCGGTGTCCTGTATGCGCACTACGGCATGCGGTGTGCACGGAACGGCATGCTGTATGCGGTAGATTGCATACAGTCGACGAATACTGTATGAAGCTTGTTATCCCCCATCCCGGTGGGTGGTGTCCAGGGGGCGTACACACTTTTCGGTCGCCGGCATCCGGCCAACTCTCCGTCACCGGTCCGGCGGTGACCCACCGACACCAGCGCAGGCGTCACGGGAGCCGTGACGACCTGCCAGACAGGAGCCGCACATGGACCTGTACGAACACCAGGCACGGCAGCTCTTCGAGGAACACGGCATCGCCGTGCCCCGGGCCGAGATCACCGACTCGCCGCAGCAGGCCCGCGAGATCGCCCGCCGGCTCGGCGGCCGGGCCGTCGTCAAGGCCCAGGTGAAGACCGGCGGTCGGGGGAAGGCGGGCGGGGTCAGACTCGCCGCCGACCCCGCCGCGGCCGAACTGACGGCACGCCGGATCCTGGGCATGGACATCAACGGCCACCGCGTCGGCACGGTCATGCTGGCCGAACCGGTCGACATCGCCGAGGAGTTCTACGTCTCCTACGTCCTCGACCGCGCGTCCGGCGGCTTCCTCGCCATCGCCTCCGCCCAGGGCGGCATGGAGATCGAGGAGGTCGCCGCGACCCGGCCGGAGGCGGTGGCGCGGATCCCCGTCGACCGGGCCGAGGGCGTCACCTCCGCCAAGGCCGGGGAGATCGCGAACGCGGCCGGGCTGCCGGCGCGGACCGCCGACGTCCTCGTACGGCTGTGGCAGGTGCTCGTCCGCGAGGACGCGCTGCTCGTCGAGGTCAACCCGCTGGTCCGCACCGCCCAGGGGCGGATCCTCGCGCTCGACGGCAAGGTCACCCTGGACGACAACGCCCGTTTCCGGCAGGCACGCTGGGGTGCGCAGGACGAGGACCACCGGGACCCGCTGGAGGCGACCGCCGCCGAGCGCGGCCTCACCTACGTCAAGCTCGACGGCGAGGTCGGGATCATCGGCAACGGCGCGGGCCTGGTCATGTCCACCCTGGACGTCGTCGCCGGCTGCGGCGCCCGCCCCGCCAACTTCCTCGACATCGGCGGCGGCGCCTCCGCCCAGGTGATGGCCGACGGACTGTCGGTGATCCTCTCCGACCCGGCCGTGAAGTCCGTGTTCGTCAACGTCTTCGGCGGAATCACCGCCTGCGACGCGGTCGCCGACGGGATCGTCGCCGCGGTCGACCGCGTCCGCCTCACCAAACCGCTCGTCGTCCGCCTCGACGGCAACAACGCCGCACGCGGACGCGCGATCCTCGGCGAGCGCGCCCATCCGCTCGTCGAACAGGCCACCAGCATGGACGGCGCCGCCCGCCGGGCCGCCGAACTCGCCCGCACCGCCTGAGGAGCTCGGGACATGGCGATCTATGTGACCAAGGAGAGCAAGGTCCTCGTCCAGGGCATGACCGGCGCCGAGGGCATGAAGCACACCCGGCGCATGCTCGCGGCCGGCACGGACGTGGTCGGCGGGGTCAACCCGCGCAAGGCCGGGCAGAGCGTCGACTTCGACGGACAGGCCGTACCCGTCTTCGGCTCGGTCGCCGACGGCATGCGCGCGACCGGAGCCGATGTCACCGTCGTCTTCGTGCCGCCCGCGTTCGCCAAGGCCGCCGTCATGGAGGCCGCCGACGCCCGCATCCCCCTCGCCGTCGTCATCACCGAGGGCATCCCCGTCCACGACACCGTCGCCTTCACCGCGCACGCGCGCCGCACCGGCACCCGGATCATCGGGCCCAACTGCCCCGGACTGATCACCCCCGGCCAGTCCGACGCGGGCATCATCCCCGCCGACATCACCAAGCCTGGCCCGATCGGCCTGGTCTCCAAGTCGGGCACACTGACGTACCAGCTCATGCACGAGCTGCGCGACATCGGCTTCTCCACTTGCGTCGGCATCGGCGGCGACCCCGTCATCGGCACCAGCCACATCGACTGCCTCGCCGCCTTCCAGGACGACCCCGACACCGAACTCGTCGTCCTCATCGGGGAGATCGGCGGCGACGCCGAGGAGCGCGCCGCCGCCCACATCCGTGACCACGTCACCAAACCGGTCGTCGGCTACATCGCCGGTTTCACCGCGCCCGAGGGCCGCACCATGGGCCACGCCGGAGCGATCGTCTCCGGCTCCGCCGGCACCGCCCGCGCCAAGCAGCAGGCGCTGGAGGCGGCCGGAGTCCGCGTCGGTCGCACCCCCACCGAGACGGCGCGGCTGGTCCTGGACACCCTGCGCACCGGCTGACACCGGAAGGACAGACCTCCTGGCCGACCGTTGCCGCCAGTGCGGCACCACCGCTGACTGCAACGCGCCCCCAGCCCCGAAACCACCCCGCCCCGACCGTGCACCGAGAGCGGAGCCGACGCATGCCACCCACCCTCACCCCGACCCCGCCGCCGACCCCCGCGACCGCCGCCACCCTCCTGAAACCCGGCACGGCCTACCCCGACGCCTGGCGGCGCTGTCTCGCCGCCGCGCCCGAGGCCTTCCGGGACGACCGCGTCCTCACCCTCTGGGGCGCCGCCTGGCGGCCCGACGGCCGTACGGTCCCGGCGACCACCCCGGTCGACGGCACCCCGATCACCGGCGCCCCACGACTCGACGGCGACACCGCCCAGCGGGCCGTACGCGCCGCCCTCGACCAGCACCGCGCCTGGCGGCACGTCCCGCTGTCCGAGCGGCGGGCGCGCATCGCCGCCACCCTGGACGCGCTCGCCGCCCACCGCGACCTGCTCGCCCTGCTGCTCGTCTGGGAGATCGGCAAGCCGTGGCGGCTCGCCCTCGCGGACGTGGACCGGGCGATCGACGGCGTGCGCTGGTACGTCGAGGGCATCGATGGCATGCTCGCCGGCCGGACCCCGCTGGACGGACCGGTCTCCAACATCGCGAGCTGGAACTATCCGATGAGCGTGCTCGTGCACGCCGCCCTCGTCCAGGCGCTGGCGGGCAACGCCGTGATCGCCAAGACCCCGACCGACGGCGGCGTGGCCTGCCTCACCCTCGCCATGGCGCTGGCCGCCCGCGAAGGGGTGCCGGTCACGCTCGTCGGCGGCAGCGGCCGTGAGCTGAACCAGGCGCTGGTGCGAGCGCCGGAGATCGGCTGCGTGTCCTTCGTCGGCGGCCGCGACACCGGCGCCGACGTGGCCACCGCGGTCGCCGGCCTGGGCAAACCGCACATCCTGGAACAGGAGGGCCTGAACACCTGGGGCATCTGGGACTTCTCCGGCTGGGAGCGGCTGACCGCCGTGATCCCCAAGCTCTTCGACTACGGCAAGCAGCGCTGTACCGCCTACCCGCGCTTCGTCGTGCAGCGCTCCCTGTTCGACGCGTTCCTCGCGGCCTACCTGCCCGGGGTCCGCTCCGTCCGCGTGGGCCACCCGCTCGCCGTCGCGGACCCGGCCGACCCGCCGCCCGAGCTGGACTTCGGCCCACTGATCAACGCGGCCAAGGCCAAGGAGCTCACCGACCAGGTCGCCGAGGCCGTCGACCGGGGCGCCGTACCGCTGTACCGCGGCGAACCCGACGGCACGCGGTTCCTGCCCGGTCAGGACACCTCCGCCTACGTCCACCCGGTCACCCTGCTGAACCCGCCGCCGTCCTCTCCGCTGCACCACGCGGAACCCTTCGGCCCCGTCGACACGATCGTCCTGGTCGACACCGAGGCCGAGCTGCTGGCCGCCATGAACGCGTCCAACGGCGCGCTGGTCGCCACCCTCTCCACCGACGACCGGGCCGCCTACGACCGGCTCGCCCCGCAGATCCGCGCCTTCAAGACCGGGCACGGCGTCCCCCGCTCCCGAGGCGACCGCGAGGAACTGTTCGGCGGCTTCGGCGCCTCCTGGCGCGGCGCCTTCGTCGGCGGCGACCTCCTCGTACGCGCCGTGACGCAGGGCCCGGCCGGGGAGCGGCTGCCCGGGAACTTCCCGGAGTACCAGCTCATGCCGTGACCTCACGGCACGCACACGTGATCTCGCCATCCGTACACCCCACCGGCGGGGCGGCCCGGCACCCTGCGGGCCGCCACCCACGGACGGAATACGCAGGTGAAACGCACTCCGAAACCTTGGTATTGTTGTCCCTGTCGCCACGGGGAACCGCCCCCGCAAGGCGACACACACCTAGTCCGGGTGGCGGAATGGCAGACGCGCTAGCTTGAGGTGCTAGTGCCCTTTATCGGGCGTGGGGGTTCAAGTCCCCCCTCGGACACAACGATTGACGATACGGTGACGAGGGCCTCGACCTTACGGTCGCGGTCCTCGTTGCGTGTTCGTAGCTGATGGTGCATGCGCAGGGCGTCGTAGAGCGGGCTTTTCTTCTCGACGGCGGCAGTCTGGATGCGCTGTGCAATATCTCCAAGACTCTCAGTGATCTGCCGGATCTGTTGCGCGTCGAGCGGAATTGCTTCTTCCACGGCGTGTTGCGCGTCGCGCTTCTTATGCGCCGCGTCCTCGTCCTGCTGGGCCTCGTTGATCCGCTGAGGTCTTTCAGTGCTGCCACCCCAGAGTGAGGACGGCCGCAGAGATTGACGAGATTCGATTCGGGCTGCACGGGATCGGCGGAAGATGCGCCAGGACTTCAAGCGTGCGACGCCGCCCAGTGCGCGGTTGACGGTTTGCTGGGTCGGCGTGAGATCACGGCCCGGCGGGCGTCTGAGGGGTGTCGTCACCCACGGGAGCAACTCCCATGCGGTCGGCGAGGATGGGAACGCCCCTAGCGCTCGCAGATCCGGATGATCCGGTGGGCGCGGGCCGCAGTGAGATCGTGCGCGCGGCCGGGCATCGTCGGCGAGCCGGCCTCCCCCTGATCTTCGAACGCACCCACCTCTCCTCCCACCGGGCCGGTGTCACCTTCGGCCCGACATGGATGTGCCTACTGGACGAGTGCGTGCAGATCGACGCCGAGGGTGTCGTGTTCGCCGCCGCCGACGGCATGCGCCTGGTCTACCCCGTGCCACACCCCGACGTACCCGTGCTCCCCGTGAAAGGCGCCCGCTGGCCCCTTCAGTGGGACGGCAGCCCGGACGGCGTCATGACCATCACCGACCCCACAACCGGGGTCGTGCGCACCTTCGCCGGTCCGCTGGCCCCCTCCGACACGCCCGGTGCCTACCGGCTGCGAGTGGAGAGCTGGCACGACCGCAACGACACCCGCATCACCCTCGACCGCACCGCCCACGGCATGCCCACCGCACTGCGTCACTCCGGCGGCTACCACCTCGCCATCGACATCACCGGGCACCGCGTCACCGCCCTGCGCCTGCTCGACCAAGCCCCCTCCGCCTACGGGCGGCACGACCCCGCGGCCGCCACGACGGGCACCGTCGTCGTCCGCTACGGCTACGACGAGGCCGGCCGCCTCACCGAGGTCATCGATTCCAGCGGTGAACCACTCCGCTTCACCTACGACGACGAGGACCGCACCACCTACCGGCACGACGCGCAGGGACGCCTCGTCCGCCGTACCCACAGGCTCCTCAATGGCCAGAAGCGGGTGTGGGCCTACACGTGAACGCCGAGGACCGCCTCAGCACCGTCGAGACACCACAGGGCGAGACCTGGCGTTACACCTACGACCCGCTCGGCCGCCGCACGTCCAAACAGCGTCTGACCGACGACGGCTCGGCGATCGACCGCACCGACTTCGTCTGGGACGGCACATGTCTCGCCGAACAACGCACCACCACCGCCCGGGTCAGCACCTGGGACTACGCCCCCGGCACGCACCGCCCCGTCACCCAGACCGACCACCGCCCCCTCGTCCGCGAGCCGGGCGTCTCCCTGCTGGCGCAGCTGGCCGTGGACAACGATGCCGACCGCGCGCCCCGGTTCCACGCAGTCATCACCGATCCCATCGGCACGCCGACGGAACTCGTCACCGTCGGCGGCGACCTGGCCTGGCAGCACCGCAGCACTCTGTGGGGCGTGGAACTGCCGGCCCCCGAGAGCCCCGAGAGCCCCGAGAGCCCCGAGAGCCATGACGAGACTGCCTGCCCGCTCCGCTTCCCTGGCCAGTACGCCGACCGGGAGACCGGGCTGCACTACAACTACTCCCGGTACTACGACCCGGAGACGGGGCGGTACTGCAGTCCCGACCCGTTCGGCATCTCGCCCTCCCCGCACCCCTATGCCTATGTCGACGACCCGAACACGTTCGGCGACATCCTGGGACTGACCTGCCGGCCGGGAGACCTCGAAGACGCCAGGCAGAGGTACCCGCGCCTCGCACACACCCTTGACGAGCGCGTGAACGTCTCGCCGCAGCGTGCCCGGGAGCTGGCTCAGCAGAAGGGCGGTCCGAACGGAGTCTTCCACGACCAGCAGACCGCACAGCAGGTCGTCGACTACGCGATCGCGGGAAACCCACGCCGGATCGCCAACTGGCTCAGAAAGGGTACGGACCAGGAGCTACCGCTCACCGGCCGTTTCGGGGCCAACAATCCCCTCGGTTGGGCGGCGCATGCCGACGGCAGCATCACGCGGACGGGTAACTCGTATACCGTCCTGCTGCAGCGGCAACCCGGGGCACCGGGCGGATATATAGTCAAGACGGCCTATCCAAGATGATGGGGACGACATTGGCCAGGTTCACCGAGTTCGACTATGGAATCACCGCCCTGACAAGCCGTTTCCATCAGGACTGGACGAACACCGGGTCGCCGCGGGACGTACTGCGCGCCTATCTGTGGGAGGGGCAGGATCCGCGGGCCGTGGAAATTCTCGGCAGAGACGCCGCCTGCGCAGGCGAGAAAATGTCGGACGAGCACGTGGAGACACTCTGGACGGCCAGCGTCGACGGAGGTTTCGCATTCCCTGGTTCCGCCGAGTCGGGTACCGAATGGATGCGGGCCATCGACGCGGAATGCCGCCTGTGGCTGAGCGGAAAGCCCTCGCCCGGGCTGAGTCCCGTGGACGTCGACCCCGGTTCCGCCCAGCTGACCGGCGTACTCGAGGTCATCGGCTCGCTGGGCCGGTATGCAGTGGACGACGCGGTGACGAGCGCCCTGGCGTCCTGCGCACGCCTGTGCTCGCCCGAGCTCGCGCTCCGCTTCACCCTGCGGGTCCTGTCGGTGTCCGACGTCACCATCGACCGGGAACTCCACGAGCGCATCTCCGCCCTCGGCGACTCGCTCGGCTTCGGGGAGTTCCTGGTGTCGGACATCGCAGACCTGGTGCAGTAAGGGCAGGTACCCCGGGCCGTCGCAGAAGGCAGAGGCGCGCGTGCCGGTACATCATCCGGCCTGGCTACGCGGCAGGTTGGTACTCGTGAAGGGTTCCGCCGGGGCGGCTTCTTCCTCTTTGCCCTGGCAGCGGTAGTAGACGCGGCTGCGGATGGTGACAGGCTGCATCTAGCGCCCGCACAGGCTGCACCGGATACGACCGCGTAGAGCGCAGGGGCACCCGCCCCGCTTGCCGGCGCGCTGCTGCCGCCCCTGGTTGCGGGCGCGCTGTGTGCGCACGGTGCGGGCGGCATCAGACCCGCAGGTGCGCAAACGCAGCCACGGCTGGCGATGCACCCTCACGGAAGCCACATCGGAGGAACGGCCATCCTCGCCCTATGGAATCAAAGCGCTGAAGAAAGGAACAGCCTTCCGATGAACCCCGAGCTGAACCGGCTCACCGAGTTCCTGCCACGGCCCACCGCACCAGAGCAGACTCCTGACTGGGAGGCCGCCGAAGCAACACTGCAGACCGGTCTGCCCACGGACTACAAGGAACTCGTCAACGCGTACGGGGGCGGCCTTGTCGATGGATACCTACTGCTCCTGGAGCCCGGCTGCCCCAATGATGTCTATGACCAGCTCAAGACCTCCGCAGAGCGTGACGAGGCCAATGGGTCACTGTGGATGTACGAGGACACACCCGCCGAACTGGAAAACGACAGTGCTCGTCTGATCTGCTGGGCGACCACAGACAACGGAGAGTACCTGTACTGGCTCGTACGACCCGGCGACGATCCCGACAGCCGTACTGTCATGATCAACGACGAGTCTGGAGAGGACTGGGAACGGGTACGAGATGACCGTGACCCGTTTCCTCACCGCAGTTCTCAGTGGCGAGATCCACTCGGAAATCCTGTGGGACAAGTTCCCATTGCCCCAGCACGACTTCCGCCCGGCCCGCGACATCTGGAACGTGTGTCTCGGAACGGAGTGATCGTTCGGGAGGTGCCCGCGGGCCCGGACGGGTTTTCGTATGCGAGCGTTGACCGACTCGATCGCATGGGTGGTGCAGACGACGCGGCGGATCTCGGTGTCGAACTGGAGGAAGGGCACGAACTCGGCCCAGGCCTTCTCCGAAAGCCGCACGATCGCTGGAGGGTGTGCCGTGGGCCGGCGGTCAGTCCAGGCTGCTCAGCAGGGTTCGGGCCTCCTGCCGGGCGGCGGCCACCGCCGGCTCTCCGAGACCGCACAGGCGCAGGCACGACGACGCGATGGCCTCGGTGTCAGCCGCATCCGGCTCACGGGAGCGCCGTATCTGGATGACGACCTCCACCAGCTGGATCAGCAGTTCACCGAGCCGCTCGGCGGGCAGGCCGCGCGCGACGTCCTCGGTCGCCGCCAGGGCGCCCAGCGTGCCGTAGCTCGACTGCAGACGGCCCCGCTCGGCCCGGAAGGCGTCGAACCGCTCGGTCCGCACTTCCGGCAGCAGATAGAGCGTGCCGATGTTGTACGGAGTGCGGGAGAGGGTGCGTACGTCCATGGCGGCCACGGCGTAGAGTGCGGCGGCCGCATCCGCTTGCTCGGGCACCAGGGCCCGGATCCGGTCCACCATCTGCAGACTGGGCCGCACGGACGTCGCCAGCAGCTCGGCGAGGATCTCCTCCTTGGTGGCGAAGTGGTAGTAGAGCGAGGCCTGCCTGATGCCGACCCGCTCGGCGATCATGCGGGTGCTGGTGCTGGTGATCCCATGGTCGACGAAGAGCGCCCCGGCGGCGTCGAGGATCTGTTCCCGGGCGGAGGTGCCGGGGTCGGACGGCGGCGTGTGCCGGGGCCTGCCTTGACGGGGACGCGTCGTCGTCATGGCCCCATCCTGCCACCGGGTGTCCGCCCTGCGGCCTCCGGTCACGCGGAGGCCGTGTACGCCCGCCAGCCGCCGAAGCGGGTGATGTCGGGCGCGCCCTCGACGGCGTACGGCTCGACGAGGAAGCCGCAGACCTGCCGCCCGTCGGCCAGTTCGACGGTGCCGATGGTCATCGGCGCGGGCACGGCGGCGGTCATCGCCCCGAACCCGGCAGCGGGCAGCCGCCAGATCTCGCCCTCGACGCCCGTCCGCGCGTCGCCGCCTGACGCCGTGGCGTGACCCGCCCCGGCGCCGGCGTCCCGCCCGTCCTCGGTGACCCGGAGCAGGCCGGGCTTGGGCGGCTCGGTGGCCAGGGCGTACAGCCGGTAGCCGCCTGCGGTGCGGGCCCGGCCGGTCAGGGTGCCGCCGGCCTGCACCAGCTGGGCGTTGAGGGGCTGACCGGTGAGGTGGGCGCCGACCACGAACAGGTCGACCCCGGGGTTGGCGAACCGCTCGGCCAGCGCGGCCAGGGCGCGGTCGGAGAAGGCCGGTCCGGTGAACATCACGCCGAACGGCAGGCCGTCCACGAACCCGGCCGGAACGGCGAGCGAGGCGCAGTCCAGCAGGTTGGCGAAGTTGGTGAAGCGCCCCAACCGGGCGTTGGCGCCGACCGGGTCGGCCGCCACCTCATCGAGGGTGGGATGCCAGGTGGTGGTCGGCGTCAGGAGGGCTGTACAGCCGTCGAGCACCGCGCGTCCGGCGGCGCCGAGCGCGGCGAGCCTGGCGGCGTCGGCGGCCCAGTCGGCGGCGGTCTTCTCCCGGCCCGCCAGCACGATGGCGGCGACGGTCGGATCGAGGTCCGCCCCGATCAGGTCGCGGTGCTTCTCCAGGTGCGCGCCCACGGCGGCGTACCGCTCGGCGACGAACGCGCCGCCGTACAGCAGGTCCGCGGCCTGAAGCAGCGGGGTGATGTCGGTTTCGACGATCTCCGTCCCGGTGCCCGCCAGGCGGGCGACGGCGGCGTCGAAGGCTTCGCGCCAGCCGTCGGCCAGGCCGTTCAGATGCTCCCGGGCCGGTACGGCGATCCGCGGGCGCGCGGGGGGCGGCGGAAGCTGGGTACCGGTGCGGGAGAGCGGATCGGCCGGATCGGGGCCTTCCACGAACTCCGCGGCGGTGCGGGCGAGTTGCAGGTCGCGGGCGAGGACGGTCACGCAGTCGAGCGTGTAGCAGGCGGGGACCACCCCGGTCACGGGCACCAGGCCCTTGGTGGGCTTGACGCCGATGATGCCGTTGAGGGCGGCGGGCACCCGCCCGGAGCCGGCCGTGTCGGTGCCGAGCGCGATGTCGGCGATGCCCAGCGCCACCGCGACGGCGGATCCGGAGGACGACCCGCCGGAGATACGGGCCGCGTCCCAGGCGTTGCGCACCGCGCCGTAGGGGCTGCGGGTGCCCACCAGGCCGGTGGCGAACTGGTCCAGGTTGGTCTTGCCGAGCACCACCGCGCCGGCCGCGCGCAGCCGCGCCACCGCGGGCGCGTCGGCCTGCGGCTCGTAGGCGTACGACGGGGCGCCCGCGGTGGTGGGGAGGCCGGCCACGTCGATGTTGTCCTTGACGGCCACCACCAGGCCGGCCAGCGGCAGCGCCGGGTCGATGCCGGCCGCCTCGGCGAGCACCTCCTCGCGCGGCCTGAGGTGGATCCAGATCTCGGGCCGGCCGGCGTCCTCGATACGGTCGTAGGCGGCCTGGACGCGTGCGGCCGGAGTCATGGTGTTCATGCCTTCACCGCCGCGACGATCTGGCCGGGGGCGACCTGTTCTCCGGGCTTGACGTAGATCTCCAGCAGTGTCCCGGCGGTGGGGGCGCTCACGGTGGACTCCATTTTCATCGCCTCCAGGGAGAGGATCGCATCGCCGCTCGCGATGGTGGCGCCTGGCTCGGCGGTGATCTGCCAGACGGTGGCGGTGAACGGCGCGGTGACCGGAATCGCGCCGTCCGGTACGGCGACGGCAGTTGCGGCGGTCACGGGTTCGGGATCGTCGTCGCGGTCGAACTCTCCCGCGGCTCGCCAGCGTTGCTTCTCGGCCTCGAAGGCGGTGCTCTGCCGCCGGCGGAACGCGGCGATCGAGTCGGCCTCCGCGTTCAGGAAGGCGTTGTACTCGGCGATTGAGAAGGTGCCCTCCTCGGTCGGGAAGTCACCACGCCCGGCGTCGGTCTCGGCCCGCAGTTCGAGCAGTTCCTCCGCGGTGACGGGATACCACTCGATGCGGTCGAAGAAGCGCAGCGCCCACGGCGAGTCCTGGAACAGGCCGCCCTTGCGGAACCGGTTCCAGATCTGCACGGTGCGGCCGACGAACTGGTAGCCGCCGGGGCCTTCCATGCCGTAGATGCACAGGTAGGCGCCGCCGATGCCGACGGAGTTCTCCGCGGTCCAGGTGCGGGCGGGGTTGTACTTGGTGGTCACCAGGCGGTGCCGCGGGTCGAGCGGGGTGGCGACGGGGGCGCCGAGATAGACGTCGCCGAGGCCGAGCACCAGGTAGGAGGCGTCGAAAACGGTGCGGTAGACGTCGTCGGCGGTCCGAAGGCCGTTGACCCGGCGGATGAACTCGATGTTCCACGGGCACCACGGGGCGTCGTCGCGCACACCGGCCATGTACCGCTCGATGGCGAGCCGGGTCGCCGGGTCGTCCCAGCTGAGCGGCAGCCGCACCGTGCGGGAGGGGACCACCAGTTCGTCGCTGGGCGGGACTTCGTCCTCCAGCTCGCGCAGCAGGGCGGTGAGGTCACGGGCCTTCAGCCGGCGGGCGTCGGTGTGGATCTGGAGCGAGCGGATGCCCGGGGTGACATCGAGGACGCCGTCGGGCGCGTGCGCGGCGAGGGTCTCCTGCAGGGCGTGGACCCGCATCCTCAGGCCGAGGTCGAGCACCATGGGGCCGTACTCGACCAGGACGTTGTCGTCGCCGTCCCGGCGGTAGGTGACGGCGGGCCGGGCATCGGTGGCCTCCAGGCGGCCGAGAACGCCGTCGTCGCCGTCTCCGCCCGTGCTGATCAGCGTGGGGGAGGAGCGGCGGGCGTCGAGGGCGGCCGCCTCGGCCTCCCGGACCGGTACGAAGCGGACAGTGTCGCCGGGGCGGAGCTGGCCGAGTTTCCACAGGTCGCCGCTGGCCACCACCGCGGGGCAGACGAACCCGCCGAGGGACGGCCCGTCGGGGCCCAGGATGATCGGCGTGTCGCCGGTGAAGTCCAGGGCACCCACCGCGTACGGCGTGTCGTGGATGTTGGAGGGGTGCAGCCCGGCCTCACCGCCGTCCTGGCGGGCCCACCGCGGCTTGGGCCCGATCAGGCGGACGCCGGTGCGGGCCGAGTTGTGGTGGACCTTGTAGTCCGTGGCGTAGAGGGTGTCGATGTCCTCGCGGGTGAAGAACTCGGGTGCCGCGTGCGGCCCTTCGGTCACACCGATCTGCCAGTGCGAGGTGATCGCCGGCCGGCGCTCGGGCGGGGTGGGACCGCCGCCGGCGGTCGACGGAGCTCCGGGCCGCAGGACGTCTCCGGCGCGCAGCGCCCGGCCGGCGTGCCCGCCGAAGCCGCCGAGGGTGAACGTGGAGGCACTGCCCAGGTATTCGGGTACGTCGATGCCGCCCCGGACGGCCACATAGCTGCGCAGGCCCGGCCCCCGGCAGGCGCCGAGCACCAGGGTGGCGCCGGCCGCGACCGTGACCGGCTCCCACAGGGCTACGGCGCTGCCGTCGACCGTGACCGGGACGGGAGCGCCGGTGACGGCGACCACAGTGGGGGCCGAGAAGCGCAGGCCCAGCCCGCCCGCGGTGACCTCCAGGCCAGGGGCCTGGGCCGGGTTGCCGACGGCCAGGTTGGCCTCGGCGAAGGAGACGGCGTCGAAGGGGCCGCTCGGCGGCACGCCCACGTGCCAGTAGCCGAGCCGGCCCGGAAGGTCCTGAACGGTGGTCATCGCGCCCGGCACCAGGACGTCGATGCGCGGCTCGGGGTCGGCCGTGGCGGCGAGCGTGCTGGTACTGTGCACGGCCTCGCGCACCTCGCCCCGCGAGGTCAGCTCGCGCAGCAGGCCCAGGTTGGTGACGATGCCGTCGACCCGGCTCGCGGCCAGGGCCTGGCCGAGCACGTCGAACGCGGCCTCCCGGGTGGGGCCCTTCGCGATCACCTTGGCGAGCATGGGGTCGTAGTACGGCGAGACCTCCAGACCGGTCTCGGCGAAGCCGTCGACACGCACGCCGGGGATCTCGTCGGCGCCCTGGCCGGGGAAGGCCGCCCGGGTGATGAGGCCCGAGGACGGCAGCGAGTCCTTGCCGGGGTCCTCGGCGTAGACGCGGGCCTCCACGGCATGGCCGGCGGGCGTCCACCTCCGCTCGAACACCGCGTCCTCGACCCGGCCGTCGCGGGCCAGGACGAGCATGAGCTCGACGAGGTCGACGCCGTAGGCCTCCTCGGTCACCGGGTGCTCGACCTGGAGGCGGGTGTTGACCTCCAGGAAGGCGGCCTCCTCGCGCACGGGGTCGTAGACGAACTCCACGGTCCCCGCGCCCCGGTAGCCGACCGAGGCGAGCAGCCGGCGCGAGGAGTCGTGCAGCAGTGCCCGCACATGAGGGGGCAGGGCCGGGGCCGGGGCCTCCTCGACCACCTTCTGGTTGCGGCGCTGCAACGAGCAGTCCCGGTCGCCGAAGACGGCGATCCGGCCGGTGCCGTCGCCGAAGACCTGCACCTCGACGTGGCGGGCGGGGCGCACGAGGCGCTCCAGGAACACCCCGGCGGACCCGAAGTGGGACTCCGCGAGCGCCGCGACGCGCGCGAAGGCCCCGCGTACCTCATCGGCGGTGGCGCAGGCCTGCATGCCGATGCCGCCGCCACCGCCGGTGGCCTTGACCATCACGGGCAGCCCGATCGAGGAGGCCGCGGTGACGGCCTCCTCGGCGCTTGCGAGCAACTCCGTCCCGGCCAGCAGCGGCACTCCGGCGGCCTTGGCCAGGGTGCGCGCGGTGTGCTTCTCACCGAAGGCCGTGATCTGGTCGGCGGTCGGTCCCGCGAAACGCAGGCCGGCCTCCTCCACGGCACGGGCGAAGGCGGTGTTCTCGGACAGGAAGCCGTAGCCGGGGTGGATGATGCCCGCGCCATGGGCGAGCGCGGCCTCGATGATCGCCTCCCCGCGCAGATACGACGCCCGGGCGGGCGCCGGACCGAGGCGGACCGCGTGATCGGCCTCGCGGACGTGCGGGGCGGCCCGGTCGGCGTCGGAGAAGACGGCGACGGTGCCCAGGCCCATCCTCCTGGCGGTGCGGATCACACGGCGGGCTATCTCACCGCGGTTGGCGACGAGAACGGCGGTGGGGCGGATCACGCGCCCTCCTTCGCGGTGCGAGCGGCTTCCGAGGACCGTGCGTCGACGCCGACCGGTGCCGGCTCCACGACGATCATCCGCAGCGGAGTGGGGTTGAAGTCGTTGCACGGGTTGTTCATCTGCGGGCAGTTGGACACCATCACCAGCACGTCCGTCTCGGCGCGCACCGCGACCCGACGGCCCGGCGCCGACATGCCGTCCACGATGCCCAGCGCGCCGTCCGCCTCGACGGGCACGTTCATGAACCAGTTGAGGTTGGAGACGATGTCCCGCACCCCGAGGCCACGCCGCCCGGCCTCGGCGAGGAAGTTCTCACGGCAGCCGTGCTGGAACATCACATGATGGCCGTAGCGCAGGGTGTTGGACTCCTTGCCGCACGCGCCGCCGATGGTGTCCTGGCGGTCGACCTCGTTGGCGACGACGGTCATCAACGGGCGGCCCTCGCTGCTGCGCAGCACGGTGCCGGTGCGCACATAGGCGTTGCCCTGCCAGGCCAGGGTGTCGGGGACGCTGTAGCGCTCCTCGGGATCGTCGGCGTCGTAGAGCAGACAGTCGGCCGACTGGTTGCCGCCGACGTCGACGATCGTCAGGACGTGCCCCGTCCGCACCACCGCCGACCAGGGCGCGTTGGGGGCCACCGTCTCGTCCAGGACGACGTCGCCCTCGACCAGGCTCGCGCCCCAGTCGAGGGGGGAGCCCTCCGCGTGGACGGCGCCGACCGGGACGGTGGAGGCGACCGTGCCGCCGGCGGCGGTCGGGCGGCTGACGGGCGTGGTCCCGGTCCGTGTGGTCGCCATGTCACAACCCCCGTGCTTCGCAGTAGTCGACGGTGTTGAGGTACGCCCGGTGCAGTTCCGGAGTCGCCGTGAACCGCGGCTCGTCCGGGCCGGTCGGGGCACCGCGCCAGGCGTGGACCCGCAGTGGGCCGACGACGTAGCCGGGACGAGGATCGAGCGGATGGGCGGCATTGGCGACCAGCACCAGCAGGGGCATCTCCGCGACGAGTTCGACATGCGTGCCCGCCCCCGCGCTGCCCTGCCAGGCCAGGGTGCCGTCCGGCTCGACGCGCACGCCCTGGAAGAAGGAGAGACTGGGCGGCAGGTCGCGCCGGCTCAGACCGTGCTTGGCGGCCGCCTTGAGGAAGAGCCCCCGTCCGGACGGCGACGGCCCCTCGGGGCGGGCGTCACCGTACTTGCGCTCGTTCCAGGCGTCGGTGGTGGTGCCGCAGAAGGCGTCATGCCGGCCGGAGGAGTCACCGCTGACCACGGCCAGGACCCGGCCGTCGCCGGAGAGCAGCGGATGGTTCCGGCCCAGGTACGCCTGCCACGGCACCTTCTGGGTGTCGGCGACGTTCAGCCGCTCCACCGGCTCCAGGGCGTTGAAGAGCAACAGGTGGGCGCAGGCGTCACCGCTCGGGTCGTCGAAGCGCAGCCGCGTACCGCGGGCAAGGACCTTGTGCGTGTAGCCGCCCGGCGCCACCGTCTCCGCCCACACCAGGGCGGCCGCGTCCACACCCGGCGGGCAGTACGGGCTGTCCGACGCCGGAAGGTACGGCATCCACGCGCCGGCCTGCCCGCCCTGGGCGCGGGCGTCGTCGCGGGCGCTTCGGACGCTGTCGGTCAGGTGCAGATCACGGGCGCGGGCGGGAGCCTGACCGGTCGGGTAGCGGCCGTGCTGCGGTAGGGCCGTCGAGCTCTCGGTGGTGGTCATGGATGTCCCGTCGTCCCTTCGTCGGTACGTCATCGATGCGTCCCCTCGCGTCACAGGGGCCCTCAGGCGGGCTCGGCGACGGCCTGCGCGTCCAGGGGCGGCTCGGTGTGCGTGTGCGGTACGTGCCTCAGCTCGATACGGCGGTGCAGCCGGCGGGCGAGGAAGTAACCGGCACCGGCGGCGAGGCTGAGCCCGATGAACAGCGGGGCGCTCCACCGCAGCCACCACGTGCCGCCGGTGAGGTCGTAGATCTCCGCACGGGGCCAGATCAGATTGACCGTCATGCCGGCCTGGTAGAGCACGGCGAGCGCGTTGACCGCCACTCCCCACCGGCCCAGCGAGAACAGGGGCCGGCCGGTCTCGTCGACGCCCGCCGGCAGCCCGCCGCTGCCCCTTAGCCGGATCCGGGTGACCAGCAGGGGCACCGTCACGCCCAGGTAGGCCAGGTACAGCAGCGCGATGCAGAGGCTGGACAGGGCGGTGAAGATCGCCGACTGGCGGATGTTGACCACAAGCGCGATCGCGGCGCCGACGCCCACCACCACCGACGTGCTGATCGGCGTACCGGTGCGGGCCGAGACCTTGCCGAGGTGCCGGTGGAAGGGCAGGGCGCCTTCGCGCGCCATGGAGTACATCATCCGCGCCCCGGAGGTCTGCACGGCCAGGGTGCAGGCGAACACCGCGACTGCCACGCAGCACAGCAGCAGGCGGCCCAGAACGCCGCCGAGCCGGTCGGTGAGCACCCAGGACAGACCACCGGCTGCCAGTTTTCCGTCGGTCAGGCTGCGCGCCGCCATCAGCCCCGACAGGATCAGCAGCGCGCCGCCGACACCCGAGGTGATCAGGGCCCGCAGGATGGTCCGGGGAGTGGTTCGGCGCGGGCTGTGGGTCTCCTCCGCCAGCTCGCCCGCCGAGTCGAAGCCGACCATCACGTACGCCGCCATCAGTGAGGACGCGAGGAAGGCACCGAAGTAGCCGCCGTGGCCGGCCCAGCCGGTGGGGTGGGCCACCACCTGCGGACCCCGTTCGGGCAGGAAGAAGAGGATCAGCACCAGCGCGAGCACGCCGATGATCTCGACCGTGACGCCGAAGCTGGTGGCGGCGGCCATCTGGCGGATTCCCAGGATGTTCACCACCGTGGTGATGACCAGCAGAAGGCAGCCCAGCAGGACCGCGTTCTGCGCGCCGGTCGGGGAGCCGACCGACGGATCGGCACCCGGACCGCCGACGATCTGGAAACCGGACCAGACACCCGGCAGCACCGCCTGCGCCGCGATCGCGGCCGCCGCGACCGTGAGTATCTGCCCGATGATCATGATCCAGCCGACGAACCAGCCCGTCGTGGTGCCTGCCAGCCGGCTCGACCACTGGTAGATCGCCCCGGATATGGGCCAGCGTGCGGCCAGTTCGGCGAAACACAGCGCGACGAGCAGTTGGCCCGCGAAGACCAGCGGCCAGGTCCAGAAGAACGCCGCGCCGCCGAGACCGAAGCCCAACCCGAACAGCTGGAAGACGGTGGTGAGGATCGACACGAAGGAGAACCCCGCGGCGAACGACGCGAAGCCGCCCACGCCGCGGCGGAGTTCCTGCTGGTAGCCGAAGAGGGCGTGGCCGGTCGTACCACCGCCGGCAGGGTCCTGCACAAGGGGGAGTTCGGGCCGGCTCATCGCCGCACCTCCGATCGGTCGACAGATACCTGTCGCTTGATAGGTATGGCGATCGTCGGCCGGACCGGTCTCACACCCGAGTCCGGGAAGTTAACTTCGTGTATCCGCGGGCCCGCCTCGAAGCCGGTGTCGTCGAGGATGAGAGTCCTGCATCCGGCGTCGTAGGCCGGAGTGGCCGATCAGAAGGCCGACCGGGTGCGGCGTGGACAGGCCGATGGCAGACCGCCGGCCTTCGACCGGCAGGCGTACACCTGGCCGGACTCCCCATCGCAGGCGTCTTCCTCTGGTCCGCCCGACGAGCCGAACGAAACCGCCTAGCGGCTGCGGCGGCGGCCCTTGGCGCGGCGAGGGTAGGGGAAGAGCCGCGGGCGGCGCTTGGCGGCCACGTCCTCGATCCAGCCGAAGAGCAGGATCGCCAGGCAGATCAGTGGCACGGCGATCACCAGCGGGGTCCACTGGCTCGCCAGCAGCCACTGTGCATGGTCGTAGAAGAAGGTGTTGCTCCACAGAGGGTCGATCAGCGGCTCGGTCAGCACCAGCGCGAAGGAGTGCCACAGATAGACGGTGACCGCACGGGAGTTCAGCAGGCTGATCACGCCGTTGAACCGCTCCAGCGGCTTGGGCCACTGCTCCCAGGAAGGGCTCAGGTGGAGCAGCAGCAGTACCGCGCCGAACGACCAGATCGCCTGTGCGACCGGTACCCCTTCCAGGTCG
Organism: Streptomyces sp. NPDC007189; assembly: GCF_040703635.1. Classification (NCBI taxonomy): domain Bacteria; kingdom Bacillati; phylum Actinomycetota; class Actinomycetes; order Kitasatosporales; family Streptomycetaceae; genus Streptomyces; species Streptomyces sp. NPDC007189. The sequence continues at coordinate 240,840 of NZ_JBEYEY010000003.1, forward strand.
TGCCCGGTCCGGGGGTTGTCCATCGGCGACCGCATCAGCCACCAGTAGCCGAACATGAGCACCAGCGGTGCCAGGGACGGCACGACGTACTGCGGGATCCGACGCAACAACCCGTCCTGGTGGGCCATGCCGAGCAGCCAGCAGGCTCCGAAGGTGGTGAAGTCGGTGGCGGCTTCCATCAGCCGGCCGGACTGGTCGACCAGGCCGGAGTTGACGAGGAACGCGAGCGCCAGCGGGACCAGCAGGGTGACCCAGGGCAGCTTCCGCATCGCCTTGAGCATGAGCGGCGACAGCAGCACGTACCAGAGGTAGGCGCGCAGGTACCACAGCGGCACACAGATCTGTTCGGCCCAGGAACTCGGCAGGTGCCCGCCGAAGGTGTGCAGCGATGCCCCGAACGGCGGCTCGCTGAGCGGCAGGACCCAGTAGGCCAGGTCGCCCCACCACCAGTTGGGGTGGTGGTGGTCGGGCCTCCAGCCTTCCAGGAGCATCAGAGGCACCACGACCGCGCCGAACAGCCACATCGGTGGCAGCAGACGGCGCAGCCGGCCGCGGATCACGCTCAGCGCCGGCCGGTTGAGGGACCGCACCATCAGCGACCCGGCCAGCGCGAACATGACTCCCATGGAGGGAAAGACGATCGGCAGCCAGGTCCAGCTGAAGTTGTGGTAGACCACCACGCGGACCAGGGCGAGCGCCCGCAGCAGGTCGAGGTAGCGATCACGGCCGGGCTTGCGCGCGGGCGCCGGTGCGGCCACTTCGGGATGCGGCTCGCGCCGCGCGGGAAGCGCGGCAGGGTCCATCACCCGCAGGGCGACGGTGTCGGAGGAATCCTGGATGCCGAAGGCACCCCGGTCCGCGGTACTCATGAAGACATCGCCCCCGTTGTGACGTCGAGCCCCACCTCGCCGGTGCGCCGCAGCTTCTGCCAGCGCAGCCGGCCCCCGGTCAGAGCGGTGATGGCGGACTGCATCAGCACCATGTACATGAGCACCCGGTAGACCACCTGCTGGGCCGGGAGCGTGATCAGATGCCACGCCTTCTCCTTGTCCAGGTGGAAGGACCACCAGGCGCACACGGCCTGCAGGGCCATCACCGCGAACCAGGCGGCCAAGGTCTTGTACGCGTCGACGAAGACCACGCCGTAGACCATGCCGATGTCGATGGCGGGCGCGAGCAGCGGGGTGACCACCATGAACAGGGCGACGAACGGCAGGCCCACCCGGCCGAAGTGGCCGGCCGCGCCGCGCTCCAGCACCGCGTGCCGGTGCTTCCACATCGCCTGCATGGTGCCGTAGCTCCAGCGGTACCGCTGCGACCACAACTGCTTCATGCTGACGGGCGCCTCGGTCCAGGCGCGGGCGTTCTCGGCGTAGACGATCTTCCAGCCGGCCCGGTGCAGGCCCATGGTCACGTCGGTGTCCTCGGCGAGCGTGTCGTCGCTCATGCCGCCGACCTGTTCCAGTGCCGTACGGCGGAAGGCCCCCACGGCACCGGGGATGGTCGGCATGCAGTCGAGCACGTCGTACATCCGGCGGTCGAGGTTGAAGCCCATCACGTACTCGATGTGCTGCCAGGCGCCGATCAGCGTGTCGCGGTTGCCGACCTTGGCGTTGCCGGCCACCGCGCCGACCCGCGGGTTGCCGAAGGGCCGCACCAGCTCCCGGACGGTGGACGGCTCGAAGACCGTGTCGCCGTCCATCATGACGATCAGGTCGTACGAGGCGGCGGCCACACCGGTGTTGAGGGCGACGGACTTCCCGCTGTTCGGCTGCCGGATCAGCCGGACCATCGGCAGGTCGAGTTCCTCCACGATGGCGGAGGTGTCGTCGGTCGATCCGTCGTCGACCACGATCACTTCGACGGGATGGTCGCTTCTGGCCAGTGACAGCAGCGTGTTGGTGATGCACTCCTGCTCGTTGTACGCGGGTACCACCACGGTGACCGGTTCGGTGACCGGGTCGCCCCAGGAGAAGCCCGGCTTGCGGGTGCGCCGCACATGGATCGCGGAGAGCACCAGCATCAACGCGAACCGCGCCATGACCAGCACTCCGACGACCGCGAGCAGGCCGACCAGCCAGGGCATCAGCCACACCGAGAAGGTGGTGCACCACAGGAACGCCTTGCCGACCCACAGGTTGTAGCTGGTGACCTCGGCGTTGGCGGAGCCGGTGCCGAGCGCCTCGCCGATGGTCTTGAAGGTGTAGCCCTGGGCCTTGAGCTTCTCGATGATGACCGGCAGCGCGGCGAGCGTCTGCGCCCGGTCGCCGCCCGCGTCGTGCAGCAGGATCATCTCGCCCTGGCCGGGGAGGTCGGGCATGGCGGCCTTGACGATGGAGTCGACGCCGGGGCGCTTCCAGTCGTCGGTGTCCTTGTCGATGAAGGCGGTCAGGTACCCCTCCGCTCCGGCCTGCTTGGTCACCGGCCACGACCAGTCGTCCAGCGCGTCCACGGTGGAGGAGTAGGGCGGGCGGAACAGGCTGGAGTGGATGCCGGCGACACCGGCCAGCGCGAGCTGGGTCTCGCCCAGCTCCCAGGTGAGCCGGGTGCCGGAGTGCAGCGCGAGGTCGGGGTGGGTGAAGGTGTGCACGCCGATCTCATGGCCGTCGGCCACGATCTGACGGATCAGCGCCGGATTTCGGGTGACCATCGAGCCGGTGACGAAGAAGTCGGCGCGGATGTCCTCGTCCTTCAGCACCTTGAGGATCTTCGGCGTCCACTGGGTGGACGGCCCGTCGTCGAAGGAGAGGACGACGGTCTTGTCCGGGATCGTGTAGCTGACCGGCTTGCTGTTCTTGTCGCCGCGTGCGTCGACGACCGGGCCGCCCTCCAGCACGCTGGTCGGGACGGTGCCCTTGTCCACGGAGACGGCGATGCGCTCGTCGTGGAAGACCTCGTTGTTCGCCATGCCCCGCAGCACCATCAGCGCCAGCAGGGTCGCCAGTACAGTCACCGGCAGAAAGAAACGCAGGGGCGGTGCGGCGAGTCGGCGCGGGCGCGCGATGGACTGCCGGGAGCGGTGACGGCGGGGGGAGCGGGACATGGACTTCCTGGTCGGTCGCGTCTGGCTACTGCGCGGCGGCGGTCATGGAGCCTGACGCCGCCGTACCGGCCGCCGGCGTCGCGGTGACTGACGGGGTGGCGTCGGGTGTGGCCGCTGTGGCGGGGGTGCTCGTGGCCGAGCCGGGAGCCGCGGGCAGCGGCGCGTTGAGGTACTGGCTGGGCGGCGTGGTGTCCGCGGTGCCGGGGACGGTGAGCGCGGGCGCCTGCGACTGGGTTCCGACCAGGCCGGAGATCATCGCCACCACGAACCCGGTGCAGACCATGCCCAACAGCCAGCCGAAACCGCGCAGACGGCGGCCGCGCAGACCGGTCTGGTCCACAAAGACGGGAGCCGGCTCGACCTCCGTGGAGGCACTGGTCATCGACAGCCTCGAGCTTCCTTCATCGTGTGACAACTGCCGACTCGGTGCTACCGAAAGGAGTGAGTAGTGCAGGAAAAGTGATCAATGCGTGAGGAAAAGGAGGTTATCCGACCTACGCCCGATCATGTAACAAGAGTAGTATGAAGATTCAATGAATGTCACGCGGGTCTCGTAGAGTTCGGGCGACGTCGCTTGCCTCCAGACCGAACGGACCCTCACGCATGGCCATAGCCCGCCGCCGCAGCCGTCTGACGGTCGCCGCGCTCCTGATGGTCGCCGCCACGTTCCTCATGGCTGCCTGCGGCCTGGGAAGCGGGGGCAGTGCCAAGGCCGGCGCCGCCACCGCCCCGGCCGCGCACTTCCGGGTCTCGCCCATGCTCAGGCCGTCCGGCCGCGCGCTGGGTGTTGTCGACGACAAGACACCCTGGCAGTACGGCATCGTCACCACCTTCTCCAAGGAGGCGGCGCGGGCCCCTGACATCCGCGAGTACTACAGCTCCTGGGGCGACGACTTCGACACGGAGGGCAACGCCTTCCTGTGGCAGCACGGCCAGCTCCCCATGATGGCGCTGGTGCCCTCCGGCATCTCGCTCGCCGACATCGCCAAGGGCAAGGAAGACGCCTACATCCGTCGTCTGGCGGGCCAGATCGCCGCCTATGACGGCCCATTGGCCCTCTCCTTCGGCGGCGAGATGAACGGTCCGTGGAACTCCTGGGGTCCCCGGCACAGCAAGCCCGCCGACTTCGTCGCGTCGTGGAAGCGTGTGCACGACGTCTTCACCGCGCAGGGTGTCACCAACGTGATCTGGGTGTGGACCCCGCACGTGGTCGACTCGGGCACGACCGCGAAGCTGCGCCCCTACTACCCGGGCAGCGCCTACGTCGACTGGGTCGGCCTCATCGGGTACTACGGGCCGATCGACGGCACCGCCTTCTCCAGCCTGTTCACCCCCACTCTGCGCCAGATCGCGGGCTTCTCCAGCAAGCCGGTGCTGATCGCGGAGACCGGAGTGGCGCAGAGCGACCGGAAAGAGGCGCACATCCGCGACCTGTTCCAGGGTGCCGCGAAGGCCGGCGTCATCGGGCTCGTCTGGTACGACCAGCGCAAGGACTGGCCCGGCAGCAAGCAGTTGATGGACTGGCGGATCAGCACCTCGGTGGGTGCGCTCGCCGCGTTCCAGGTGGAGTCGACCCGCAACGGCTTCGGCCACTCGTTCAAGAGCGGCTGATCCAAGGCGAGCAAGAGAAGCCGGGCGCAAGCCTGGAGAAGACGACCTTTATCATCGCGCATCAGTACGACTGTCGCATACGCGTGCGGATGCCCGACCAGGGGAGATCACGGAGATGACGACGGAATCGTCGCCGGGCCAGGGGGCTCCGCAGGAGGAGGACGGCTGGGCCTTCCGGCCCCGCACATCGGCTGCCGGCCCGCAGCCCTACGGGCAGCGGCACAGGACGGAGCCGGCCGTACCGTGGGACGACCGGTCGTCGGCCGAGCCGCACGGCGGATCCGCCGGCACGCGGTGGGAGTCCACCATGCCGCTGCGGTTCCCCCAGCCCCGCGCCGGCGCCCACGAGGTCATGCGCGAGCCGGGTCGCCGGACACCCGCGCACACCCGGCCGGGCAGCGGATCGACGGACCAGGCGCCCGGATACCCGTCAGGGGCGGGCGCCGTCCCCGGCCGGGCGGCCCTGCGCCGACCCGAGCCTGCCGCCGCGCAGCCGCAGCCCCCCGCGGGCGCGAACGGCAAACGGGCGGGGAAGACCAGGCGTGTGGGCAGGCTCGCGCTCGTCCTTGCCGTCCTCGTCGCGGCCGGCGGGGCCGCCGCCGTCCTGCTCAAGCAGGAGGACGCCGCCGCCGTCGCCTCGAAGAACCTGACGCAGGTGTGGCAGATCCCGGCGCCCGCCGCCGACGACGCGCTGGTCGGCAGCTGGCTCACCGACAAGCTGCTCGTCCGGGCCGGCACCCGGGGCGGCCTGCGGGCCTACGACCTCACCGACGGCAAGGAGACATGGCGCGCCGCCGCCTCCGGCACGGCCGCCGAGCGCGGCGCCGTCCCCTGCGGGATGTCGCCGACGCTCAGTGCCCAGGGCATCGGCACGGTCGCCTTCGGCAAGGACGGCAGCACCTGCACCTGGCTGGCCGGCGTCGAGGCGTCCACCGGAAAGATCCTCTGGTCCATGCCGCTGACCGGCAAGAAGCACCCTGCGGCGGCGATTGCCGCGACCTACGTGCAGGGCAATGTCGCCACCATCGTCAGCGAGAACTACCTCGGCGGTGTGGACGTCCGCACCGGCAGCCGCGTGTGGGGCTACAAGGCCCGCGGTCACTACTGCAACGCCTACGACTGGGGCGCCGACGGCATCGTGCTGGTGGACGACTTCTGCCTCGACCAGAAGAGCAGGTTCACCCTCACCGCGTACGACGGCAGAACCGGGAAGGTGCTCTGGCGGAAGTCCGAGAGCGCCCACTCGGATGTGACGCACATCCTGTCCGGTTCACCGCTGGTCGCTGCCGTCCACACGGCGCACCAGGACGCCGTGCGGGTGTTCGGCACCACCGGGACCGGCCGCAAACTGGCCGTGGGCGACGACGAACTCACGACCGGCAACAACACCGACGCCGACCACTCCGCCCGGCTCCACGGCACCGTTCTGGTCACCCCGGCCTCGGCCTCCGGCAGCACGATGATCGACGGCTTCGACACCACCACCGGCGCCAAACTCTGGACCCACCGCTCCGCCGCGCTCGCCGTCACCACGTCCGGCGCGGACGGCAAGGTGTACGCCGTCACCACGTCCGGCACCCCGCAGCTCGTCACCATCGACCGGCGCACCGGTGACACCACCCCGGTCGCGGGCCTGCCGACGGGGACCGGCAAGTGGAGCCTCACCTCCGGCACGGTGTACGTCACCCCGGGCGGCGTGCTGGAACTCAACGCCCTCGGGTCGAACGGCGGCGTGCGGCTCTACCGGTAGGGCATCCCGCTGATCAGGTCGAGCCCTACCAGGCCGGCGTCGGGGTCCGCGCATGCGCCGGCGAGCCGGGTGTGCAGCGGGACCCGGTCGGCTCCGGGCACCGTCTGATTCAGCGAGCCGCCAGCACGTTACCGAAGGAGCACGAATCAGGCGCGCCAGCCCAGTCGCAGCAGGGCCCTGACCCTCCTGTCGCACCGGGCTGCGAAGATCACGCCATGGATCTCGCTGACGCCCTCGCCGGCCTCGACGCCCATCCCTGGGCCTGCGTCTCGCACGCCTACGGCCCCGCAGAGGACCTGCCCGACCTGCTGCGCGCCCTCGCCGAGGGAGGCGGGGATGCCGAGGAGGCGATCTCCGAGCTGTACTCGTGCATCCTCCACCAGGGCACGGTGTACTCCGCCAGCGTGGACGCCGTCCCCTACCTCGCCCGGATCGCCGCTGCCGCCCGGCCCGGGACGACCGAAGTCCCCTGCCTCCTCGGCGGGTTGGCCGAAAGCGATGACGAATGGGAGATCGCGCCGGGCGCCGTCCGGGCCGCCGTCGCCACCCAGATACCTCTGCTCATACCGCTGCCTCAGGTGTCGCGAACAGCATCATCCGCGAGGACGAGCGGCTGCGCGCCATCCTGACCGCCATCTGACGGATGTGCTGGCCCGCCCCGTCTACGGCGAGGTGGGCAGGTGCGGGGAGCGGAGCACGAGCAGGGTGATCTCGCTGGGGGCGAAGACGCGGAACGGCGGGCCCCAGAAGCCGGTGCCGCGGCTGGTGTACAGGAGAGTGCGGGTGCCGTGGTGGCTCAGGCCGGCGAGGGCGGGCTGGTCGATGCGGACCAGGTGGTGGAAGGGCCAGATCTGGCCGCCATGGGTGTGGCCGGAGAGCTGGAGGTCGATGCCGTCGGCTGCCGCCCGGTCGACGAACTTGGGCTGGTGTGCCAGGAGCAGGACGGGCAGGTCGGGGTCGGCGCCGTGCAAGGCTCCGGCGAGGTGGGCGCCGTGGCCCGCCAGGCCGGAGGACTCGGCGGTGACGTCGTCCACGCCGGCGACCACGAGGGTGTCGCCTCCGCGTTCGAGCAGCAGATGGCGGTTGCGCAGCGGCTCCCAGCCCAGCTCGTCCATCAGGTCGACCCAGCCCTGGGCCTCGCTGTAGTACTCGTGGTTGCCGGTGACGTAGACACGGGCCCGGGAGGCCCGCACGGTACCGAGTGGGGCGGCCTGGGCGCGGCGGCGTTCGGCCGTGCCGTCCGCGATGTCGCCGGTGTGGCAGACCAGGTCGGCTTCCAGAGCGTTCACCGTCTCGCATACCCGTGCCGACCAGCGAGCGCGATCGAGCGGACCGTAGTGGGTGTCGGTGATGAGGACGACACGGAAGCCGTCCAACCCGGCGCCCAGCCGCGGCAGTCGCACGTCGAGTCGGCGCACGCGTGGCACGCGGCGGGCCTCGGCGTACCCCCAGCCGAGCAGTACGGCGGTGACGCCGACGACGGCCCACGTGACGGTTCGGGCCCGCTCTTGACTCTCGCCGACGCCGGCCACGGTCAGGGCGAGCCGCAACAGGACGCCGAGAAGCACGGACCAGGTGAACAGGACCCAGCTGGTGCCCAGCAGGGTGTCACCGATGATCGCCGCCCGGTCCTGCTGGCGCCGCCCGTGGCCGCGCGCCATCGCGAGCGGCATACCGATGAGGCCGAGGGCGAACAGGGCGGTGCCGACCAGCGTGACGGGCAGCGGCCAGTGCTGGCCGCCGTGCAGGAGCACCCAGCAGGGCACGGCCCACAGCAGGACGGGGGCGATCAGGGGGATGGAGCGCATCAGGCGGTGCAGTCGGCTCTGCCGCGGCGCTGGCGCTTCACCCTCGGCGGGCCGGGTGTTGCTGGTGGCGGTCATGCTTCCCCTCCCTGACCAGGCGGCCGTCTCGCGCACTGTATCCGGTCGCCCTGGGGCCGGCCGGACCGGCGTTCATGAGCGCGGCCCGTCGGGCGAAGGGTTCTGTGCGGGGTGGCACATGGCGCCGCAGGTACCTCTCTTGGCATGAGCCGCGATCCGGGCGCTACTGCCCCGGCTTGGTACTGCCGAGTCATTGACCACCGACACCGTCACGGCGGCGCTTGCCCAGTGCCTGCAGGCAAAAGAAGCGGTGCAACCGCAGCCGCCCGAGCGTGAGTTGGCCTCAGCCCTCGCCCGGGCCACCGAGGCCGTGGTCGTGTGGGAGCCGCAGCCGGGTGCTGGACGGCCGCGCCGGGGACGCTCCGAGACGGCCGCTTCCGAGTCCGGCAGCGCCGGTCAGCTGCGCCGGTGCGTCGACTCCTCCAGCCGCTCGACGAGCTCGGCAGCCATGGCCTTGATGGTTTCCAGCCCCTTGCGCCCCCACGGCTGCGGGTCCTGGTCGACCACGCAGATCGTGCCGAGCACCACGCCGGTGCTGTCTATCAGCGGTGCGCCCAGGTAGGAGTGGACGCCGATCGCGTCGACCACCGGGTTACCGGCGAACCGCGGGAAGTCCCGGATGTCCTCCAGCACCAGCGCCCGGCGGCGCTTGACCACGTGCGGGCAGATGCCCATGTCGATGTCGCGGGGCATGACGCGGCCCGGCACCGGTTCCTCCAGCAACGGCGGGCCCCCGTGGACCGTGGTGTCCTGCGCGGCGCTGTACAAGCCCGCGAAGTACTGGCGGTCGGCGTCGAGGAAGAAGTTGACCCCGGCGTAGCAGCCGCCGGTACGGCGTGCCAGTTCCCGTGCGAAGGCGTCGAGTTCCGCATCCGGACGGGCGTCGATGCCCAGCTCGCGCAGCCGCTCGGATCGGGCACGCACCTGCGGGTCCTCCGGAGGGAGGAGCAGGTGGCGCAGGGCGATCCCGGACTCAGGCCCGGAGGAGGGGTTGGTCGGCGTCGGTGCCATGGGAACTCCTTGTCGTGAGCAGATGCTGAACCAGTTCGAGCAGCACGCGGACGCCCGAGCTCTGGACGCGGGCGTCGCACAGCACCACCGGCACCTCCTGACTGAGGTCGAGTGCGGTCCGCACCTCCTCCCCGCGGTAGCGGTGGGCCCCGTCGAACTCGTTGACGGCGACGACGAAGGGCACGCCGCGCCGCTCGAAGAAGTCCACCGCCGGGAACGAGTGCTCCAGCCTGCGGGTGTCGGCGAGAACGACCGCCCCGAGCGCTCCCTCGGAGAGTTCGTCCCACATGAACCAGAAGCGCTCCTGTCCGGGCGTACCGAACAAGTACAGGACATGGGACGGACTGAGCGTGATGCGGCCGAAGTCCAGGGCCACCGTGGTGGTGGCCTTGTCCTCCACCCCGTCCAGCCGGTCCGTGGCCGCGCTGACGGCGGTCAGCATCTCCTCGGTGTTCAGCGGCTCGATCTCGCTGAGCGCGTTGACGAAGGTGGTCTTTCCCACGCCGAACCCACCGGCGATCAGCACCTTGATGCCCACCGGCAGGACGTCGGCCGGCAGCGGATCACAGTCGTTTGAGGAGGCCATCGCGTACCGCTTCCAGGAGGTCTCGATCAGGTCGTGCGTAGTGGCCCGGGGACGCCGGGTGCGTGTCACCTGCGACCACCGCGCCTCCCTCGGTCAGATCGGAAAGCAACACCTTGACCACGGCGGCGGGCACCTGCATCCGGGCCGCCACCTCGGCGACGCTCACCGGCCGCTCGCACAGCGCCAGCACCTGCGCATGGTCCAGGCCGAAGGCGCCCTGCGTCTGGGCGCCGGTGGCCCGCACCATGGTCACCAGCGTGAAGGGGGACGTGGCCCTGGTCCGGCCGTCGCTCACCGTGTAGGGACGGACCAGCCGCCCGGCCGCATCGTCGACCAGCGGTCCGTCCGGGAGGACCGGCGTCATCGGTCACCCCACCGGGTGCCGGGGCGGTGTGGCCAGGTGCGGGCGCACACTCTTCACCATCATTCCCATCTCGTAGCCCAGCACCGCCGCGTCGGCCTCGCGTCCGGCCAGCACGGCCAGCACGGCGCCGTGCCCGGCGGACGAGACGAACAGCAGCGAGGTGCTGAGCTCCGTCACGATCTGTCGTACGGCCCCGCCGTCGTCGAAGTGCCGGCCCGCGCTGCGCGCCAGCGAGTACAGCCCACTGGCGAGGGCGGCCAACTGGTCCGCGGCGTCCTCGTCGAGGCCCTCCGCCGCCTTCACCAGCCCGTCCGAGGACAGCAACAGGGCGCTTCGCGTGTGCGGCACCCGGTTCACCAGACCCGTCAACAGCCAGGAAAGGTCTTCGCTCGCCACGATCGTGTACTCCTCTTCGACGGAAGGAAACAGCTTGCTGGACAGGGCCCGGGCCCTCAGGGCGGCTCGGCTGTCAAAGCGTCTCCGCTTCCTCGGCCCTGCGCAGCCCGGCCTGGAACGCGGCCATCAGGCCCGGGTCGTGTGCGATGTCCTCGCAGGCACCGGTGCTGGGGACCGGGTGCGGCCGTTCGGCGGCGTCACCCTGGCGGCGGCGCCGAGGCAACTGCGGACGGTCGTCCGCGCCGTCGGAGGGCACTGGGGCGGCCTGGGATGCGGAATCGGGCACGCGCGGATCCGCAACGACGCTCTCCACTGTCGCCCGGGGGTCCGCCGCCTCGGGTTCCACCGGGTCCTGCGGCCCCGCGTCAGGGGACGCGACGGTGTGGTGCGCGGGCGCGGGTACTGCCGGCTGCGGGCCGAGCAGTGCGGCGGGCAGCACCATGACGGCCTGAGTGCCGCCGTAGACGTTGCTCAGCAACTGCACGGCGATGTCGTGCCGCTGAGCCAGGACGGAGACCACGTACAGGCCGATCCGGCCGTCTTGCAGCAGCTCGCCGAGGGCGACCTTGTCGGGTGCACTCAAAACGGTGTTCATCTGGGTGCGCTCGGCCGGGGACATGCCCAGGCCCCGGTCCTCGACCTCGATCGCCACCCCCGCGGCCACGGGCTCCACGCGCACGTGCACGGTGGTCTGGGGCGGTGAGAAGACCGTCGCGTTCTCCAGCAGCTCGGCCAGCAGATGGACGACGTCGACCACGGCGTGGCCGCTGACCGTTCCCTCGATGGGCGGCACCAGCTTGACGCGGGCGTACTGGTCGATCTCGGCGACGGCGGAACGCAGCACGTCGGTCAGGCCGACGGGGCGGGTCCACTGGCGGTGGGTGTTCGCGCCGCCGAGCACGGCCAGGTTCTCGGCGTAGCGGCGGATCCGGGTGGACAGGTGGTCCACCCGGAACAGCCCCTTGAGCAGGTCGGGGTCCTCGACCTCGTTCTCCAGGTCGTCCAGCAGGCCGATCTCTCGGTGCACCAGCGACTCCAGGCGGCGTGCCAGGTTGGCGAACACCTCGAACTGCTCCAGCCGGGAGTTGTGTTCGGCACCGACCGCACCGGCGGCGGTCTCCAGCAGGGCTGCCTCCGCCTCCTGCCGGGCCGCGGCGATCTCGAATCCGAGGCGGGAGAGTTCGTCCGGGCCGGTCTGCGGCGGCAGTTCCGGCCGGCGCCGCGCAGGCCGCTCCCCGGCCCGCAACCGGCGGCACAACGACTCCAGTTCGGTCCTGCCCTCGGCCGTGATACGGGTCAGCTCGGCCAGCTCGGCACGGTTCCGGTCGGCCGCGCGGGACAGCTCCGCCCAGTGTGTGGTGACTGCTCGCGCCTCCGCCGAAGCCCGCATGCCCGCGATCCCGGCCGCCACGGTGCCGATGAGCACCACGCCGCCGAACACCGCGCCCTGGTCCGCCCGGCCCAGGTGGCCGTCGCCGACCAGCGCGGTGGCGACCGCACCGGCCACGGCGACCACGCCCGGTGGCAGCACGGACGACAGCACCAGACGCCGCCTCAAGGCCCCGGCTCGCGACTCGGCCGTCACACGGGGCATCACCGGCGGCGTCGGCCGGTCGTCCGGCGGCATGGAAGGATCAGGCATAACAGTCCCCGGGCAGTGCGATGATCGGGCCGAGCGCGCACGCTATCGCGCACCAGGACCCTGGTGTCAGCCCCTGGCGCGTACAGAAATCGAACCGTTGTCCTCAAGTGTGCTCCCCCGGGACTGTCGCCGACATGGCGTCGAGCAGGGCGGCGTGGTCGGCGCCGAAGTCCCGGGCGTGCCAGGCTCGTCCGGCGGCTCCCCACGGCCGCAGCCGATCCGCGACGTCGAAGGACTCCAGGCGCAGTGCGCGGATGCCGACGAACAGTTCGCGCCACGCTTCGTACCAGAACCCGTACGGGCCGGACCGGCGCACGTCATGGCCGGCGCAACGCCCGCCGTGGTCGGCGTCCGGTTCGCCAGGAGGGCGTCAACTCCCCGCGCTGTCACGTTCATTGACGAGTGCATTGCCGCTCTGTAGCTTCCTTTCAGTCGAAGCTGCGACTTTTTCATCGAATCATCTGGATTTTCACAAGGCCGAGCACCGAGTTCTCTCGCGCAGCCGCCAACTCACCGAGCTCGTCACGCGTCCGTACCCCCACCCCTCCAAGGAACCGAGGACGAGGATGAGAACCACCGGAAGATCCCCCGTGCTGTCCGCGTCAGGCCGGCAACGAACCGCCGTCGTCGCAGTGCTCGGCATGCTGGCAGCACTGCTGGCCGTGCTGCAGGCCGGACCCGCCCACGCCGCCGGAACCGACCTGGCGGCGGGCAAGACCATGAGCGCCGGCAGTTACACCCAGACCTACACGCCGTCCAACGCCAACGACGGCAACAGGGCCACCTACTGGGAGAGCGCCGACAACGCCTTCCCGCAGTGGCTGCAGGTCGACCTGGGCGCGACCACCAGCGTCAACCAGCTCGTGCTGCAGGTGCCGGTGACCAACTGGCCCGCCCGCACCCAGACGCTGTCGGTCCAGGGCAGCACCGACGGCAGCAACTTCACCACCATCGTGGCGTCCGCCGCGTACACGTTCGATCCGGCGACCAACAGCACGGTCACCATCAACTTCGCGGCGACCGGCACCCGTTACCTGCGAACACTGATCACGGCCAACACCGGATGGCCGGCGGCCCAGATCTCCGAGTTCCAGGTGTACGGGCCGAGCACCGCCGACACCACGCCCCCCACCACGCCCGGCACCCTGTCCTACACCCAGCCGCAGGCGGGTCAGATCGCCCTGAAGTGGGGAGCGTCGACCGACAACGTCGGCGTCACCGCCTACGACGTCTACCGCAACGGCGCACTGGCCGCGACGGTCGGCGGCACCACCTTGACCTGGACCGACAACCAGCCGGGCACGGCGACGGTGTCGTACTACGTCAAGGCGCGCGACGCCGCCGGCAACGTCTCGCCCGCCGGCAACACCGTCACCCGCACCGGCACCAGCGGCAGCGGCACCAACCTGGCGCTGCACAAGCCGATCACCGGCAGCCCGTACACGTACGTCTACGCCCCGGCGAACGCGAACGACGGCGATCTCACCACGTACTTCGAGGGCTCCTCGTACCCGAGCCGGCTCACCGTGCTGCTCGGCGCGAACGCCGACGTCACCTCCGTCGTGGTGAAGCTGAACCCGGCCTCGGCCTGGACCACCCGCACCCAGACCATCCAGGTGCTCGGCCGTGAGCAGAGCGCGACGGACTTCACCAGCATCTCGGCCGCGAAGACGTACACCTTCGACCCCGGCACCGGCAACACCGTCACCATCCCGGTCAGCGCCACGGTCGCGGACGTCGAGCTGAGCATCACCGGCAACAGCGGAGCCCCCGGCGGCCAGGTCGGCGAGCTCCAGGTGATCGGCACTCCGGCCCCGAATCCCGACCTGACGGTCTCCGCGTCCTCGTGGTCCCCGTCCGCCCCGGTGGAGACCGACTCGGTCACCGCGACCGCCACGGTCGCCAACGTGGGCACCGCCGCCTCTCCGGCCTCCAACGTCAACTTCTACCTGGGCAGCACCAAGGTCGGCACCGCCTCCGTCGGCGCGCTGGCGGCAGGCGCCTCCGCCAAGGTGTCCGCAGTGATCGGCACGCAGACGGCCGGTACGTACCAGCTCACCACCAAGGTGGACGAGGCGAAGAGCTTCATCGAGCTGAGCTACGACAACAACGCCTACACCAACCCGAACAACCTTGTCGTCGCGCCGGTACAGAGCTCGGACCTGGTCGGAACCGTGGACTGGACCCCGAACAACCCCTCGGCGGGCAAGACCGTCACGTTCTCGGTGACGCTGAGGAACCAGGGCACGGTCGCCTCGGGCAGCGGTTCCCACGGCGTCACGCTCACCCTGCTCGACAGCACCGGCAAGACGCTCACCACCCTCACCGGCTCCTACACCGGCACGATCGCCGCCGGTGCCAGTGCCCCGCCGGTGAGCCTGGGCAGCTGGACGGCCGTCAACGGCAAGTACACGGTGCACACCGCGATCGCCGCCGACACCAACGAACTGTCGGTCAAACAGGCCAACAACACCAGTGACACCTCGCTGTTCGTCGGCCGCGGCGCCAACATGCCATACGACGTCTACCAGGGCGAGGACGGCCAGATCGGCGGCGGCGCCGCCGTGGTCGGCCCCAACCGCACCATCGGTGACCTGGCCGGTGAGGCGTCCGGGCGCAAGGCCGTCACTCTGAACACCACCGGCGCCTACGTGCAGTGGACCACCCGGGCCGGCACCAACACCCTGGTGACCCGCTTCTCCATCCCGGACGCCCCCGGCGGCGGCGGTGCCACCGCCACCCTGAACGTCTACGTCGACGGCACCTTCCTGCAGACCATCACGCTGAACTCCAAGTTCGCCTGGCTGTACGGCGCGGAGACCGGCCCGGGCAACGATCCCAGCGCCGGATCGCCGCGTCACGTCTACGACGAGGCCCACGTGATGCTCGACCGGACCGTGCCCCAGGGCAGCGTCATCAAGCTGCAGAAGGACTCGTCCAACACCTCGCAGTACGCGATCGACTACATCAACACCGAGCAGGTCGCCCCGGTGGCCAACCCGGATCCGAACGCCTACGTCACCCCGGCCGGCTTCGGCCAGCAGGACGTGCAGAAGGCGCTCGACACCGTCCGGCAGGACACCACGGGCAAGCTCGTCGGCGTCTACCTGCCCGCCGGGCAGTACCAGACCACCGGCAAGTTCAACGTCTACGGCAAGGCCGTCAAGATGGTGGGCGCAGGACCCTGGTACACCCAGTTCAGTTCCCCCACCACGTCGGACAACTCGGACGTCGGCTGGTCGGTGCAGAGCAGCGCCAACGGCTCGGCCTTCCAGGGCTTCGGCTGGTTCGGCAACTACACCTCCCGCATCGACGGGCCCGGCAAGGTCTTCGACCTGACCGACGTCTCCAACATCACCGTCGACGACGTATGGGTCGAGCACCAGGTGTGCGCCATCTGGGGAACCCACGTGAACGGGCTGAAGGCGACGAACATGCGGATCCGCGACACCTTCGCGGACGGCATCAACCTCACCAACGGCAGCCAGAACAACCTGGTGAGCAACGACGAGGCCCGGTCGACCGGCGACGACAGCTTCGCGCTGTTCGCGGCCCAGGACCACAACTCCTCGGACCTGACCGGCAACACCTTCCAGAACCTGACCGCGCTGACCCCATGGCGGGCGGCGGGTGTCGCCGTCTACGGCGGTGAGAACAACACCCTGCAGAACCTGTACGTGGCCGACACGCTGACCTATGCGGGCATCACCATCAGCTCGCTGAACTTCGGCTACCCCTTCCAGGGATTCGGCACCCAGCCGACCACCGTCCAGAACGTCTCGCTGGTGCGCGACGGTGGTCACTTCTGGGGCGGCCAGGTGTTCCCCGCGATCTGGCTGTTCTCCGCGACGCAGCCGTTCCAGGGGATCCGGGTGAACGACACCGACATCGTCGACCCGACGTACGCCGGCATCATGTTCCAGACCGACTACGCGGGCGGCACGGCGCTCAACCCCGTCAAGGACACCGTCTTCACCAACACGTCCATCACCGGGGCACAGCAGAGCGGAGACGCCTACGACGCCAAGTCCGGCTATGGCATCTGGGCCAACCCGATGCCCGAATCGGGACAGGGCCCGGCCGTGGGCTCGGCGACGTTCAACCACCTGACCCAGACGAACAACCACACCGACATCTACAACCCGACCACGACCTTCACCATCAACGTCAATCCCTGACGGCAACGCGTCGTCCGACGGACCCCGGGGGCCGGCCCACAACCGCGTGGGCCGGCCCCCGGGCACGTGTACGTCCCGGCACGCTGAGCCTGTATGTCCTCGACGAGTGCGGCTAAGGTGCCGGCGAGCTACACCGTCGACCGGCATGACGGTGCCGCCGAGCCTCCGTGGGCTCGGCGGCACCGCCGGTTCGGGTCAGGTCAGGTGTTCCAGACCTGGAACTCCGAGATCTGCCCCGCCGGCCACCCCGTGTTCGCCGTGATGTTCACCCGGAAGTACCGCTGGGTGGTCGCGGGGAAGGTGATGGTGGCCGTGTTGCCGGTGGCGGGGTCGAAGGTGTAGGCGGCCGACGCCTTGACGGTGGTGAAGGCGGTGCCGTCGGTGCTGCCCAGCAGCGACAGCGTCTGGTCGCGCGAGCCCCAGCCGGCGGGCAGCTGGAGGACCACCCGCCCGGCGCTCTGCTGGGAGCCGAGGTCGACCTGCACCCACTGCGGCAGGGCGTTGTTGGCGCTCTCCCAGTAGGTGCTCCGGTTGCCGTCCGTCACGTTGGACGATGCGTAGGTCTGGTTGTGGCTGGACTCGCTGGTGGCCTTGCCGGCCGCGAGATCGGTGCTGACGGTGCCGGAGCCGGTGCCGCTGGGGAACACCTCGAAGTCCGACAACTGGGCCGCGTTCCACCCGGTGTTCGCGGTGATGTTCGCCCGCACGTAGCGCGCCGTCGTGGTGTTGAAGGTGATGGTCACCGTATTGCTGTTGGTGTTGGGGTCGAAGTTATATCCGGCCGACCCCACGATGGTCGAGAACGTGGAGCCGTCGGTGGATCCCAGAAGGGACAGGGTCTGCGTGCGGGCCCCCCATGCCGTCGACGGCGGCAGCTTGAGGACGACCTTGCCGATGCTGTAGCTCTGGCCGAGGTCGACCTGGGCCCACTGCGGGAACGAGCCGTTGGCGCCCTCCCAGTAGCTGGAGGCGTCGGAGTCGGTGAGGTTCGAGGCGACGTACGGGCTGTTGCTCGAACTCGCCGACGCCGGCTGGCCGGCCGCCACGTTGGTGCTGCTGTCGATGCCGCTGCCGGCGAGGCCCACCGTGAGCGGGTTGTTGTTCGCGTTGCTGGACACGGTGAGGGTGCCGGTGCGGGATCCGGGGGCGGTGGGCTTGAAGGTGACGTTCACCGTGCAGGACGCACCGACGGCGATGGTGGAGCAGTTGTTGGTCTGGTTGAAGTCGCCCGTCGCCGCGACGCTGGACACGGTCGCCGTGGTGGTGCCGGTGTTGGTCACCGTCACCGTCTTCGCGCCGGCGGAGGAGCCGACCACCGTGCCGGGGAAGGACAGGTTCGCCGGGGCGGCGCTCAGCACGGGGCCGGCGGCGGTGCCGGTGCCGGAGAGACTGACGGTGTTGGTGGTGCCGCCCGCGTCGACGGTCAGCGTTCCGGTGCGGGTGCCGGTCGCCGTCGGCCTGAAGGTGACGCTGACGGTGCACGAGCCGTTCGCCGCGATGGAGCTGCCGCAGTTGTTGGTCTGGGCGAAGTCGCCGCTGGTGGAGATGGAGGAGACGGAGGCGGACGAACCGGTCGGGTTGGAGACCGTCACGGTCTGCGCCGCGCTGGTCGTACCGGTGGCCTGCGAGCCGAAGCTCAGCGCGCTCGGGGAGGCGGTGACCGTGCTGGCAGGATAGGGCGGGTAGACCGGAGCCGGCCACGGGCCGCAGTACGCCGCCCCGCTGATGCCCGAGTTGCCGCCGCCGTCTGTCACCGCGAAGTTGCCGCCCTCGCAACTGTAGACGGGTGCGGGCCCGTTGACGCCGGTCGCGGTGACGTTGGTGAAGCTCGCCGAGCCGCCGGTCTGCTCCTGAAGGGCGAAGGTGCCGGTCCCGGCGATGGTCACGTTGTTGAGGTGGACGCCGCTGACGGTGCCCTCGACCCACTGGATCGCCTCATAGGGGCTCTGCTGGATCAGCGCGTTGGTCACGTTGACCGGGCCGTTGATGGCCCCCTGGCTGCCGTCGAACCACAGCGAGCCGACCCCGAACTGCCAGTTGGGGTCGAGGCTTCCGTTGCGGATCAGCGTGTTGTCGGAGATCGTCGTGGTGCCGACCGGGGTGGAGCTGAAGCGCTGTCCGACGTGGATGCCGCCACCCTGGGTGATGCCGGTGTCCTGCACCAGGTTGCCGCTCACGGTGTTGTCGTGCCCGCCGTAGATCGCGATGCCGTTGGCGAGCATCTGCAGCTGCACCGTGTTGTCGGAGATGGTGTCGTTGGCGTCCGCGCCGATGCCGGAGTCCGCCCAGGTCGCGATGCCGTCGTCGCCCGTGTTGCGGATGTCGCTGTCCGTGACCTTGGAGTTGGTCACACCGCCGTGGAAGTTGATGCCGTCGGCGGTGGTGTCGCGGATCCGCATGCCGCTGAAGGTCAGGCCGTCCATCGGCCCGTCCATCCAGGCGCCGACCTTCTCGTGCTCGATCCACAGATGGGACACGGTGGAGTTGCTCATCGCGCCGCCGATGCCGTTCACCTGCGCGCCGTCGTTGCGCTCCTGGACGTCACCGGAGATCGCGAAGTTCTGCAGGTGCACGCCGGTGCTCGGCGACGGCGCCGAGTTGCCGTAGAAGCCGGGCGCCGACCCGGTGACCGTCGAGTACCACATGCCGGCGCCGGCGATCGTCACGTTGTTGACCGCGATGTGGCCCGGGATCTTGTACGTGCCGGGCGGGATCCACACGGTGCCACCGGCGCCTGCGGCGCTGATCGCCGAGTTGAAGGCGCTGGTCGAGTCGTTGACTCCGGTCGCGTCCGCGCCCTTGCCGGTCACCGACACCGAGCCCGCCGGCTGCGTCAGCGGGGCACCGACCTGCTCGAAGTCGGCGAAGTCGATGGTGTAGGACGGTGCGGTGTCCTCGGGGTCCACCTGGAGTGTGAACGTGGTCCCGGCCGGATAGGTCTGCGTGAAGAGGCGGTGGGCCTCGTCGAAGAAGTGGTGCGGGTTGCTGCCCGGGCTGTTGGTGAAGGGGTAGCTGCCGTAGAACCAGCTGTATGCGTTGGTCAGGGTGAAGTTGCTCTGCTTGGTGCCGTTGATGTACAGGGACAGCGGCGCGTTGTAGACCGACCCGTTCGAGCTGTCCGGGATGCTGTACCGGAAGTTGATCGAGTTCGTGGCCACCGGGGTGGTGAAGGTGACGTGCTTGCCCGCTCCTTGCAGCGTCACGGCCTTGCGGTAGGAGGCTTCGTCGGCCAGTTGGCCCTGCGTGTAGCTGGGACCGATGACGCTGCCGTTGGTGGCGGCGTTCTCCGCCTGGACCTCGACGTAGGGCAGGGCGGCACCGCTGCCGCCGGTGGCGGCGGCCCATGCCGAGGGCGCCGCCAGGAGGACGCCCGTGGCGGCCAGCAGTGCGCTGGTGCCGCCCAGGGCGACCGCGCGTCTGAGTGTGCGTAGGGACTGGAACAAGGGTTGCTCCTCGGGACCGAAGCCGTCGTGAGGCGTGCCGCCGTCGGGTGGGGTGCCCGAAGTCAGGTGCCCTTGGGCACGACGCAGCGCTTGGCCGGCCTTCGCGGCCGGCAAGGTGGAGCAGGTGCGAAGAGGGGGGAGGATCCGATCACAGGCGGCGGCGCGTGCAGCACCGTATTGGCTCGGACAGGAGCGAGCAATATTCCGACCGAACTTTGTTTCATACTTACTTTTTCCTGTAAGTCATCGATCTCCACTAGGGTGGTCGCGTCGGCACACGGAAGCTCCTTCCCAGGAGGTGCTGGCACCCTCGCGACCGCCCCGACCCTCTTGCTGCAAAGACTGACGAATTTTTACGCCAGGACGTAAGCGGATTGCGGATCATGCCCTAGGCTTGAGTCATGACACGACGACTTGCCGAGGTGGCCAGGAAAGTCGGGGTCAGCGAGGCGACGGTCAGCCGGGTGCTGAACGGCAAGCCCGGTGTCTCCGAGCAGACCCGCGAGGCCGTGCTGACCGCCCTGGACGTGCTCGGCTACGAGCGTCCGACCCAACTGCGGGGCGAGCGCTCGAGGCTGGTCGGGCTGGTCCTGCCGGAGCTGCAGAACCCCATCTTCCCCGCCTTCGCCGAAGTGGTCAGCAGTGCACTGGCGCAGCAGGGCTTCACCCCGGTGCTGTGCACGCAGACGGCGGGCGGCGTCTCCGAAGCCGACTACGTGGAACTGCTGCTCCAGCAGCAGGTCTCGGGTGTGATCTTCTTCGGCGGCCTGTACGCCCAGGCCGAGTCCCCGCACGAGCACTACGAGCGGCTGTCCCGCCGCGGTCTGCCGACGGTGCTCATGAACGCCGCCATACCCGACCTGGACTTCCCACAGGTCAGTTGCGACGACGCGGTCGCGGTGGAACAGGGCGCCGGGCACTTGCTGTCGCTGGGCCACCGGCGGATCGGCCTGGTGCTCGGCCCGCCCGATCACATGCCGTCGCGGCGCAAGCTCGCGGCGGCTCGCGCGGTACTGGAGGGGGCCGGGCTGGAGCTCGAGGAGGCGGACGTCGCACACGCGCTGTTCTCCCTGGAGGGTGGGCAGGCCGCGGCTGCGCGCCTGTTGCAGCGGGGTGTCACCGGCATCATCTGCGCCTCGGACCCGCTGGCGCTGGGGGCGGTGCGCGCTGCCCGCAGGCGCCGGCTCGATGTGCCCCGGGACGTGTCGGTCATCGGCTACGACGATTCCTCCTTCATGACCTGCACCGATCCGCCGCTGACCACCATCCGCCAGCCCATCGAGGCGATGGGCCGCGCCGCCGTGGAACTGCTCGTGGGAGAGCTGGCCGGCGCCAAGGTCACCCACGACGAGCTGCTCTTCGAGCCGGAGCTCGTGGTGCGCGGATCCACCGGTCTGGCGCGCGAGAGCCCAGCCGCTGACTGAGCGTCAACCCGCAGCGCCGGCAAGGGCCGTACCCCACGGGGTGCGGCCCTTGCGTTGTCTCTGGTGTACCCCATCACGGTTTCGCGTTGACTTCTTGCAAAGTGCCGTCGAGATATTGCGGCGAGACGGTGTCGGTGCTTAAGTGAGGCACGCCACATCCCCACGCACTCCGCCCATGAAGGGGTCTTCCACCCATGCGCAGATCCGCAGCGCTGCTGATCGTCGGCGCCCTCACCCTGACCGCTGCCGCCTGTTCCAGCTCCTCCGACGGCGGCGCCAAGTCGAGCAACGGCAAGGTCACCCTCTCCATCGACTGCGCCCCGCCGAAAAGCCGTCCGACGCAGCGCAAGCAGTGGGCCGCCGACATCGCGGCCTTCGAGAAGCTGCACCCGAACATCGCGGTGAAGAGCATCGACACGTTCCCGTGCGAGACCCCTGAACTGTTCACAGCCGCGCTCAAGGGCGGCACGGAGCCGAACGTCTTCTACACCTACTTCACGGACAAGCAGCAGGTCCTGGACGCCGGCCAGGCGGCCGACATCACGAAGTACGTCACCTCCGAGAACCTGCCGGTCAAGGACGACATCATGTCCTCGGTGTGGGACACCCAGAAGGCCGACGGGAAGATCTACGGCATTCCGCGCACCAACTACACCATGGGCGTGATCATCAACCGCAAGCTCTTCCAGAAGGCCGGACTGAACCCCGACCAGCCGCCGCAGACGTGGGCCGAGGTCGAGGCCGACGCCAAGAAGATCGCCGCCCTGGGCAAGGGCATCGCGGGCTACGGCGACTACAGCGCGGGCAACAACGGCGGCTGGCACTTCACCGCCGAGATCTACGCCCAGGGCGGCCGGATGGTGAGCGACGACGGCACCAAGGCGGCCTTCAACAGCCCCCAGGGCCTGGCCGTGCTGCAGAACCTGCACAAGCTCCGCTTCGCCGACAACGTCATGGGCAGCACCCAGCTCTACAAGTGGGGCGACCTCCAGAAGCAGATGGCCGCGGGCAAGCTGGGGATGTACATCGCCGCCCCCGACGACATCACCTACATGGTGCAGAGCCTCGGCGCCCACTACGGGGACTTCGGCATGGGCCCGGTCCCCGGCCAGAACGGACCCGGCGTCGGCACCCTCACCGGCGGCGACGACTACATGTTCAACGTCAAGGACACCCCCGAGCAGATCAAGGCCGGGATCCAGCTGCTCAGCTACCTCTGGCTGACGGAGGGCCAGGGCCAGCAGTACAACTACGCCCGCTCCAAGTCCTCCGGCCAGGCGGTCGGGCTGCCCCAGCCGCAGCTGTTCCAGGGCGCCACCGCCACCAAGGACGCCCAGCTCAAGGCCGCCAACGCCACCATGTCGGTGCAGGCCTTCGAGCCCTTCGTGAAGGCCAACGTCCCGGGCGTCGTCGAACCCGGCAACGCCCAGGCCATCTACAAGATCCTCGACACGGCCATGGCGTCCACGCTGACGAACCCGAACGCCGACCTGAAGAAGCTGCTGGACACCGCCGAGCAGCAGGTCAACCAGGTCCTCGCCAACGCCCAGTAGCCGCAAGGGCCGCCAGGCCCCGGGACGAGCAGCCTCCCAAGGAGATCGACGATGGCGGTCGCGACCGCATCCTCCGGAACCGACGCGCAGCCCACCGCGGCGGCCGGCCGGGCCGGGGCACTGCGCAGATCCGTACGGCGCAACCTCACCGCACACGGCTTCCTGATCGGCGCGGTGCTCTGCTTCGCCTGCTTCCAGTGGTATCCCATGGTCCGTGAAGTGATCATGAGCTTCCAGAAGGCGAAGGCCGGCAGGACCACCTGGGTCGGCCTGCACAACCTCGACCAGATCGTGCACGATCCCAGCTTCTGGCCGGCCTGGCGGAACACCGCCGAGTTCACCGGCCTGGCCCTCCTGTTCGGCTTCGCGCTGCCGTTCGTCACGGCCGTGGTGATGAACGAACTGCGGCACGCGCGCGGCTACCTGAGGATCCTGGTGTACCTCCCGGTCATGCTCCCGCCGGTGTCCTCACTGCTGCTGTTCAAGTACCTGTACAACCCCGAGTACGGGCCGATCAACCGGGCACTGCAGCTGCTGCACCTGCCCACCTCCGGCTGGCTGCAGTCCCCGGACACCGCGATGCTCGCCGTTGTCATCGCCTCCACCTGGATGAACATGGGCAGCGCCACGCTGATCTACCTGGCGGCGCTGCAGAACATACCCGGTGAGCTGTACGAGGCCGCCGAACTGGACGGAGCCGGACTGCTGCGGCGCGTCTGGCACGTGACGATCCCGCAGACCCGGCTCGTCCTCTCGCTGATGCTGATGCTCCAGATCGTCGCCACCATGCAGGTCTTCGTCGAGCCCTTCATCCTCACCAACGGAGGCCAGGGCGTGGAGGGTTCGACCACCACCATCGTCTACCTGATCTACCAGTACGCCTTCAACTTCTCCAACTACGGCGCAGCCTGCGCTCTCGGGCTGCTCCTGCTGCTGGTGCTCGCCGGGTTCTCGGTGATCTACGTGCGACTCAACCGGAGGCTGGAGTCATGAGCGACACCCGCACCCTGGTCAATCCGGCCCAGCTGAACCGCACGCTCTACCGCGCGACGCTGATCCTGGTCGTCGTCGCCTTCACGCTGGCCTTCCTCGGCCCCCTCTACCTGCTGGTGACGGGCGGGCTCAAGGGCACCACCGAGTCCATCCAGACCCCGCCCACCTTCTACCCGCACCACATCGAGACCTCCAACTACAGCGACGCGTGGACCCGACTCAACATCGCCCACCTGCTGCTCAACACGCTCTGGTACGCCTTCGGGGCACTCGCCTTCCAGCTCGTCCTGGACGTCGCCGCGGCCTACTCGCTGTCCAAACTACGGCCGGCGCTGGGCAACGCGGTCCTCGGCCTGATGCTGGCCACCCTCATGATCCCGGCCATGGTGCTGGTCGTCCCGCAGTACCTGACCGTGCTGGACCTGCCGCTGATCCACCAGAACCTGCTCAACTCCCCCTGGGCGATCTGGCTCCCGTCGGTGGCCAACGCCTTCAACATCTACCTGCTCAAGCGCTTCTTCGACTCGGTTCCCCAGGAACTGCTCGATTCCGCCGCCATCGACGGCGCCGGACCGCTGCGCACACTGCTTTCCATCGTGCTGCCCATGTCCCGGCCGATCATCGGCGTGGTGTCCATCTTCGCCCTGGTCAACGTGTGGAAGGACTTCCTCTGGCCGCTGCTGGCCGAGCCCGACCCGACCAGGCAGACGCTCAACGCCGGCATCTACTCGCTCTCCCTGGGCGTGCCGGAGAACGTACTGATCGCCGCCTCGGCCATCTCCGCCGTGCCGACGGTGGTCTTCTTCCTGATCTTCCAACGCAACATCATGTCCGGGCTCACCGCCGGCAGCCTCAAGGGCTGACACCATCTCCCGAGGAGACTTCTACCGTGCACCAACCCCACGAGTGGTGGCGTGGCGCCGCGATCTACCAGATCTACGTGCGCAGCTTCGCCGACGCGGACGGCGACGGGGTGGGCGACCTGGCGGGCGTCCGGTCCCGGCTGCCGTATCTCGCCGAACTCGGTGTCGACGCGCTCTGGTTCACCCCCTGGTACGCCTCACCGATGGCCGACGGCGGCTACGACGTGGCCGACTACCGGGCCATCCACCCGTCCTTCGGCAGCCTGGGGGAGGCCGAGAAGCTGATCGCCGAGGCACTGGCGTCGGGTATCCGCACCATCGTCGACATCGTCCCCAACCACGTCTCCGACCGGCACCGCTGGTTCCAGGACGCGCTCGCCGCAGGCCCCGGCTCGCCGGAGCGCGATCGGTTCTGGTTCCGTGAGGGCCGAGGTGCCAACGGCGAACTCCCTCCCAACAACTGGATGTCGCAGTTCGGCGGCAGTGCCTGGACCCGCGTCCCGGACGGCCAGTGGTACCTGCACCGGTTCGCCTCCGCCCAGCCCGACCTGAACTGGCAGCACCCCGAGGTGCGCCGGGAGCACGAGGAGGTGCTGCGCTTCTGGTTCGACCGGGGCGCGGCCGGGGTCCGCATCGACTCCGCCGCCGAGGTCATCAAGGACCCGGCTCTTCCCGACCTGGTGGACGGCGCGGACCCGCACCCCTACCTGGACCGCGACGAGATCCACGAGGTGTACCGGGACTGGCGCAAGGTCGCCGAGTCCTACACCCCGCCGCGCGCCCTGATCGGCGAGGTCTGGCTGCCCGATCCCGGGCGCTTCGCTCGCTACCTGCGCCCCGACGAACTCCACACCGCCTTCAACTTCGCCTTCCTCACCTGCCCTTGGGACGCCGCGCGGCTGCGCGAGGCGATCACGACGACGCTGGCCGTGCACTCGCCTGTCGGCGCGCCCGCCACCTGGGTGCTGGCCAACCACGACGTGACCCGGACGGTCACCCGCTACGGCCGTGCCGACACCGGCTTCGACTTCGCGGCCAAGGCCCACGGCACCCCCACCGACCTGGCACTGGGCACCCGGCGCGCGCGGGCGGCAGCGCTGCTGAGCCTGGCCCTGCCCGGCTCCGTCTACCTCTACCAGGGCGAGGAGCTCGGCCTGCCCGAGGTCGAGGACCTGCCGCACTCGGTCATCGAAGACCCGATGTTCCACCGCACCGGAGGAGCCGACCCCGGCCGGGACGGCTGCCGCGTGCCGCTGCCGTGGAGCGGCGACGCCCCGCCCTTCGGCTTCGGCCCCGAGGGCACTCGGCCCTGGCTGCCCCAGCCTCGCGACTGGTCGGCGATGACGGCGGAGCAGCAGGAGGCGGACCGGGACAGCATGCTGAGCCTGTACCGCACGGCGCTGCGCCTGCGCCGGAGCGAGACCGCACTCGGCGACGGGCCGATGACCTGGCTTCCCAGCGGCCCCCAGGTCCTCTCCTTCACCCGCGACCCCGGCTTCGGCTGCGTCGTCAACCTGGGCTCGGAGCCGGCACCGCTGCCACCGCACCGGCAGGTCCTGCTCAGCAGCGCACCGCTGACGGACGGGCAGCTGCCCACCGATACCGCGGTCTGGCTGCGCCTGCCCTGACCCGGACGCGGCACCGACCGCACCCGGGCCGCGCCGCTCATCGAAGTGAGCGGCGCGGCCCGGCCCTTCCCACAGCTCCCGCGAGGATCCATCGCCTTCCACCACAGAATCGAGGCGCAGTGAACCGCACCAGCAGACGAACCGGCGCGAGGCGAAGAGCCGCCGCAGCCCTGGCGGTCGTGACAGCGACGGCCGGCCTCACCGCCGTGCCGGCCGATCGGACATCGGCGCGCCCGACATGTTCGCCGCCCTCACCGGTGTCGCTCTCGCCTGCGGAGAGCCCGGACAGCGTGAGCGGGCCGAACGCCTTCTCGACCTCATCGTGAGCGGCTGCGGTGCGTTGACGACTTCCTCAACCGGCGTTTCCCCGGAAAGCCGGCCACCTCCGGCGACGACCGCCGCCTGACGTAGGGATCTTCATCGCGCGGCTCCGGTGATGAGGTCGGCGGCCTTCTCCGCGGCCATGATCGTGGGCGCGTTGGTGTTGCCGCGCGGCACCGTCGGGAACACCGAGGCGTCCACGACCCGCAGGCCCGCCACGTCGAACACGCGCAGTTCGGGGTCGACGACCGCGCCGATGGCACAGGTCGACGTCGGGTGGTACAGCGTCTGCCCGGTCCGCTGCGCCCAGGCCAGGAGGTCCGCGTCGGAGTCCGAGGCCGGCGTGTCGAACGTGCCGGTGACGAGGTCGGTCACGGCCCGCTGCGCGGCGATCTCCAGGGCGATCCGGATGCCGGCGACCAGGACGTCCCGGTCCTGGGCCGTCGTGAGGTAGTTGTGCACGATCCGGGGCGCGGCGTCCGGGCGCGGGGAGCGCAGGGTCACCGCGCCGCGGCTGGTGGGGGCCAGTACGCACGGGCCGAAGGTGAAGCCGTGCTCAGTGGCCGGGCCGAGCCCTTCCTGGTGGAAGAGCACGGGGGCGGCGTGGAACTGGAGGTCCGGGGCGTCCAGTCCGTTATGGCTGCGGAAGAAGCCGCCGGCCTCGCCGATGTTGGAGGTCAGCGGGCCGCGCCCCTCGCTCTGCAGCAGGGCGGCGTTCTCCGGGCTCGCCGCGCCGATGAGTGACTCGACGCCGGTGCGGAAGTTCAGCAGCGCCATATAGTGTTCCTGCAGGCCCTGGCCGACCGGCAGATCGCGTACGACGTCGATGCCGAAGGCGGACAGCGCGGTGGCGGGCCCGACCCCGGACAGCATCAGCAGCTTCGGGGACTCGTAGGCGCCCGCCGACAGGATCACCTCGCGCTCGGCGCGGACCACTCCGACGGTGCCGGCCCGCTCCACCTCCACACCTGTGGCCCGGCCGCCCTCGATCACCACGCGACGGGCGAGGGCCGAGGAGAGCACGGTGAGGTTCGGCCGCTCGAGGGCGGGGTGCAGGTAGGCGACGGCGGTGCTGCAGCGCAGGCCGCCGCGCTGGGTGAGCTGGTAGCGGCCGACACCGAACTGCGTCTCGCCGTTGAAGTCGTCGTTCGGCTTGTGGCCGGCCTGCACGGCGGCCTGGACGAAGGCAGAGCACAGCGGGTGCTCCGACCGGCCGTCGCTGACCGTGAGCGGCCCGCCCACGGCGTGGAAGGCGTCCTCACCGCGCTCGTTGTCCTCCGAGCGCTTGAAGTACGGCAGGACCTCGTCGTACGACCAGCCGGTGGCCCCGGCGGCGGCCCAGCCGTCGTAGTCGGCACGGTTGCCGCGGATGTAGATCATCGCGTTCATCGAGCTGGAGCCGCCGAACATCCTGCCCCGGGGCAGATAGGCCCGCCGGTTGCCGATCCCCGGCTCCGGTTCCGTGTCGAGGTCCCAGTCGAGGGCGGACTTGAACAGCTGCGGGAAGGCGGCCGGGATGTGGATCTCCTGGGCGGTGTCCGGGCCGCCCGCCTCGATCAACGCCACCCGGACAGCAGGGTCCTCCGACAGGCGTGCAGCGAGCACACAGCCGGCGGATCCGGCGCCGACGATGACATAGTCGTACGTGCGCATGCCCATCCCCTTTGATCGAGAAGCACTGCTGAAAAGACAATCCCGAACGGGCACGTCGGGTAAGTCGCTTTCACGCCTCTACTGGACGGAGGGCACTCGAGGAAGCGGAACTGGTCGGTCGGCACCGCATGCGATGTCTGGTCACAGGGCGTCCACGCCGCTCACCTTCCAGCCGGCGGAGGTGTGTGTGAGCGTCAGCCGGACCCGGTTCAGGTCCAGCCGGGGCTGCGGGACCCGGGTGCTCTGGGTGACCTGGTTGACGAAGAGCAGGACGACGGCCTTGTCCGGTGTGGCCGAGACGACGGAGGCGGCGGGGGCGCCGCCG
The DNA here is from genome assembly GCF_040703635.1 of Streptomyces sp. NPDC007189. Lineage (NCBI taxonomy): Bacteria > Bacillati > Actinomycetota > Actinomycetes > Kitasatosporales > Streptomycetaceae > Streptomyces > Streptomyces sp. NPDC007189. The sequence continues at coordinate 269,507 of NZ_JBEYEY010000003.1, forward strand.
TCGGTGGGGGCGGCCACGGTTGCCTTCACCACGCCGTGGTACTTCGTCGCGGTCGGCGCGACCACCGCCTTCGTGGTCCTGCCGTACTGGTCGCGGAAGTGCCCGGTCAGCAGTGCGCGGGCCCGGGCGAAGTCCCGGTCCAGGTGCCGGTAGTCGTACGACAGCACGACCGGCGCCGCCTTCCGCGCGGCCGCGAGGGCCTCGCCGCGGGCCTGCTCCGCCTGCCGCCCCTGCCGGTACTGCCACCCGAGGACGGCGGCCATGACCAGGGCCGTCACGAGGACGACGCCCAGCACCGCGGTGACCACATTCCGTCCGATCCTGCGCGAGGGCGCGCTCTCCTCCGGCTCGTCCTCGAAGGGCGCGGGCTCGGGCGGGTCCTCCCAGCCGTCCGCCGGGGGCTCGACGAGCAGGGTGCGTCCGGAGGTGGCCTCCTCCTGCTGGCGGGCGGTGCGCTTGGCCGCCGCGCGGGCGGCCGCGGTCATGGTGCGGCGGGCCGGTGAGCCGGTTCCGCGGGTGCGGGTGGTCGGGTTCGCCACGGTGTCTCTCCTCATCGATGGCCTTGTGACGGCCTTGTTGACGGCCTCATGGACGGCCTCAGGGGTGGGTCAGCCGACGAACGTCACGTCGGAGGTCAGCCAGCGGCCGGCCACCCGCACGAGGTCGAGCTGGAGGCGGTAGGTGCGCGCCTGGCCGTCGGGCGCGGCCGTGTTGGTCACCTTGCTGTCGGCCACGACCAGGACCCGGGCCGAGCGCGCGTCGGACCGCACGATGCCCGCTTCCAGGACCTGCCCCTCGGACACCGACTTGTTCTGGGCGACGAGCTTCGTCAGCTGGGCGGTCTGCGCGGCGAACTGCTTCTTGAAGTCGCCGGTGGCGCCCTGCAGCACCGCGCGGCTGTCCCGGTCGTAGTGCCGGTAGTCGAGCGAGGTGAAGTTCAGCGCCGACTGGCGGGCCGCCGCCAGGACGTCCTGACGGCGCTGCTCCGCCGCGTGCTGGTCGGACAGCTTCAGGCCCAGCCAGACACACAGCACGGTCGTCAGGACGGTCGCGGCGACGAGTCCCGCCGACAGCAGCCTCATGCGTGTGCCTGTCATGCCATCGGTCCCACGAGCAGCCATTGCCAGGACTCCTTTCCGAACACGGTCTGTTCGCCGCCGGTCGAGCCGATCTCGACGGCCTTTCCGTCCGGGCCGGTCGCGGTGCCGGTCTCCGGGTCGTACGGGGCCACGAACGCGGCCTGGTTCGCGCCGGACGGACCGGTCGTCGCGCCCGGCGCGTTCTGGGCTCCGCGTACCGAGGTCTTGCTGCCGCGCGGTGCCGTGCAGTGCGCGGCGGTGTTCGCCGGGCGCGTGCCGGTGTCGGCGGGGTCGCGGCGCTGGGTGCCGTAGCCCTGGGTGCACGCGGGCGGATCGTCGGCGTTCACGGTCAGCCCGAAGTGCGTGGTGCCGTCGCCGGGGATGACCGTGTAGCTGCCCGCGACCGTGAGCGGGAGCGTGACCAGGGCCTGTTCGACACCGGGCAGCCGGGCCAGGGTGATCTGGCCGCCGCTGATGAGGTTGGCGAGCAGGACCGGCACCTGCGGCCGGGTGGACTTCAGCAGGGAGTCCAGCTGCTGGTCGGCGGGCACCGTGTTGCCGATCAGCCGGCGCAGGTCGCCGTCGCTCGACTTCAGCTGCGCGGTGAGCGTGGCCAGGTCGCGGGAGAACGACTTGATGGCCGAGCCCTGGTCGGCCTGTGTCTTCAGCACCTTCCGCGAGTCCTCGATCAGCGAGACCGTCTGGGGGAGCGACGCGGACGCCGACTCCACCAGTGCGTTGCCGGAGTCCACCAGCCGGCTCAGGTTCGGTCCGGTGCCGGCGAACGCCTTGCCCAGCTCGTCCACGGTGACCCGCAGATCGTCCTTGCCGACGGAGTTGACCAGCCGGTCGAGGCTGAGGACCAGGTCGGTGACCGGCAGCGGGGTCCGGGTGCGGCTGCGCGGGATCGGGCTGCCGTCCATGAGGTACGGCCCGCCCGACCGCCGTGGCTGGAGGTCGACGTACTGCTCGCCCACCGCCGAACGGTCGGCGACCACCGCGAGCGTGTCGGCCGGGATCCGCGGGGCGCCGTTCTCGATCTTCAGCGCCACCGACACCCCGGACCCGGTCAGCCGCAGATCGCCCACGCGGCCCACCGGCACGCCCCGGTAGGTGACCTCGGCGCCGGGGAAGACGCCCCCGGACTCGGCGAAGTCGGCGCGCACGGTGTACCCGCGGTCGAGGACGTCGTCCACGAGGCCCGTGTAGCGGGCGCCGACGTACGACACCCCGAGGGCGGTGACGGTCGCGAAGGCGAGCAGCTGGGCCCTGACCGTACGTGTGATCACGGCAGTATCCCCTTCAGCATCAGCTCGGCGAGGCCGAGGTCGGTCCCGGGCGGGAGGCGACGCGAGCCGTCCCCGGTGCCGTAGGCGGCGGTGCACACCGGCGGGCACAGCAGGGTGCTGCCGCCGGAGGGCGTCGAAGGCACGGCGGGCGCGGAGGGCACCGGCGGCACGGACGGGGTGCCCGGCAGGGACGGGACGGACGGCAGAGGGGTGGGAGTGGGGAGGCCGGGAAGGTGCGGGGTCCCGGGGGCCGGGGACTTCCCGCCCTTGCCCGGCTTGCCGGTGACGTTGCCGTACAGGTCCGCCAGGTCGAGGTCGGCGGTGATCCTCAGGTTGACGTAGTCGCCCTTGACGGCGTCCGTGGCGTTGCGCGGGAACGGGTAGGTGGTGAGGAGTTCGAGCGAGTTGGGCAGGTCGTCGCCCGCCTTGTTCAGCTCCTGCAGGATGGGCTGGAGCTTCTTGAGGTTGGCGACGGTGTCGTCGTGGGAGGCGTTCACCACCTTGGTGCCGGTCTTGCCGAGGGTGGACAGGGCGGTGAGCATCTTCGTCAGGTCCTTGCGCTGGCCGGCGAGGGCCTTGAGGGCGGGCGGCATGGTGTCGACGGCCAGGGCGATCGTCTTCTTCTCCTTCTTCAGCCGCTTCGCCAGCCGGTCGACGCCCTTGAGCGCGCGTACGATCTCCGCCCGCTGGCCGTCGAGGCCGCCGAGGAACGTGTCGAGCTGCTTCAGCAGGGACCTGACCCGGTCCTCGCGGCCGCTCAGGGCCTGGTTCAGCTCGACGGTGATCGTCTTCAGCTGGGCCACCCCGCCGCCGTTGAGCAGCGCGGACAGGGCCGACAGCACCTCCTCGACCTCCGGGTTGCGGCCGCTGCGGGACAGCGGGATGAGGTCGCCGTCGTGGAGCCGTCCGACGGGCGCGGTGCCGGCCGGCGCGGACAGGGCGACGTACTTCTCGCCGAGCATGCTGGTCTGCCTCAGGTCGGCGACCGCGTTGCCGGGGAGCTTCACCGAGTCGGCGATCCTGAGCCGTACCCGCGCGTGCCAGCCGTCCAGTTGCACCTTCTCGACCGCGCCCACGGTGACGTCGTCGACCTTGACCGCGGACTGCGGCACCAGGTCCAGGACGTCCCGGAACTCGACGGTGACGTGGTAGGCGTGGCCGTCCGAGGCGGCGCCGCCGGGGAGCGGGACGTCGTACCAGCCGTTGAACTCGCAGCCGGTCAGCAGCAGCGAGCCGACCGCCGTCCAGGCGGCCACCCGCCCCAGGTGCCGCGCGCTCATGCCGGTGCCCCCAGGATTCCGCCGAGGGTCTTGTCGACGGTGCCCGTCGACGCCGGGGCCGACGGCACCTTGGGCAGGGAGTCGAGGAGCTTCGTCAGCCCGGCGCAGTTGTCGTGGTCGTCGCCGGTCGTCTTCAGGATCGAGCAGAGCAGGGACGCCGGGTCCTGCGGGGTTTGCGCGTTGTTGCGGGTGTCGAGGGTGCCGGCGGCGGGGTTGTAGGCGTTCTGCAGGTTCGACAGGCCGGTGGGGGCGACGGACAACAGCTCCTCCAGTGCGGACCGTTGGGCGACGAGCACCTTGGTGACCTTGGCCAGGCCCTTGACGTCCGAGGTCAGCGCCTTCTTGTTGCCCTTGACGAAGCCGGCCACGTCACCGAGCGCGGCGGCCAGGTACTTCAGCGCGGCGGCGAGGTCCTTGCGCTCCCCGGCGAGCTGCCCGGCCACGGTGGCGAGGTCGGTGTTGAACGACCGCACGCTGGTGTCGTCCGCCGCGAGCGCGGCCGTGAACACCTGGAGGTTCCGTACGGTCCCGAACAGGTCGCCGCGCCCGTCGGACAGCGTGGTGACCGCCTGGGAGAGGTCCTCCACCGTCTGGTTGAGGTTCTTGCCCTGTCCCTGGAGGTTGTCGGCGCTCACCCCGAGCAGCCGGGACAGCGAGCCCTTCTTGTTGGCGCCGTCCGGGCCGAGCGCCTCGGCGGTGGTGTGCAGGCTGTCGAAGATCCGGTCCAGCTCGACGGGGACGGCCGTACGGGACTGAGGGATGACGTCTCCGTCGCGCAGCACCGCGCCCTTGCGGTACACCGGCAGCAGCTGCACGTAACGGTCGCTGACCACGGAGGAGTTGATGATGGCGGCCTGTGCGCCGGCGGGGACCTTGCGGCCCCGGTCGTACTCCAGCTCCACCCTCACCCGGTCGCCCTCCGGCGTGATCTTCGTGACCTCGCCGATGCGGACGCCGAGGACGCGGACGTCGGAGCCGGGGTAGATGCCGACGGTGCGCGGGAAGTACGCCGTGACGCGGACCGGGTCGGGGCCCGGCCAGAGGACGACGGCGAGGCCGGCGACGACCGCGAGCGCGGTGAACAGGGCCAGGAGTCTGCGGGTCATCGGGTGCCTCCCGTCCGCGGCGTGACCGGGGCGGCGACCAGGTTCTGGACGTAGGAGTCGAACCAGCGGCCGTTGCCGAGGGTGTTGGTGAAGAGCCGCACGTACGGCGCGAGGAGCTTGACGCTGCGGTCGAGGCTCGCCTGGTTGCGTTCGAGCATCTTCAGGAAGGTGTTGAGGTTCTTCAGGGCGGGCCCGATCGCCTTGCTGTTGTCGTCGACGAGGCCGGACAGCTCGATGCCCAGCAGCGCGGAACTCTTCAGCAGCGTGTGGATCGCCGCGCGCCGCTGGTCGATCTCCTTGAACAGCGCGTCACCGTCCTTCACCAGCGCGGAGAAGTCCTTCGTGTGATCGGCCAGCACCTTGGTGACACCGTGCGCGTGGTCGAGGAGCCCGCGCAGCGCCTTGTCCCGGGAGGCGACGGTCCGGGAGATCCGCGACAGTCCCTTGATCGACGCCCGCACCTCCGCGGGGGAGTCCTGGAAGGTGAGGGAGATGGTGTCCAGCGCCTTCGCGAGCCGGTCCGTGTCGACCTTCTCGCTGGTGGTCGTCAGGTCGCTGAAGGCCTGGACGACGTCGTACGCCGACACGGTCCGCCCGAGCGGGATCTCGCTGCCCGGCCTCAACTGGCCGGGCCCCTTCGGGTACAGGGCCAGGTACTTGGCACCGAGGATCGTCTTGACGCGGATCGCCGCGCCCGTGTCGGTGCCGAAGCCCGGGTGGCCCTTCACCTTGAAGGTGACCTTGACGTGGTCGCCGTCCAGGTCCACGCCGTCGACCTTGCCGACCTTGACCCCGGCGATCCGTACCTCGTCGCCCGGCTTGAGCCCGCCGGCCTCGGAGAAGGCCGCGCTGTAGGTGTCGCCGCCGCCGATCAGCGGCAGGCTGTCGGCGTTGAAGGCGGCGACGGTGAGCAGCGCCAGGACGGTGAGGCCGACGGCGCCCACGACGACCGGGTTGCGCTCCCGGAACGGCTTCAGGCGTGGACGCCGCAGCCGGATCCTGGGCAGCTTCGGCGGCAGGACGCGCACCTTCACCAGGGGTTCGGGGCGGGGTGTGCGCCTGGGCAGCAGCCGGGGGAGTCCCGGCAGCTGGGGCGGCAGGACGCGCACCTTCACCAGGGGCTCGGGGCGGGGTGTGCGCCTGGGCAGCAGCCGGGGGAGTTTCGGCAGCTGCGGTGGCAGGACGCGCACCTTCACCAGGGGCTCCGGGCGGCGCCGCCGTCTTGGGGCACGCAGTCTCATCCGCCACACCTCGCCCGCGCCACGTGCAGCTCCGGGGTGATCACCTGCTTGGTCTTCGGCAGCACGATCCGGCCGTCGAAGTCGCAGAGGTAGAAGTTGAACCACGAGCCGTACGAGGCCGTCCCCGTCAGCTTGTTGAGCTTGTTCGGCAGCCGCTTCAGGACGCCCTCCACGGTGTTCTGGTTCTTGTTCAGCGTTCCGGTGAGATCGCCGAGCCCGGCGATGTCGTCCTTCAGCGGTGGACGCGCGTCCTTCAGCAGCCCCGACGTGACGTCCGTGAGGTCGCCGATGCTCACCAGCGACTCCCCGATGGGCTTGCGGTCGGCGGACAGCCCCGAGACCACCCGGCGCAGCTGGGTGAGCAGGTCGGAGAAGCGGGAGCCGCGTTTGTCGAGCGTCGCCAGGACGGTGTTGAGGTTGTCGACCACGGAGCCGATCAGCTTGTCGCGGTCGGCGAGGGTGGTGGTGAGCGAGGCCGTGTGCGCCAGGAGGCTGTTCACCGTGCCGCCCTCGCCCTGGAGGGTCTGGACGATCTCGGTGGCGAGCTGGTTGACGTCGCTCGGGCTGAGCGCGGCGAACAGCGGCTTGAAGCCGTTCAGCAGGGCGTTGAGGTCCAGCGCTGGCTGGGTCCGGGACAGCGGGATGGTGCCGCCCGGCCGCAGCCGGGCGGTGACGTCACCGGGGCCCTCGGTGAGCGCGATGTACCGCTGCCCGACCAGGTTGCGGTAGCGCACGACCGCGTGGGTCCCCGCGAGCAGCGGCCGGTCGGCGTCGACGGTGAACGTGACCTCCGCCAGGGTCCGGTCCTTGATCCGGATGCCCTCCACCTCTCCCACCCGCACGCCGGCCACCCGGATGTCGTCGCCGGTCTCCAGCCCGGTGACGTCGGTGAACACCGCGTGGTAGGTGTCCTTCGGGATGAAGGAGATGTTGACGATGGTGGCGGCGAGCAGCGCCGTCGCCGCGATCGTGACCAGCGCGAAGAGGCTGAACTTGACCAGCGGGGCGGCGGTCTGCCGGGCTCCTGACCTGCTCATGCGACGCTCACCGCCGTTCCGCGCGCGAGCGGACCGAACAGCAGCGTCGTGACGGGCGGCACCTGGTCGGCGGGGACGCCCATGACGGGGGCCACGAGCGAGCCGACGGCCCGCTGCTCGGCCCGGGTGGCGGACACCTGAGCACCTCCGGGGAGTGCGCCGCCGGAACCTCCGGCCGACGTACCGTCGTTCAGATGGGGTTTCGACCCGGGCACGGGCGGATGCGGCAGGCCACGGCAGTTCGGTCCTGACCGCTCGCCGTACACCGGCTCCTCACCGGGCCGGTACGCCCCCTGCGGCCGGACGACCTCGAGGGTGATCCGCATCTCGCCGCCCCGGAACGCGTCCTCCGACGCCTTCTCCTGCCGGACCAGGCCCTGGAAGAGGCACGGGTACTCGGGGGAGTAGCGGGCGAACAGCTCCAGCGTGGGGCGGGAGACCCGGCCCAGGGTGATCAGCCGGTCGCCGTTGCCGGACAGGAAGTCGTTCGCCGTGCCTGCCATGGCGGCGGTCGAGCGGAGCCCCGCGGCCAGCTGGTCCTGCTTCTCCACGATCGTCCGGCTGGTGGTGACCGTATTGCGCAGGATCCGCATCAGGTCGGGCGCGGCGTCGCCGTACACCTCGGCGACGTCCGCGAACCGCGAGATGTCCTCCTTGAGGGAGGGCATGTGCGGGTTGAGCCGGCGCAGATAGCCCTCGACCCGGGTGAGGTTGTCGCCGATCCGGTCGCCGCGGCCCTCCAGCGCGGTGGCGAACGCCGAGAGTGTGGCGTTGAGTTCACCCGGCTGGACCGTGCGCAGCAGCGGCAGCAGGTCGTTCATCAGCTGCTGCACCTCGATGCCGACCTTGGTGCGGTCCTGGGTGATGACGTCCCCGGCGCGGATGGGCCGCTCGGAGGTGTGCGCGGGCGGCACCAGGTCCACGTACTTCTCGCCGAACAGCGTCTTGGGCAGCAGCCGCGCGCGCACGTCCGCGGGGATGTACGGCACGTACTGCGGCTTGAGCGCGATGTCGAGCGTCGCCTTCCTGCCGTCCGAATGCACCTCGCGCACCTCGCCGACCAGCAGCCCGCGCAGTTTGACGTCGGCGCGTGGATCGAGCTGGTTGCCGAGGGTGCCGGCCTCCAGGGTGACCGGCACGACGGAGGTGAACGCCTGCTGGTAGACGGCCACCGAGAGCGACAGCAGCAGCGCGAGCACGGCGAGGAACGCGATGCCGTACAGCCTGAGTCTCGTTCTGTGCATGCGCACCGCTCTCACCCCGCTATCCGTACGGTCGTGTTGGCGCCCCAGATCGCGAGGCTCAGGAAGAAGTCCAGGACGTTGATGGCGACGATCGACGTCCGCACCGCCCGGCCCACCGCGACGCCGACTCCGGCCGGGCCGCCGCTCGCGTGGTAGCCGTAGTAGCAGTGCACCAGGATGATCAGCACGGCGAAGACGATCACCTTGCCGAAGGACCAGAACACGTCGACGGGCGGCAGGTACTGGTGGAAGTAGTGGTCGTAGGTGCCCGTCGACTGCCCGTAGTAGCCGGTGGTGATGGTGCGGGCGGCCAGGTACGAGGACAGCAGCCCGATCACGTACAGCGGGATCACCGCGACGAAGCCGGCGATCATCCGGGTCGTCACCAGGAACGGCAGCGACGGGACGCCCATCACCTCCAGCGCGTCGGTCTCCTCGCTGATCCGCATCGCACCGAGCTGGGCGGTGAACCCGGCGCCGACCGTCGCGGACAGGGCGAGCCCGGCCACCAGCGGGGCGATCTCCCGGGTGTTGAAGTACGCCGACAGGAACGCCACGAAGTTGGAGGTGCCGAGCTGGTTGAGGGCCGCATAGCCCTGCAGGCCGACCTCGGTGCCGGTGAAGAAGGACAGGAACGCGATCACGCCGACCGTGCCGCCGACGACGGCGAGCGCGCCCCGCCCGAAGCTCACCTCGGCGAGCAGCCGCAGGATCTCCTTCTTGTAGCGGCGCAGGGTGCGGCCCGTCCACGCGAGCGAGCGGCCGTAGAAGGACAGTTGGGTGCCCAGCTCCTCCAGGGAGCGCAAGGGGCGGTCGAGGAGTTTCTGCGGTCTCATCGGCTAACCCCTCTGCGGGACGACCTGGAAGTACACCGCGGTCATCACGAAGTTGGTCACGAACAGCAACATGAAGGTGATCACCACGGACTGGTTGACGGCGTCGCCCACGCCCTTCGGGCCGCCCTGCGCCGTCAGCCCCTTGTACGAGGCGACGATCGCCGCGATGGCCCCGAACACCAGCGCCTTGATCTCCGCCGCCCACAGGTCGGACAGCTGGGCGAGGGTGGTGAAGGACGCCAGGTAGGCGCCGGGCGTGCCGTGCTGGAGGACGACGTTGAAGAAGTAGCCGCCCGCGACACCGACCACCGAGACCAGGCCGTTGAGCAGCACGGCCACGACCATCGACGCCAGCACCCGCGGTACGACGAGCCGGTGGATCGGGTCGATGCCGAGCACCTGCATCGCGTCGATCTCGTCCCGGATCTTGCGCGCCCCGAGGTCCGCGCAGATCGCCGTGCCGCCCGCGCCCGCGATCAGCAGCGCGGTGACGATCGGCGAGGCCTCGCGCAGCACCGCGAGCACGGACGCGGCACCGGAGAAGGACTGCGCGCCCAGCTGCCGGGTCAGGCTGCCGATCTGCAGCGCGATGACCGCCCCGAAGGGGATCGAGACCAGCGCCGTCGGCAGGATCGTGACACTCGCGACGAACCACGCCTGCTGGATGAACTCCCGTGCCTGGAAGGGCCGTCGGGGCAGGGTACGGACGACGTCCAGCGCCATCGCGAAGAGGTTGCCCGAGTGCCGGAGCGCACCCGTGGGGGAGAGCCTCATGAGCCCGTCACCCCCGCCCCGTGCAGCTGGGCCTCGCGTCTCGCGATCGCCTCCCAGCGGGGCGGGCGGGCGATGCCGGGGCCGGGCAGCAGGCGGGGAGTCAGCTCCTGGGGCCGTGGACCCTCGTCGATCTGGGCGAGCTCCTGCTCGACCTGGGCCGCGTCCTTCTCCTCCGCCATGCCGATCGGCCCCTGCATCCGGCCGTTCAGGAACTGCCGTACGACCGGCTCGTCACTGGTCAGCAGCTGCTCGCGGGGCCCGAACATCACCAGCTCGCGCCGGAACAGCAGCCCGATGTTGTCCGGGACCTGGCGGGCCGAGGCGATGTCGTGGGTGACGATCAGGAAGGTCGCGTCGATCTGTGCGTTGAGGTCGACGATGAGCTGGTTGAGGTAGGCCACGCGGACCGGGTCCAGGCCCGAGTCGGGCTCGTCGAACAGGATGATCTCCGGGTCGAGGACCAGGGCGCGGGCGAGCCCGGCCCGCTTGCGCATGCCGCCGGAGATCTCGCCGGGCAGCTTCTCCTCGGCGCCGATCAGCCCGACCATGTCCATCTTCTCGAGGACGATCCGCTTGATCTCGCTCTCGGACTTGCGGGTGTGCTCGCGCAGCGGGAAGGCGATGTTGTCGTACAGGTTCATCGAGCCGAACAGCGCGCCGTCCTGGAACAGCACGCCGAACAGCTTCCGCACCTCGTACAGGTCGCGTTCCCGGAGCCTGGTGATGTCCCGGCCCTGGATCGTGATGGAGCCGCGCTCCGGCTTCAGCAGCCCCACGAGCGTCTTGAGGAACACCGACTTGCCCGTCCCCGAGGGGCCGAGCATCACCGAGACCTCACCGGCGGGCAGCGTCAGCGAGACGTCCTGCCAGATGACCTGGTGGCCGAAGGACTTGGTCAGCCCCTCCACACAGATCTCGACACCCATCCGCTCCACCCTTCGCCCGTGCACTCGCCCGTGAGCAGCTCCGACATCTGCTCTACGGGGAGGGGCGGGGCGTCCGTCGCGGCGACCGAAGATTTTTTTCGGCCGCGTTCGGACGCGCTTACCGGGGTGTTACGGCAGCTTCGGCGACGGCGTGCTGGTGGGGGTCCTCGGGGTGGGAACGGCGGCGGGAGCGGAGAGCGGAGCGGACGGTACGGCGGGAGGCGCCGGGATCGGGGGAAGCGACGGCGCCGACGAGGCGACCGACCTTGTCGGCAGGTCCGGTACGGCGGTCGGCAGGCCCGGCACCGTCGGCACGTCGGGCACCTGCGGGACCTTGGGCGCCGACAGGTCCGGGAGCGAGGACGCGTCCGGCAGGGACGGCACGGACACCGGCAGCGGCAGGGACGTGCCACCGCTGCGCGAGGGCGTCCGGCCCGGTATCCCGGGCGCCGGGGGCAGGGGGGCGCGCGCCCCGGGGACGTCCCCTGGGCCCGTGGCCTCGCTGCGCAGGACCTGCGCGTCGCCGGACACGGCCGGGCGTGGCGCGGGACCGTTCCCGTTTCCGCCCGCATCGAGCGCGTACGGCAGCAGGAACCCCGCCACCGCCAGGGTCGCCGCCGTCGAGGTCACCGCGACCGCCTGGGCCTTGCCGCCGCCGCGCAGCCGCCCGCGCCCGATGAGGAACAGCACCAGCGCGAGCGTCCCGGCCAGCGAGGCGCGCAGCGTCCGCCGGGCGCGGGCGAGCAGAGACTCGACGGTCCGGTAGCTGAGCCCCATCCGCATCGCGACCTGGCTGACGTCCAGGTCCTCGGACTTCAGCCGGAGCGCCTCCGCCTGCCGGGCGGGCAGCTCACCGCTGCGCACGGCGAGCCACTTCGCCTCCGCCCGGTCGCACACCACCTCCTCGACGGGTACCGGACCCGGCGCGACGAGCGTGGGCCGGCTGCCCACCTCGGCCTCGCGGTTGACCTGCCGGTACCGGTCGACGCACAGCCGCATCGTCACGGTCGTCAGCCAGGCGCCGAGCCGCTCGTCGTCGAGGTCCGGGCGTTCCGCGGCCCGCAGCATCGCCTCGTGCACGGCGTCCTCGGCGTCCTCCTGGCTCATGGAGCGCCGCCGGGCCACTTTGAGCAGCTGCTCGCGATGGCTCCACATCCGCTGCCAACGCTCGTCGGCGGCCGCTGTGTCCGCAGGCATGTCCGTCGCCATGAGGGCCCCTTCGCACTCACCCGCCGGTCCTGTGCTTCCGGCGGGTGTGGCGACATTACCGCCGGGTAGGGGCGGTTGTGGAGGGGGCGGCGCCCATCGTGTTCTAGCCGTTGCCGATGGTCAGCGGCCCCGCGTCGGGCAGCACACCGCCGCCGGGCAGCGTGAGGGTCGGCTCGGGGACGGGCACCGGCGGGGTCTGGGACGCCTTCGGGACGCCGGCCGTACGGGACGGGCTGGGTGCGGGTGAGGGTGAGGCGGGCGGCGTCGACGGCGTGCGCGAAGGGCCAGGGCCCGGCTTCCGGTCGTCCGAGGGCGTCGTCGGCGAGGGCTTCGGCTTCTTCGGGTGGGACGGCTTCGGGCGGTCCGACCGGGACCCGCCGGACGCGTCCGGCACCACGCGGTGCCCGGTCAGGTAGTACGCGTACCAGGCCTTGACGGTGCGCAGATAGGCGTCGGAGTGGTTGTAGCCCAGGATCGCCCGGTCCAGGTCGGCGGGGTGCGACAGGTCCCGGCCGCCCGCGCACAGGTAGCGGCCGGCGGCGAGCGCCGCGTCGTAGACGTTGTCCGGGTCCGCCCGTCCGTCGCCGTTGCCGTCCGCGCCCCAGCGGGCCCAGGTGGACGGGATGAACTGCATCGGGCCGACCGCGCGGTCGTACACCGCGTCCCCGTCGTACGCGCCGCCGTCCGTGTCCGGCACGGCGGCGAAGGCGCCGCCGGTCAGCCGCGGGCCGAGGATGGGCGTCACGGTCGTACCGTCCGGGGTGACCCGGCCTCCCCATGCCTGCCCGGACTCCACCTGGCCGATCGCGGCCAGCAACTGCCAGCGCAGCCGGCAGCCGGGCGCGCTGCGCGCCAGCTCCTCCTCGGCACGCCGGTAGGCGGCGAACACGCTCGCCGGCAGGGCGCCGCCGCCGGTCTCCGCCGGTGCCGAGCCCTTCTTCCGCGTCCGCAGCGGGGGAAGACCGGTGCGGTACGGGGTGTCGCCGGACACGCTGGGGCCGTGCTCGGCCGGTGCCGCCCCCCGCGCGGGCTCCGTGGCCTCGACCGAGACCGCCCCCGGCGCCTGCGACGCGGTCAGCACGGCCATCACCGCCGCCGCGACCGCCGTACCCCGGGCACCCCTCAGTGCCCCCTTGAGTGCATGCCCTGTCACTGTGCAGTCCCCTCCGTGGATGAATCCGTCGACTGCTCTACGCGGCCGGAGGGCGGGTCCGTCGCACGAAACCGGGCGGAAAGGGCGGCTTCCTGCTCCTTGAGATCGCGGCGGCAGCAGACGCGGTCACGGAGCGGGCAGGGGCCGCACCTTCCGTCCGCACGCGGCGCCGTCAGCCGAGGTGCCGGGTGAAGAACCGTAGGGTGCTGTCCAGTTCGTGTGCCGGGATCTCTCCGTGCCTGCCAGGGTTGGCGTGCAGGGTCTTCTCGGTGGAGGCCAAGGCGTCGAACAGGGCCAAGCTGTGGGCGCGCGGCACCCGTTCATCGTCCCACTGCACCAGGAACTCCACCGGGACCGTGATCCTGCCGGCGGCCTCCGTTGCCGCCAACGCCCCGCCCAGCCCCAACACGGCCGCGCGGACCGGGGGTTCGTCGGCTACGAACGGAACGCCGAGTCCGCAACCCAACGACACCCCCCAATAGCCCACCGGACCGGCACCGACGTGGTCGAGGGCCTGGATTGCGTCCAGAACCGCCCGCCATTCCGGGACGGTCTGGCGAGCCACGAGCGCCTGGAAACCGGCGACCAGGGGAGCCAGTTCCTCCCCGGCGGCCACGCGGGCCTGGTTCTCGGCCGCGATCCGGTCGTACTCCTGGTCCACCGGTCGGTCGCCATGGCCAGGCGCGTCGACCGCCGCAACCGCGCAACCGCACTCGGTCACGAAGCGGCGGGCAAGGGCCACGATGTCGGGGGCCTTCTTGTGCCGGCCGCCGCCGTGTCCCATCAGGATGAGGGGCCGCGTACCGGCGGCACCTGCCGGCGTCCACAGCACGCCGGGAATCTCATCGAGGGTGAAGAGCTGTTCACGGACGCCGTCGGACGACGTCTCAGAGCTGAAGCGCACAGCGTTTCAAGCCTTTCGGGATGCCTTCTGCGGGCACTCCCTAGGCCATGTGAAAGAGGGAGCCCCGACCTGTCACAGCGTTGATCGGTCTCACCTCCTCGGTCGCGGCAACGTACAGCGACGCAGAACCTACCACGGAGGGCTCGCCCACGTCGCGGCCCAAGAGGGCGGCGTGCCAGCCGGTGGCGACCGTGTCGTGGAACGCGTCGGCACAGCCCAGCAGTCGCCACGAGGCCGGCGACCAGGCGAACACGGCGTCCTGGCCGAACCGCCGGCCCAGAGCCCTGGCCTGGGCGTCGTTCATGCCGACGACGGCCGCGCTGATTTCGGCGTGGGTACCGGCCGCGTCCCCTCCGACGGCCGGCCACCACCGCAGGCCGACGCACTGCCTGGGGGATCCGGCGTGACGCGAACGTTGTGCCCGGGGAAGGCGATGTCCACGACCGCGCGCCGGTAGTTCGCCCACTGCGCGGGCTTGGCGACATGAGATATGGCAGGCATCGGAGTCTCCTTCGAAAGGGGACCCCCTCACCTGCCGGCAGGGAGATCTAAGGGGCCGCAGACGCGGCATGATCACAGCCACCAGGTGTGGAGCACCTGGCGCCCGTGATCATGCCACACGCCTTGTCGGGAGGACGTGGGATCAGTCGCCCTTCTCCGTGAGGGCCGCCAGTTCGCGGTCGACGGCGCGCTGGTGTTCCAGCGCCTCGTCGCGGGCCTTGCGCGGGCTCCAGCGGCCGGCCATGACGAAGATGAACGGCAGGAAGACGATTTGCCCGGCGACGCAGATCAGCCACCAGGTGCGCCACTGTCCTGGGCCCTGGTCCGCGGCGTTCTTCACCTGGGAGCCGTAGCGCTGCAGCAGCGCCAGCTGCGGCTGAGCCTTGCGCACGGTCGCCAGGCCGTCCACCCCGACCTCGCGCGCCGCCTGAGCCGCCAGCGCCGGCGGGACCGCGTTCGGGGGATACGCCTGGAGTTTGGCGAAGAGCCGCGGGTGCGCGTCGATGATGGCGAGGGCGGGCGCGGCCTGGACGCTTGCGGCCTTCACCTGGGCGCCGTGCTCGACCAGCGGCGTCGCCGACGTCACCACGACCGGGACGAACGCCGTGGAGATCGCGACCACCGCCCGGATGATCCATCCCCACACGGCCAGACCGGTCGCCGTGGCGGCCGGGTTCTGCTTCTCCACGGTCTCGGTGAAACTCGCCATCCAGGGCGCGTAGGCGACCCCGGTGAGCACACCGATGGCGACGAACAGTGCGGCGAAGGTGTAGTAACCGGTGCCCGGCTCCGTGGCGTGCAGGGCGAAGAGGGTCGTGACCGCGATCGAGCCGAGGGCTCCGACGAGCATGAACGGCTTGCGCACCTTCAGCTTGTCGGAGAGCAGCCCCGCCACCACCAGCGCCACCGCGTTGGCCGCCCAGTACCAGTTGGCCAGCCCGTTGGTGCGCTGCTCGCTGTAGCCGAAGGTCGCGGAGAAATAGACGACGAAGTTTCCTACGGCGCCGAAGTAGAGCAGCAGGAAGAGGCTGACAGCCGTGGCCGAGCCGACGATGTCCAGCCGCAGCATCTGCCGCCAGTGGCCCGCGGCCGCCGTCCCCGGCTGCGTTCCCTTGGCCCGCGCTTCGACGAGCGCACGGTCGCGGAGGCTGACCATGATCTGGTCGCGCAGCCGGGGTGACAGTTCGCGCAGCCCCGCCAGCGCCAGCACGAAGACGGCGAGCCCGGCCCAGCCGGAGTAGCGAAGCTCGTCCTGCCAACTGGCGAAGGACAGGGTGCTGCTGGTGACGACGGTGACGACCAGGCTCCCGATGACCGGGCCCATGGTCCAGTAGCCCATCGCGGTGGCCCGGCCGAGCTGTGGGGAGAAGTCCCGGATCAGTGCCGGCGTGGCCACCAGCACGATGCCTTCGATGAAGCTGAGGGCGGCGAAGAGCACCAGGTAGGTGCTCTTGTCGGGGGCGTTGGGCAGGCCGAGGAGGCTGAGCAGGGCGGCGACGAGGAGGCCGTAGACCACCATGTTGGCCCGGCCCCAGCGGTCGGCGAGGCCCGCCACGAGCGAGGCGAAGGCGC
Source organism: Streptomyces sp. NPDC007189 (assembly GCF_040703635.1). Taxonomy (NCBI): domain Bacteria; kingdom Bacillati; phylum Actinomycetota; class Actinomycetes; order Kitasatosporales; family Streptomycetaceae; genus Streptomyces; species Streptomyces sp. NPDC007189. Next base: position 285,658 of record NZ_JBEYEY010000003.1, read on the forward strand.
CGACCGCGTTGCCGATGACGCTGACCCACACGAAATAGCCGTAGGTCATGTGGAAGTGGGTGATGATCGAGGTGGCGACCGCGTACTGCACGTAGAGGGCGTAGTACAGGACCACGGTGGTCAGCACCACGATCCCCAGGTACGCCATCCGGCGTGAGGTGGCGGGGTAGTGGTGCAGTTCGCGGCGCCACAGGCGTGCGACGCGGTGGGGGGTTTCCGGCGTGCCGGTATCGGCCGGTCTGACATTCGTGTCGTCGGGCGAAGCGGGCATGGCAGTCATGCGGCGGCTCCTGGGTTCGGGCCCCATGGGCCCGGTGCGGTGGGTGCGGACAGTCCACGCCTTGCGGTGGGGCGGGCACGAGCACTGTTCGGCCAGGTGGGCCGAACCCCGGGGTCTGTGTCCGGACGGGGAGATTGCGCAGAGGCTAGTACCGACCAGTCGGTACGGCCTAGGGGTGTGCGCGGGGATACCGAAACGTGACCTGGCGCCGGGGAAGTCGCAGGGGCCCGGTCACACAGGGAAGGGAAGCGGCGGGGGCGCGGAGGCATGCGCGGAGGCGGTCTTGGACCGCGTGGTGCAAGCTTCGAAGAGCAGGGCGGCACCTCGCCGGTGGGCGGCGTGCGAGGTCCGCGGCACCTCGGCCTGCCCTGGGCGGGACGACCTGTGAAGGGTGATCATGAGTGTGAGGGATCCGGACGGCGGGCACGCGGCAGCGGCGGATCAGGGCGTCACGACGGCAGACGCCGCCGTCGCCGGCGACGATGCCCCCTTGGCGGGCTGCGCGGCGCTGGTGACGGGCGCGTCCAGCGGCATCGGTGCGGCCACGGCCCTGTCGCTCGCCGGGCAGGGAGCCGCTGTGGCGGTGGTCGCCCGCCGTACCGGGCGGCTGGAGGATCTGGCCGCGGTGATCCGTGACCGGGGTGGCTCGTGCCGGGTTCTCACCGCCGACCTCCAGGACGCGGCGCAGGCACGTCGGGCCGTGGAGGAGGCCGTGGAGTGCTTCACCCGGTTGGACGTGCTCGTGAACAACGCCGGTTACGTGGCCATGGGCGCCATCGAGGAGGGCGACCCGGCCGAGTGGGAGCGGATGGTCGGTCTCAACCTCACCGCTGTCCTGCACCTGTCGCAGGCGGCCCTGCCCCATCTGCTCCGCGCGGCGGCGAACGGCCCGCGTGGGGTCGCCGATCTGGTGAATGTCAGCTCGGTCGGCGGCCGGGTGGTGCGCAGTAACAACGGTGTCTACTCGGCGACCAAGCACGCGGTGGGCGCGTTCAGCGAGGCCCTGCGCCAGGAGGTGACCGGACGGGGCATCCGGGTGGGGCTGATCGAGCCGGGTCTGACGGCGACCGAGATGGGGACCGGCCCCGGGGCGGCCGCCGCCCGTGGCCTGCCGCGGAACGCCTGGCTGGACGCCGAGGACATCGCCCGCGCCATCACCTTCATGATCACTCAGCCCCGGCATGTCGCGGTCAACGAGATCATGGTCCGCCCCACGGCCCAGGAACACTGACCGTCGACCCCCTGGGGACGCTCCATGACCGGCCTGATCGTCGTCCTGCTGCTCGTCATCCTGGCCACAGCGGTGGCGGCCGGTGCCCGGCGCTGGAGCCTGCCCGCTCCCTCACTCCTCGTCATCGCCGGTGTGGTCGTGGGGCTGATGCCCTGGGTTCCCGAAGTGCGGCTGGCGCCCCATGTGATCAGCGTGCTGGTGCTGCCCCCACTGCTGTACGCCTCGGCCGGGGAGATCTCCGTCCGCGACCTGCGCACCGTGTGGAGGCCCGTGAGCGGACTGGTCTTCGGTCTGGTCCTGGCCTCCGCCATCGGCGTCGGGTACGTGGCCGCCGAGATCACCCCGCTCACCGCCGCGACCGCGCTCATCCTCGGCGCCGTCCTCGCCAGCACCGACCCCGTGGCCGTCACCGCGCTCGGCCGGCGTCTGTCGCTGCCGCCGCGCGTGCAGGCCCTGGTGCAGGCGGAGAGCCTGTTCAACGACGCCACCTCGCTGGTCCTGTACAAGGTCGCCGTGGCGACCGCGGTCACCGGCAGCGCCATCAGCGTGCCCGGGACCGCCCTGCAGTTCCTGCTTCTCGCAGGCGGAGGAGCCCTCATGGGTGCGGCGGTCGCCACGGTGGTGACCCTGATCCGCAGACGGACCGACGACCTCATGCTGGAGACCGTCATCGCGTTGGTCACGCCCTACGCCTCGTACGTCATCGCGGAGCAGTCGCACACCTCCGGCGTGACCGCCGTCATCGTGTCCGGGGTCGTCCTCGGCAGCACCGGCCACAAGCTCAGCGACGCCTCCGTCCGCCTCCAGGTCCACACCGTCTACGACACCGTCACCTTCCTGCTGGAGAGCGTCGTCTTCGCCCTGATCGGCCTCGAGCTGCCCTCGGCCGTCCGCCAGCTCGCGCGCGACGAGCACGGCTGGCCGCTGTGGGTGCCGGTGATCGCCTTCACTCTGCTGGCGATCCGGCTGCTGTGGATCTTCCCGCTGTCCGCCCTGATCCATCACCGGCACAGGCTGGGCGACAACCGCCTGTCCTGGCGCGTTCCGGCCGTCCTGTCCTGGGCGGGCACCCGGGGTGTCATGCCGCTGGCCGCCGCGCTGTCCATCCCGCTGGTCACCCACACGGGCGCGCCGCTGCCGCACCGGGCACTCGTTCTCACGCTCACCACCGGGACCGTCGCGCTCACTCTCGTCTTCCAGGGGTTCACGCTGGCCCCTGTGGTCCGCCGCTCCGGCATCGCCCTGGAACCGGAGCACACCGCCCGCGAGGAGGCGCGGACCCGCCGGCACATCGCCGCTGCCGCTCTCGACGAGCTCAAGCAGCTCGGCGATCTGGACGAGCTCGCCGACCTGGGCGCCGCCGCGCAGGCCGCCTTGAAACAGGCCCGGCGTCAGCTGGAAGCGCGCATCCACCAGGAGGAAGACGCCCACTACAGCGACCCGGACGCGCGTCCTGCCGACGCCTACCGCGAGATCCGCCGGACCCTCATCGCCATCGAGGCGGCCGAGCTGCAGCACCTCTACGAAGCGAACAAGATCAGCAACGCCACCCGGCGCCGGATCCAGCACGAACTCGACCTCGAAGAGGCCAGCCTGCGCCCCCGCGACTGACCGAAGTCCGGTTCGACCGGATGGAGGACACGCCCGCGCGTGAGTGCCGTGGAGAGGGGAACCTGCCGCTGAGGCACCTTCCGGCGGACTCCAGAGGCAGGAGCGGAGACAGGCGATGGCCACCACGACGGGCGAAGCGCGGGCCGGCCTTTCGCAGCCGAGGAGTATCCGATTGCCGGGCATCGTGCTCGGTGTGGGGCTGGGCGGATTCGTCGACGGCATCCTGCTGCACCAGCTGCTCCGGTGGCACCACATGCTCACCAGCACCAACCACGATCACATCGGGGTGAAGTACTACGACCCCCACACGGTGTCCGGGCTGGAGATGAACACCGTGTGGGACGGCATCTTCCACGTGGTGTGCTGGATCGCCGTGCTCACCGGCCTGGCGATCCTGTACTCCCGGGTCACGCACAACCGGCGTGCGGTGTGGACCTCGCGCGTTCTGTGGGGCTGGACCCTGGTCGGCTGGGGCCTGTTCAATCTGTTCGAGGGCATCCTCGACCACCAGATCCTGGGTATTCACCACGTCCACGGTGGCCCGTACCAGGCATGGTGGGACGCCGGTTTCCTCGTGCTGGGCGGGCTGTTCGTGATCGGCGGCTACCTGCTTCAGCGCAGTGGCCGGCCCTTCGACCCGGGACACCCCACCGACCGGCACGAGAGCCGGGGCGCCTGATGGACCACCCCCACATGCCCGCGCACGGGCACACCGCGGGCTACAGCCTCGTGGAGTGGCTGCTGCCCGCGCTCGCTCTTCTGGCCGCCGCCGGCGCCTACCTGCTGCTCACCCGCCGCGCATGCCGCCGTCATCCGGCCCGGGGCTGGAGCCGGTGGCGGACCGCCGGTTTCCTGAGCGGAACCGTCCTGCTCGCCGTCGCGCTGCTGCCGCCCGTGGCCCCGTTCGCGCACGAGGACTTCCGCGGACACATGGTCCAGCACATGCTCATCGGCATGTACGCGCCGCTCGCGTTCGTCCTCGCGGCTCCCGTCACCCTCCTGCTGCGCGCGCTGCCCGCAGTCCGGGGGCGGCAGCTGACCGCGGTGCTGCACAGCCCGCCCGCCCGCGTCATCGCCCACCCGGCGGTGGCGCTGGCGCTGTCCACGGGCAGCCTCGCGGTGCTCTACTTCACCCCTCTCTACAACGCGGCCATGGGCGACCCGACGGCGCACTGGCTGCTGCACACGCACTTCCTGCTGTCCGGATGCCTGTTCGCCCACGTCATCGCCGGACCCGACCCCGCCCCCTCCCGCCCCGGCGTGCCCGCCCGGCTGGTCTGCCTCGGTGTCGCCATCGCGGCGCACGCGGTGATCGCCCAGCTGATGTACGGCGGCTTCTGGGTCGACATCCACGCGCCCATCGACCAGGTCCAGGCAGGCGCGGAGATCATGTACTACGGCGGTGACATCGCCGAACTCCTGCTGGCCGCCGCCCTGGTCGCCACCTGGCGCCCCGGCCACCCCCGCACGGCACGCCGCGCGGCCGCCGCTCCCCGGGGAGCATCGGCACCCGCCTGACACCGCCGGGCCGACGGAGGAAGCAACGCTGGTGTGGGTGAACCAGGTCAGCAAGTGGGCGCTGCGCGGTGCACGGTTCCTGAGCGATGACGCCGCCCTTGGTGTCCCGGAACCCTTCGTGAACCACCGTGCCGCGCGGCGGGCGGGAGCGCGGGCGAACTCCGGGTTTGAATAGGCTTGCATGGCATCAGCAGGTCGGCGTGGCTCGGGGAACGCCGAGTCACCGCCCCGGACGCCGTCGCGTCGGTCACCGGCCGGGGCAGGGACCTGCGGCACAACATCGGTGACCGTACAAGGTGGTGTCGAGCGGTGCAGAAGCGGACGGCCGAGCCCGGTGCGAGCCACGACGATCCGTTCGCCCCGCACCTCGCCGCCCTGGCGGTGCTCGACGACCGGGGAGCCGTGGTCGGCTGGAGCCGGCGGGCCGAGGAGCTGCTGGGCCATCCGGGTACGGCGGTGATCGGTCGTCCGGCCTGCGAAGTCCTCGTCGACCCGCGGGATCTGCCGGGTGTCCGTCAGGCCGCGGCGAACTGCAGAAGAACCGGCGGCTGGTACGGGACGCTCACGGTGCGGCACCGCGACGGACGGCTCGTGGAGCTGGGGATCCGGGCCCAGGCACTGGCACGCGACGACCGGGTCCGTGAGTGGCTTCTCGCCGGGGCGCTCGCGGCCGACGTCCTGGAGTGGCAAAGGGACAGCGCCGTACTCGACGGACTGTACCGCCGGTGCCCGATCGGCCTCGTCGTCCACGGCCCCGACCTGAGGGTTCTCCGGGTCAACCGGGCCGTCGAACGCTTCACCGGCGTCCCGGCGGCGGACTTCCGGGGTCTGCCCACCGGATACCTGCTCCTGCCCGACGACGCGCGCAGGGCCGTGGACCGGGCACGCCACGTCATGGAGACCGGCAAACCGCTGATCTACTCCGAGCAGTTCGCCCGCCTGGAGCGGGATCCGACCCGGGAGACGGTCGCGATGGTCTCGTCCTTCCGGATGGAAGACCCCTCCGGCCGCGTCCTGGGCGTGGCCGAGATGATCGAGGACATCACCGAACGCCACCGGGCCCAGCGCCGGCTCGCGCTCCTCGACCAGGCCGGCAGCCGTATCGGCACCACCCTCGACGTGGCGGAGACCGCACGGGAACTGGCCGAGGTGATGGTGCCGCACCTCGCCGACCACGCGTCGGTGGACCTGCTGCAGCCGGTGACGCGCGGTGAGGAGCCGACGCGGACCCTGGCAGGGCCCGTGGTGCGCGTGGGGGCCTGCGGTGTCGGCGCCCAGCAACCCAGCCCGCCGCATCCCCAGGGCGAGCCCGTCGAGTTCGGGCCCGGCACGCCGCAGGCCACATGCCTGGCGGAGGGGCGGCCCGTCCTGGAACCGGTGCTCCCGCCCGACTGGTTCTCCATGGAAGGCCGCGAGGGGGCCCACGCTCCGGACCTGGGCGTCCACTCGCTGATCGTGGTCCCTCTTGCCGCACGCGGCCTGGTGCTGGGCGTGATGACCCTGTGGCGTTCGCGCCGCCCCGATCCCTTCGAGGCGGACGATCTCACCCTCGCCCAGGAACTCGCCTCACGTGCCGCCGTCGCGATCGACAACGCCCGGCGCTTCACCCAGCAGCAGCAGGCCGCGTTCGCCCTGCAGAGCAGCCTGCTGCCCCGGGCGGTCCCGGACCAGTCGGCCGTCGAGGTGGCCCTGCGGTACCTGCCCGCCAGCGCGGCCCCGGGCCTGGGCGGCGACTGGTTCGACGTCATCCCGCTGTCCGGGGCCCGGGTCGCCCTCGTCGTCGGCGACGTGGTGGGGCGCGGCATCCACGCCGCCGCCACCATGGGCCGGCTGCGCACCGCCGTCCACACGCTCGCCAGCCTCGACCTGGAGCCGGACGAGGTCCTGTCCCGGCTGGACGACCTGGTCGGCCTGCTGGCGGCCGAACAGGAAGCGGCCGGCGAACGGCCCGTGGGCGAGCAGGTCGTCGGCGCCACCTGCCTGTACGCCGTGTACGACCCGGTCTCCCGGCTGTGCTCCATGGCCCGCGCCGGCCACCCGCCGCCCGTGGTGACCGCCCCGGACGGACGGGCCGCTCCGCTGGACCTGCCCGCCGGCCCGCCGCTCGGCCTGGGCGGGCTGCCGTTCGAGGCGCAGGAGATCGAACTCGCCGAGGGAAGCCTGCTGTGCCTGTACACCAACGGACTCGTCGGCGAACGCCACATCGACCCCGACATCGGCCTGACCAGACTGTGCGCGGCACTCGGCCACCCCGCGGAGGCACTCGAACGGACCTGCCAGGCGGTGGTCGACTCGCTCGTGCCCTCACGCCCCACCGACGACGTCGCCCTGCTGATCGCACGCACCCGCATGCTGCCACCGGACGACGTCGCCTCCTGGAGTCTGCCGCCCGAGCCCGCCAGCGCCGCCCGGGCCCGGGAACTGACCTCGGCCAAGCTCACCGAATGGGGCCTGGAGCACCTGGCGTTCACCACCGAGCTGATCGCCAGCGAACTGGTCACCAACGTCTACCGGTACGCCGGCGGCCCCGCGACCCTGCGGCTGATCCGTGAACGGTCCCTGGTGTGCGAGGTCAGCGACACCAGCCACACCGCACCCCACCTGCGCCGCGCCCGCAGCACCGACGAGGGCGGGCGCGGCCTGTTCCTGGTGGCCCAGCTGACCGAACGCTGGGGAACCCGCTACTCCCGCGAGGGCAAGACCGTGTGGACCGAACAGCCACTGACCGGCACCCTCGCCTGACGAAACCGGCGCGCGACGGGTCCCGCCAGCGCGGTGAGCACCGTGTCGTTGGCCTTCCGGGTGCCGACGGTGATCCGCAGTCCCTCACCGGGGTAGTGGCGCGTCAGCACACCGGCCTCGGTGAGCACCGCGGCGCCCTCGTCGACCGGATCGGGCGCGGCGAGCCAGACGGAATTGGCGTGGCCCGGGCCTACCCGCCAGCCGAGGCCGCCGAGTTCCTGCCGGAGCCGTTCGCGTTCGGTGACGACGGTGTCCACGCGTCGGCGCAGTTCGCCGCCGGCCCGCAGGGACGCCTCCACCGCCGCCGTCGCCACCGCGTTGATCCCGAAGGGCAGCTGCTGCCGGCGGATCCGCTCCACCAGGTCCGGGGTGCCGAGTCCGTAGCCGACCCGCAGGGCGGCGAGGCCGTAGGCCTTGGAGAAGGTGCGCAGGACCAGCACGTTGGGGTGTGCGCCCAGGAACGCGGGCAGCTCCGGCGGGTCGGCGGCGCGGGCGAACTCCACGTACGCCTCGTCCAGGAGCACGGTCACGTGCCGGGGGACCCGGTGCAGGAACGCGCGCAGGGCGTCGGCGGCGATCAGGCTTCCGGTGGGGTTGTGCGGATTGCACACCACCACGACCCGGGTGCGGTGGTCGACCGCGGCGAGCAGGGCGCCCAGATCCTGGTGTCCGTCCGGAGACAGGGGCACGGGAACGGGCCGGGCGCCGACCATCCCGGCCAGCAGCGGATACGCGTCGAAGGTCCGCCAGGCGTGCACCATCGTGTCGCCCGGCTCGACGACCGCCTGCAGCGCCTGCAGTGCCACGCCCACCGATCCGCTGCCGACCGCGACGCTGCCGGGGCCCACCCGGCACCAGGCGGCGATCCGCTCGGTGAGGTCGTCGGGGTGGAACTGCGGGTACCGGTGCGCCTGTGCCACGGCCCGTCGCATCGCCCTGCGCACCGAGGGCAACGGCGGGTACGGGCTCTCGTTCAGGGCCAGCCGGTGCAGTACGGGAACGCCCATGGGCCGTCATCCCCGCCCGCCGTGCCAGCGGACGGCGGCCGCACCGGCGAAGTCGCCCGCATGGGCGAATCCCCCCAGCACCACCAGGTCACCGCCCTTCACCCGGCCCGAGCGGACCGCGTGGTCCAGGGTGACCGGGATCGCCGCTCCGAACAGGTTCCCGTACCGGTCGAAGGTGTTCAGGTGCCGTTCGGCGGGCAGTTGCAGCGCCTCCCGCCAGTTCCGCAGGAAGGTGCGGTTGGGCTGGTTGGTGATGAGGACGTCGATGTCGCCGGCCGGCACGCCGAGCCGCCGGCACAGGTCCGTGACCACCTCGGGGACCAGGCGGTTGCCGCGTGCCAGGACCTTGGCGACGCTCGCGTCGGTGAACCCGATCCGCAGCTGGGACTCGCCCGGCTCCCAGTACTTGCGGCCGTCGTCGACCGCCACCGTCATGTCCCCGGCGTACGCGCCGATGTGCCGGGCCTCCACGTCGAGGACCGGGGCGCCGGCCGACGTCGTCACATATCCCACGCCGCAGCCGTCGCCCGGGATGGCGGCCTGGGCGAGCCTGCGCACCTCGGACTGGGTGAACCACTGGCCCGCGGCGCTCTGCGCGTTGCAGATCAGCGCGCTCTTCGCCGCGGTGGTGGTGAGGATCTGCCGGGCCAGCTTCAGCATGTACACGAAGGACGCGCAGCCGGCGTTGGCCACGTCGACGAGCCACTCCGGGTTCAGGCCCAGCCGGCGCGCCACCTCGGTCCCGGCGCCCACGAACGGCAGGTCCGGCAGCTGGCTGTGCACCAGCAGCACGTCGACCCCTTGGATCTCGTCCCTGCCGTGCCGTTCGATCAGGGGCTGTACGGCGCGTTCGACCATGTCCGCGTTGGTCTCGTCCGGCGCCACGTGGTGCCGTAACGGCGGGACCTTGAACATGGGGTGGTCGCGGAGCTTGTCCTCCGCTCCGGGGTGGTCGGTGTAGAACGCGGCGGGGACCGGATCGCCGGGGAGGTAGCTCGCGACGTCCGTGAGACTGACCGTGGTCACCGCTCCACCGCCCTCACCGGGGCCACGCCGACCGGCAGGCCGGCCCGGTGACGGTGTTCCAGGATCGCCTTGAGGTTGTTCATCTCCACGGTGTGCCCCGCGTAGAAGAGGTCCCAGTAGTCGCCCACCCAGGGCCGGTCCGGGCGGGGCGCCTTCTCGGGGTGCGGGTTGGCGTCGTAGTAGGGGTGCCGGCAGTTGGTCCAGGTGATCACCGATCCCGGCCTGTCGAGCACCAGGCGGGCCGGCACGACGCGCATCAGGTAGATCATCCACAGCTTGTCGCCCTGGTCCCAGGCGCAGTGGTAGTCCACGGTCATGGCCTGGGGGTTGGCCTCCACCCTGCAGTAGATCCTGGTGTCGTCCTCCAGCCGGTCGCGGCCGACCCACAGCCCCGGTGTGCCGGACGGCGCGAAGTCCCGCAGGCTGCAGGTCCACTCCTCCAGGTGGTGACCCTGGCGCAGGTAGTCGTAGGCCTGCTCCGGCGGGCAGTCGACGTACTCGTGGATGGTGCAGTACTGCCCGTAGACCTGATGGTGGGGGTAGACGGCGTGGGTGAGGTCCATGCAGTGGGCGGTCAGCTCCTCCCTGCCCGCGTTCTCGATCCGCATCAGGCCGGGGATGTCAGCCAACGTGGACGACTCGTCGCTCATCCGGGTTCTCCTTGCTGTCGGGGTGTGCGGCAGTGCCGGTGGCTTCGGCGAAGGGCTGGAAGGGGAGGAACGGGGGGATCTCCTGCGGGTCGCAGTCCAGCGCGACGAACGCCGGGCCGCCGCCCGCGTTGCCGCGCAGCAGCGCCTCGCGCACCTGCGCCGCGTCCCCGGCTCCGGTGACGTCGAGGGACGGGAAGGCGGCGGCCACCCCGGCGGCGATGTCGGTCCGGCCGAACAGGTCGTCGCCGCGGACGCCGCCCTGGAGGAACTCCTCCCGCAGCGCACACATGGCGTGGGCGTTGTTGTTGAAGATCACGAACGTGACGGGTGCGCCGTACTCCACGGCGGTGTGCACTTCCATCCCGTGCATGAAGAAGGCCCCGTCACCGGCGAGGACGTAGGTGCGCCGCCCGGTGGCGAGCGCGGCGCCGATCCCCGCACCGAAGGTGTAGCCCATGCCGCCCATGCCGACCGCCACCACGAAACGGCCGCGGCGCGGCGCCGGAAGGAGGTGGACCGCGCTGGCGCCCGCGTTTCCGGCGTCCACGAAGACGTGCGCGTCCTCGGGGAGTGCCGCCTCCACCGCGGCGATCGCCTCGGCGTAGGGGACGGCACGCCCGCGGACGGCCGGGGCGACAGGGCCCGGCAGGGGACCGGAGTGCGGGGCGCAGGCAGGGGAGCGTGGCGGGAGCCGGCCGGTCACCGCGCGCAGCGCCTCCCGAAGATCCCCGGCCAGCGCGGTGCCCGGCACGAACGGCGGTTCCGCACCGAGCGATACGACGTCGGCGGCGCCCAGGGCCCGGTCGAGGCCGCCGCGCGCCAGGAGCGGCAGCCGGGTGCCCGCCAGCAGGCACACATCGGCCCGCCGCAGACAGTCCGCGACGTTGGCATGGCCCATCACCCCGGCCACACCGGCGAAGCGAGGGTCACGGTTGTCGAAGACGTCCTTGGCGTCCGGGGTGACCGCCACCCACGCGCCGAGGTGCCGGGCCAGTCCGGCCAGTTCCGCGCGCGCGTCCGCGGCGGCGACGCCCTCTCCGGCGATGACGAGGACGCGGCCGGCCCCGCGAAGGGTGTCCGCCACGGCGGTGAGGGCCGCGCTGTCGAGGTCTGTCGCCGGTGCCGCCGGCGCCGGCGCCGGGACGCGGCCGGGCAACCGGATCCGCGCCTGCTGGACGTCCTTGGGCAGCAGCAGGACCGCCGGACCGCGCGGCTCTGCCTGGGCCGCGGCCACCGCTCGGGGAAGCAACTCCAGGAGCGAGTCCGCGTCCTCGACCCGGGCGCAGAACCGGGAGACCGGTGCGAAGACCTCCCGGGCGTCGAAGGAGCCCGCCTTGCCGCTGGAGTCCTGGAACGCCCCGTGGCCCTCCTGGCCGGTCGGCGGCTGGCCCACCAGGGCCAGCACGGGCACCCGGGACGCGTACGCCTCAGCCAGGCCCGGAATCAGGTTCATCGCCCCGCCGCCCGAGGTGGCGGCGACGACGCCCAGGCGCCGGGTGGTCCGCGCGTACCCGTCGGCCATCGTGACGGCGGAGAACTCGTGCTTGGCCACGACGGGGCGGAGGGTGCCGCCGCGGTGAACGGCGTCGTACAGGTCCTCGATGTTCGCGCCGCCGACGCCGAACAGGTGGGTGACGCCGGCCCGGGCGAGTTCCGCGGCGAGGTGGTCGGCCAGGCGTACCGTGCCTGCCGTGGGTAAGTGGGGGGTCGTGGTGGTCATGCGGGGGTCCTCTCCGTCTCGTGGTGCCGGTCGATGAGGCCGGACGGCGAGACGGTCTGGAAGCGGTGCCGGTACTCCTTCGGCGTGAGCCCCAGGGTGCGTCCGAAGGAGCGGCAGAACGTCTCGGGGGCGCCGAACCCGCAGCGGCCCGCTATCTGACTCATCGACAGATCGGTGGTTTCCAGCAGTTCGCGCGCGCGGGCGATGCGCGTCCGCTCGACGTACTGGCCGGGGGTCGTGCCCACCTCGCGCCGGAAGACCCGGGCGAAGTTGCGCACGCTCATGTTGGCCCGCCGGGCGATGTCGGCCACGGGTAAGGGATGGTGCAGGTTCTCCAGGATCCACTCCTGCGCGGTGCGGATCGGCGGATGGTCGGCCAGCTGGGCGTCCAGGACGGCGCTGAACTGGGGCTGTCCTCCGTGCCGTTTGAGGAAGAGCACCAGGAAGCGCGCCGTCTCCAGCGCGAGCGCCGCGCCGTGGTCGGCCTCCACCAGGGCCAGCGCCATGTCGATCCCGGTCGACACGCCCGCGGAGGTCACGTAGGGGCCGTCCCAGACGAAGATCGGCTCGGCGTCCACCGTCACGTCCGGATAGCGGCCGGCCATCGCCTCGCTGTACGCCCAGTGCGTGGTGGCGCGTCTGCCGTCCAGGAGGCCCGCCTCGGCCAGCAGAAAGGATCCGCCGCAGACGGAGGCGACCCTGCGCGACCGGGCCGCCGCCTCGCCGATCCACGAGACCAGCGCCCGGTCGCGCAGCGCGTCGCCGAGACTCCACCCGCCCGGCACGAGAAGGGTGTCGATGGCTCCCTGCCCCTCCTGAAGCGGGGAAGCCGCCACGCTCACGCCGGAACTCGTGCGCACCAGCGGCGCCTCGGCCGAGACCAGGTCGATCCGGTAGGGGGCGGCCGCCGGGGCGAGGAGCCGGTTGGCGGTGTCGAACACTTCGATGGGTCCGGTGATGTCCAGGGCCATGGCGCCCGCGTACACCACCACCACAACACGTCGCTCTGCCACGGTCACAGCCTGTATCGGCCGCCGTACTGGCTGCAATGACAGATTATTGACGGATCCGGCCATCAGGCGGTCGCCGGATCCCGGACGGGGCTGCCGACCAGGCAGTTCGTGGGTGCCGACAGCCCCGCCCGGTGAGGCACTTCACAGTGACCGGGTCATTCGGCCGCGGCCAGCAGCCGTGCCTCGCTCTCCTCGTACAGCCGCCGGTTCTCGCGGCTGCCGGCGGCGCGGCGCCGGTGGTCCAGGCGGCTGCCCAGCCAGCCCGCCAGATAGCCGAACGGCACCGAGACCAGGCCGGTGGACTGCATCGGGAACCAGTGGAAGTCCGTATGCGGGAAGACAGCGGCCGGAGTGCCGGAGACGGCCTTGCCGAAGACCATCAGCACCAGCGCGCAGGCCGTGCCGCCGTAGAGGCTGGCGAGCAGGCCGGTGCGGGTGAACCCGCGCCAGAACAGCGAGTAGGTCAGCGCGGGGGCCACGGCCGACGCCCCGATGCAGATCGCCAGCGTGGTCAGTACGGCGACGTCCCAGTCCTGGACCAGGACGGAGAGCAGGATGGCGACGGTCCCCACCCCCACGCTCGTCCACGCCGCCACCGTCATCTCCGTACGCGGCGCCGCCCGTTCCCGCCGTACCACATGGGCGAACAGGTCGTGGGCGAGCGACGAGGCCGCGGCCAGCGTCATGCCCGCGACGGAGGACAGCAGGGTGATGAACACCGTGCCCGCCATGGCCGCGTAGAGAACGGTCGTGCCCACGGAGCCGGCGCCGCCGCCGAGCGCCCGGGACAGCATGAGCACCGACGTCCTGCCGTGCGGGTCGACGGCGGTGATGTACCGCGATCCGACCAGGGCCGCCGCGCCCGTGCCCATGATGATCACCGTCAGGCAGAACGTGGTGACCGTGCCGACCGCCCAGGACATGGAGCGGCGCACGGCGGGCACGTCCCGGGCGGAGTACAGGCGCATCGTGATGTGCGGCAGGCAGGCCGCGCCGAGGATCACGGTGATCTGCAGACTGGCGAAGTCCAGCCGTTCGCTCGCCGACGTCCCCAGCTGGATGCCCTGCCGGAGGAAGGCCGGGCCCGCTCCGCTGCCGTGCTCGGCGGCCCGGAGCAGCGCGTCGAGGTTCCAGTCGAAGCGGTTGAGGACCAGGGCGGCGACGGTGACGCTGGTGCCGAGCAGGATCACGATCTTGATCATCTGGATGAGCGCGGTGCCCCGCATGCCGCCGATCGCCGCGTAGATGATCATCAGGCTGCCGACCAGGACGATGCACGCCGTCCTGGCGCCGGTCTCGTGCGGCAGGCCCACGATGAAGGTGAGCAGCGACCCGGCCCCGGAGAGCTGGACGACCAGGAAGGGGAGCGTCGCCGAGAGCGTCACCACGCAGGAGGCGATGCGCACGGCCCGTCCGGGCACGGTGCGGGCCAGCACGTCGCCCATGGTGAAACTGCCGGAGTTGCGCAGCGGTTCGGCCAGCAGGAACATCAGCAGCACCAGCGACAGGGCGGTGCTGACCGCCAGCACGTAACCGTCGTATCCGGCGAGCGCGATGATGCCGGTGGTGCTCAGCACCGTGGCCGCGGAGATGTAGTCGCCCGCGATCGCCAGGCCGTTCTTGAGCGGGGTGAGCGAGAGGTAGCCGGTGTAGAAGTTCGTCAGGTCGTCGCGGTCCGGCCCCGCCATCACGCACATCAGCAGGGTGAGGGTCACCAGGGTGCTGAACAGGACCAGGACGATCGCCTGCGTGCCCGAGCCGAAGTCGTTCATCTCGCCACCCCGGCGTCTGGGCCCGGCCGGACCGCCCGCTCCCTGACGGCCAGCGCCAGCGGGTCCACGAAGTGCCGTGCGCTGCGGCCGTACCAGAGGACGGCGGCGAAGGTGACGACGAGCTGGAGGATCCCCAGGCCCATCCCCAGGCTCAGTTCTCCGGCGATCCTGGAACCCATCAGGTCCGGCGCACAGCAGGACAGGACCACGTACACCGCGAAGGAACCGAGCGCGGTGAGCGTGGAGACCCGGCGGAGCACCCGGTAGGCCGAGCGGAGGGCGGCGAGGTCGGCGCCGTGCGAACGGCTCTCGTGCGCGTGCGGCTCGCGCCGGGGGACCTGTCCGTACAGGTCGTGGTCGAAGGCGTCGTATCCGTACGGGGCGTCCTGCGGGGCGTGGTGTCCGTACGACTCCTGTCGTGGAGCCTGCCCGTACGGCTCGGGCCGGTGGGCGTGGCCATGGGCCTCGGTCCGCTGTGCCCATCCCGGCGGTGCTGGCGGTGGGTACCGGTCGTCGGGGTGTGTCATCGCATGGCCTTCCGGTGCGGCTCGGATCCGTGGGAGGTGGCGGTGAAGCGTCGGTGTGGCGGCGCACGATACCGACTGGTTGGAATGCCTGATAACCCCGCCGAAAATCACGTTTTCGGCTCGATGCGGCATCCGGTCGACGGCGATCCGCCGGAGGGTCCACGGCCCCCGGACCCTAGCCCCCTGGCCGCCTGGACGACCTGTGGGGAATGTCACGTCACCGGACCTACCTACTGGTCGGTATGGTCGCGGGAGCCGCGACAACAGGAGGCGCGATGTCCGCGACCAACCGTCAGATCCGTCTGGCAGCCCGCCCCGTGGGCGACGTGAAACCCGAAGACTGGGAGCACTGTTCCGCACCGCTCGAAGAACCGGGTCCGGGCCGGTTCGCCGGCCGGACGCGCGTCATCTCCCTGGACCCGGCCATGCGGGGCTGGCTGGACGACCGCCCCTCCTACCTGCCGCCGGTGGGCATCGGAGAGGTGATGCGCGCCGGATCGGTCATCGAGGTCACCGCCTCCGACCACCCCGGCTTCCAGCCCGGCGACCACGTCGTCGGCACCTTCGGCGTCCAGGAGTACGTCGTCTCCGACGGCCGGGGCGCGATGAAGATCGACACCTCCCTCGCCCCGCCCTCGACCTACCTGGGAGCGCTGGGCATGCCCGGCATGACGGCCTACTTCGGACTGCTGGACGTCGGGGCGCTGAAGGAGGGCGAGACCGTCGTGGTGTCCGGGGCGGCCGGCGCGGTCGGCACCATCGCCGGCCAGATCGCGAAGGCCAAGGGCTGCCGCGTCGTGGGCATCGCCGGCGGGCCGGAGAAGTGCGCCGTGCTCACCGGCGAGCTGGGCTTCGACGCGGCGATCGACTACCGCGCCGACGACGTCAAGAAGGCGCTGCGCGAGCACGCCCCCGACGGCATCGACGTCTACTTCGACAACGTCGGAGGCGACATCCTCGACATCGCCCTGACCCGGCTGGCGATGCACGCGCGCGTGGTCGTCTGCGGCGCGATCAGCCAGTACAACAACGCCACACCGGTCAAGGGCCCGTCCAACTACCTGTCGCTGCTGGTGCGCCGCGCCCGCATGGAGGGCTTCGTCGTCTTCGACTACGCCAAGCGCTACGGGGAGGCCGCGCGGGAGATCGCCGCCTGGATCGGCGACGGACGCATCAAGGTCAAGGAACACGTGGTGCGGGGCACCGTGGACGACTTCCCCGAGATCCTGCAGATGCTCTTCCGCGGCGAGAACGTCGGCAAACTCGTGCTGGAGCTGGCATGACCGCCGTCGGCGGCGGGGCCGCCGCCCCGCACGGAGAGCAGGAAGACGGCGGGGTGCTCCACGGCAAGGTGGCGATCGTCACCGGCGCCGCGAGCGGACTGGGCCGGGCCTCGGCGCTGGCACTGGCGAGAGCGGGCGCGCGCGTGGTCGTCGCCGACCTCGACGCGCAGGGCGGGCGGGAGGTGGCCGACCTGGTCGACGGCCACTTCCGCGCCTGCGACGTCTCCGACCTCGACGCCAACCGCGCGCTGGTGGAGTTCACCCAGGAGCAGTACGGCGGCGTCGACATCGCCCTGCTCAACGCGGGCGTGGCCACCGGCTGCGGGGTCGGCGAGGACTTCGACCCGGCGCGCTACCGCCGGGCGATGGGCGCCAACCTCGACGGCGTGGTCTTCGGCACCCACGCGGTGCTGCCCGCGCTGCGGGCTCGCGGCGGAGGATCCATCGTGGCCACCGCGTCGCTGGCGGGCCTCGCCGCGGTGCCGCTCGATCCGCTGTACGCGGCCAACAAGCACGCGGTCGTGGGACTCGCGCGCTCCCTCGGCCCGGCTCTCGCCCCGGACAACGTGCGCTTCAACGCGGTCTGCCCCGGGTTCGCCGAGTCGCGCATCATCGACCACCTGCGCGGCATGCTCTCCGAGCAGGGTCTGCCGGTCATCCCGGCCGAGGCCGTCGCGGACACCGTGGTGCGGATCGTCACCGGCGACGGCACCGGGGAGTGCTGGTTCGTCCAGGCCGGCCGCGAACCGGAGCCGTTCCGCTTCCGCAACGTCCCCGGCCCGGCCAGGCCGGTCGGCGTCTGAGAGGGCGGCACTGCTGGTCCGTCAGCACTCGGGCGGATGCCGATGTGCTGACGGGTCGGGCCCGGCGGCTCCCGGCCGTAGGTCCTCATCTGTCGGTGATCGGGGTGAGCCATGCCGTGTCCTCCGGGCCCGGCGCTTCCGGGCCGGGTGGGGGCAGCCGGCGGATCTCGCCGGTTCGCAGGGCGACCGTGGCCCGTGGCCGCATCGGGCCGTCGCCCCGGCGGGAGAGCAGGACGAGTTCCCAGACCGTCGCCGTCATGGCCTCGAGCCGGGCGGCGCAGTCGGCGCCGACCTGCTGCGGGTCCCGGGTCCGGCCGAGGGACAGATGCGGGGTGAACTCCTCGGCGGGCCCACGACAGCGCGGGAACCGCTGCCGCAGTGCGCGGTGCAGCTCCGCCCACGGCGCGTTGCCGGCCGCCGCCGGGTCGAGCCACACGGTGCAGTACGCCCGGTGCCGGAAGGCGCGCACCCCGTCCAGCCGGGCGGTGAAGACCGGGATCGCGGCCGCCGCCGCGGTGAGCAGCGGGGCGGCCCGCTCGAACTCGGACTCCGGTACGAAACCGAAGACCACGTTGACGTGCGGCGGCCAGCGGTGGATCTGCGGATCGTAGTCCCGGCGGATGTCCTGGATCGGCGGCCACAGCTCCGCGGGCGGGATCCAGGCCACCGCCGTGCGGGCCGTCGGCGGCACGTCCAGGCCACCGGAGGGCCCGGCCGTGCCGGGGCTCGTGCCGAAAGCCAGGTCTTCTCGCCGGTCCCGCACCCGGCCGGCGCCCGACGCGTCGATGCGGTCCACACCCGTGGTCCGGTCCCAGAGCACCTCGCCGTCCGCCTCGATGAAGACCACCCGGTGCCACGGGATGTCGCCCCCGGGGACGAAGGAGGACAGCGGGAGGCGTGTGCAGCCACCCCCGCGCCGGCTGATCCCCAGCACGAACCGGGCCGGGTCGAACCGCGGGTCCCAGCGGACGCGGTGATAGATCTCGTCGCTGGTTCGCATCACGCCACCTCTTCCGCCGTGACACCTCCTCCTTCCAGGGTGCGGCATGTGCCCGTGCCGGCTCACAGCTCCGCTTGACTTCGAGCGCGCTCGAATTCGTAGCGTTCTGGGCATGAGTACTGCACAGCACAAGATCGGATCCGGTTTCGGCGCCACCAGCACCGCCGACGACGTCCTGCAGGGCATCGACCTGACCGGGAAGCTCGCCCTCGTCACCGGCGGTTACTCGGGGATCGGCCTGGAGACCACCCGGGCGCTCGCCAGGGCCGGGGCCCGCGTGGTCGTGCCCGCCCGCCGCCCGGCCGTGGCCGAGCAGGCGCTGACCGACGTCTCCGGAGTCGAACTGGACGAGCTGGACCTCGGCGACCTGGAGAGTGTGCGCGGCTTCTCGGAGCGGTTCCTTGCGTCCGGACGGACCCTCGACCTGGTGATCGACAGCGCCGGGATCATGGCGTGCCCGGAGACTCGGGTGGGGCCGGGCTGGGAGGCCCAGTTCGCCACCAACCACCTCGGTCACTTCGCCCTCGTCAACCGTCTGTGGCCCGCGATCGCGCCGGGCGGCGCCCGGGTCGTCTCCGTCTCCTCGCGCGGCCACCACCTCTCCGGCATCCGCTGGGACGACCTCCACTGGCGCCGGGGCTACGACAAGTGGGCGGCCTACGGCCAGGCCAAGACCGCCAACGTCCTGTTCGCCGTCCAGCTCGACAAGCTCGGCCGCGACGCCGGCGTCCGTGCCTTCGCGCTGCACCCCGGCGGCATCATCACCCCGCTCCAACGGCACCTGGCCAAGGAGGAGATGATCGAGCGCGGCTGGATCGACGAGGACGGCAACGTGCTCAACCCCCAGGGCTTCAAGACCCCGCAGCAGGGTGCGGCCACCCAGGTGTGGGCGGCGACCTCGCCGCAGCTGGACGGGATCGGCGGCGTCTATCTGGAGGACTGCGACATCGCCGAGCCCGCGCCGCAGGGCGAGGAGCGGTTCGGTGTGAAGGACTGGGCGATCGACCCGGAGCAGGCGGCTCGGCTGTGGGACCTGTCGGCGGAACTGACGGGCGTCGACGCGTTCGCCGCCTAGAACCGGCCGGACTGCGCGGGAGGTTCGGGGAGCGTCGCGCCGCCGCACGTCTGCGCTTCGGTGGTTGCCGTGCCTCCTGATGGAGAGGGGCCCCGGGCGGCCGGGGTCCCGCTGGACCGCTGGTGCCGGCCGTGCCGCAGTGACACCGGCGCGGGCGGTGCCGTCCTCGTCGCCGGCGAAGTCCTGCTGTGCGTCTGCCTCTTGAGAGGCCTGGGGCGGCCGGGGCCAAGAGAAGCATTGCCGTACGAGGGGTGTTGACGGGTCGCTCCGAAACCTTAGGATCCCTGCTGCTCGAAGTACCGACCGTCGTTCGAAATATCGCACGAGGTTGGCCGTACGCAACGCAACGGTCCGTCACAAAGGAATGAGCCGCATGCCTTCAGAAGCCGGAGTGCCGCGCAGAACCGTCCTCAGCGTCCTGGGCGCGGCCTCCCTCGCCGGGACCTTCGCCGCCGCCGCTCCCGCCGGGGCCGCCCAACTCACCGGCACCGCCGCGGGCGCCGCCGCCGCGGACCTCCCCGCCGCAGCCGCCCACTGGGCCTTCGACGAGGGCTCCGGCACCTCGGCCGCCGACTCCTCCGGCAGCGGCCGTACCGCCACGCTGCAGGGCGCGGCCGGCTGGGGCACCGGAAAGGCCGGCGCCCACAGCCTGCGTCTCACGGCGGGCGGCAACGCCACGGCGTCCGGGCCGGCCCTCGACACCTCGAAGGCGTTCTCGGTGGGCGCCTGGGTGAACCTCGCCCAGCTCGGCGGCTACCAGACCGCCGTCAGCATCGACGGCAAGGCCGTCAGCTCCTTCTACCTGGGGCTGCGCGACGACACCGGCACCTTCGCCTTCGCCCGGCTGGCCTCGGACGCCCCGCAGAACGCCGCCGTGGCGGCCGCCGCCTCCGCCCCCGCCACCGACACCTGGACCCACCTGACCGGCGTCAGCGACCCGGCCGCCGGTGTCATCCGCCTCTACGTCAACGGCGTGCTGGAGGGGGAGACCGCCTACACGGCGGGCTGGGCCGGCAGCGGCGACACCGCCATCGGCCGTGCGCTGTACGGCGGCGGGCACGTCGACCAGTGGCACGGCCTGATCGACGACGTGTGGATGTTCCCCTCCGCCCTCACCTCCGAGCAGGTCGCCGCGCTGGCCGGGGTCCCCGTGGAGACCACGACGCCGCTGCTGAGCGTGGACGTCGGCAGCCCCGCGCACGCCGTGTCGCCCATCCTCCCCGGGCTGATGTTCGAGGACATCAACCACTCCGGGGAGGGCGGCATCTATGCCGAACTGGTGCAGAACCGCTCGATGATGGCCAGTGACACCGAGCCCGTCCACTGGTCCGCCGTCGGCGGGACGACCCTCGCGCTCGACACCGCGACCCCGCTCAACGCCGCGCTCGACCGTTCCCTCAAGGTCGTGCTGCCCAGCGGCACCGGGGCCGGAAACCGGGCCGGCGTCGCCAACGACGGCTTCTGGGGCATACCGGTGCGGCCCGGAACCACCTACACCGCCCGGCTGTTCGCCAAGGCCTCGCGGCGCATCGGCCCGCTCACGGTGGCCATAGAGTCGGCGGACGGCAAGACCGTGTACGCGTCCGCCCATGTGCCGCACATCGGCACCGCCTTCCCCGGCCGCCCCTTCGAGCTGACCCTGCGCACCCCTTCGCGCACCCCCGTGACCGGTGACGCGAGGCTGACCGTCACCACCGCCGACCCCGCCGCCGCGGGCGAGACGCTGTGGCTCCAGCATGTGTCCCTCTTCCCGCCCACCTACAACGACCGGCCCAACGGCCTGCGCATCGACCTGATGGACAAACTGGTCGCCCTGAAGCCGAAGTTCCTGCGCCTGCCCGGCGGGAACTACCTGGAGGGCAACACGATCGCGACCCGGTTCGACTGGAAGACCACCATCGGCCCGGTCTGGGAGCGCCCCGGCCACATGGACGACGCCTGGGGCTACTGGTCCACGGACGGCCTCGGACTCCTCGAATACCTGCAATGGGCCGAGGACATGCGCGCCCAGCCGGTCCTGGCCGTGTACGCCGGCTACTCCCTCAAGGGGGAACACGTCACCGGGGACGCGCTGAAGCCGTTCGTCCAGGACGCGCTGGACGAGATCGAGTACGTCACCGGTCCGGCCACCAGCACCTGGGGCGCACGGCGTGCCGCCGACGGACATCCGGAGCCGTTCCCGCTGGAGTTCGTCGAGATCGGCAACGAGGACTGGTTCGACACCTCGGGGTCGTACGACGAGCGGTTCGCGGCCTTCCACGACGCGATCAAGGCGACGTACCCGCATCTGAAGCTGATCGCCACGACGCCGGTGACGAGCCGCACGCCGGACCTGATCGACGAGCACTACTACCTCGCGCCGTCCGCCGCCCAGGCCTCCACCCACAAGTACGACAACCGGGACCGCGGCTCAACGAAGGTGTTCGTCGGAGAGTGGGCCGCGCAGGAGGGCCGCCCCACCCCCGACCTCAACGCGGCGCTCGGCGACGCCGCCTGGCTGGCCGGTCTGATCCGCAACTCCGACCAGGTCCTCATGGAGTGCTACGCGCCGCTCTTCTCGCACGTCAAGAACAACGTGTGGGCCACCAACCTGATCGCCTACGACAACCTCACCAGCTATGTGTCGCCCAGCTACTGGGCGCAGCACATGCTGACGAGCAGGCTCGGCGACACGGTGCTGCCGGCCACCGCGCGTGCGCTGCCCGGCCTCGCCACCGTGGCCACCCGCTCGGGGAACCGCCTCTACCTCGCGGTCGTCAACTCCGGGACGGAGAAGCTGAGCGTGCCGGTGGAGCTGAAGGGACTGGCCAAGGGGGTCAACAGGCAGGCCACCGCGACGGTGTTGACCGGCCCCGCGCGCACCACCACCAACACGCTGACCAACCCCGGCACGCTGGTGCCGAGGACGACCACCGTGACCGGCGCGGCACCGTCCTTCACCAGCACCGTGCCGCCGCTCTCGGTCACCGTACTGGAACTCGTCCTGACCTGATCACCCACCGCCCGGCGCCCCGGCACGGCAGCGAGGACCCCGACCTCAGGGTCGCGGTCCTCGCTTGCTGACGGCCGGGCGGGGCGTGAGGCGCCGGTGGAAACCCTGTGGAAGCGGTGTCGGTGGTGGCGCTTATGCTGCACCGAACGATCACGCGGAACCTGGGGAGGGCGCGGCATGTTCGGCAAGCTGTTCGGCAGGGGTGGGGACAGACCGGTGGCGGATCCGCACGCCCTGCCCGTGCCGCGCCCGCAGAAGAACGGGATGTACACGCTGCACGCGCTCGGGGACACCCGGGTGCTTGCGCTGGTGGAGGCGGCAGGCAGAGGCGACTGGCCGGCGGTCAAGGCGGCGCTGGCCCCCTTCGATCCCGGCCGCGACCACCTCGTCCTCGCCGAGCTGGCCGACCTGGACGGTGTGCAGGACTGGATCGGCCGCGCCATCGAGGAGGACAAGGAGCACCGGGCGACGGCCCTGCTGATCTCCGGGGCGCGCCACATCGCCTGGGCCTGGGAGGCGCGCACCTCCGCGCGTGCCGTGGACGTCACCCAGGAGCAGTGGCGGATCTTCCACGAGCGGCTCCACATCGCCGAGGAGCAGCTCTTCGAGGCGGCCGAGTCGCGGCCGGACTGGATCACACCGTGGCGCCGGCTGCTGACCTCCGCCCGCGGCATGTCGCTGGGCCCCGTCGTCACCGAGACCCGGCTCGACGCCGCCCTGCGCCGCGACCCGCTGGACCTGGAGACCCACATCGAGTGGGTGTCGCAGCTGCAGCCCCGCTGGGGCGGCGAGCCGGGCCAGGCCCTGGCGTTCGCCCGCGAGGCGTTCGCCCGGGCGCCCGAGGGCCACCGCCTCGGCTGTGTGATCGCCATGGCGCACATCGAGGACTGGGTGGAGTCGGACAGCAAGGACTGCCTCGACAATCCCCGGATCCAGGCCGAGTTGAGGGACGCGGCCGAGCACAGCATCCTCCACCCCGCCTACGAGCGGCGCCCGGGCTGGCAGCAGGACTTCAACATGTTCGCCATGGCGCTGGCGCTGTCCGCCGAGAGCAGCGTGGCCCCGCGTGTCTTCCACGAGCTGGGCGACGCCTACACCCCATGGCCATGGCAGTACATGGCGCAGCCGGAGAAGATGTACGCCCGCTTCCGGCGCACCGCCTGACCCCGCCACCCCGCCCGCCACTCCACGATTCCCCTCACCCCGGACTGCCCGATGACTCTGCCCGACACACCTTCCGGCCCAGCCGGCGCCGACCGCACCTTCCAGGTGGATCTGCGCGGCCTCGTCGACCTCCTCTCCCACCACCTCTACTCCAGCCCCCGCGTCTACCTGCGCGAACTGATGCAGAACGCGGTGGACGCGCTGACCGCCCGGCACGGCCTCGAACCCGCCGCCCACGCCGACGCGTTCGGCATCCGCCTGTACGCCGACGGATCGGTCGTACGGGTCGAGGACGACGGCGTCGGCCTCACCGAGGCCGACGTGCACACCTTCCTCGCCACGATCGGCCGCAGCAGCAAGCGCACCGATCAGATCGCCGAGCAACGCGGCGACTTCATCGGCCAGTTCGGCATCGGCCTGCTCTCCTGCTTCCTGGTCGCGGACGAGATCCACGTCCTGAGCCGCTCCGCCCGCACCCCCGACGCACCCGCCGTGGAGTGGCGCGGACGCGGCGACGGCAGCTACGCCGTCCGCACCCTGCCCGCCTCCGCCCGCCCCCGGCCCGGCACCACCGTCACCCTGACCCCGCGCGCCGACGCCGGCGAGTGGACCCGCCCCGCGCAGGTGCACGCGCTGGCCCGCCACTTCGGCTCCCTGCTGCGCCACCCGGTGACCTTCGACGACGGCACCGGCGGTCCGGGCGCGCCCGTCAACCCCGAGCCCGCGCCCTGGGCGCGCACGTACCCCACCCCGGGCGCACGCTCCCGCGCGCTGGCCGCGTACGGCGAGGAGGTCTTCGCCTTCACGCCGCTGGACACCATCGAACTGGACCTGCCGGCCGTGGGCCTGAAGGGCATCGCGTGCGTGCTGCCCGAGGCGGTGCCGGCCGGGCGCCGCCACGGCCACCGCGTGCACGTCAAGGGCATGCTGCTGTCCGAGCAGGCCGCGGAGATCCTGCCCGAGTGGGCGTTCTTCGTCCGCTGCGTCGTCGACGCCGAGAGCCTGCGCCCGACGGCGTCCCGCGAGTCCCTGTACGAGGACGACACCCTCGCCGCCGTACGCGACGCCCTCGCCGAACGGCTGCGCGCGTGGATCGCCCGCACCGCCGCCAGCGACCCCGACCTCCTCGGCCGCTTCCTGCAGGCCCACCACCTGGCCGTGAAGTCGCTGGCCGTGCACGACGACGAGATCCTGCGGATGCTGCTGCCCTGGCTGCCGTTCGAGACCACCGACGGACACGCCACGCTGGACGAGTTCGCCCGCACCCACCGCACCGTGCTCGTGACCTCCAGCGTGGAGGAGTTCCGGCAGATCGCGGCGATCGCCTCGGCCGCCGGACTCGGCGTCGTCAACGGCGGCTACACCTACGACCGCGAACTGGTCCACCGGCTGCCGGAGATCAGGCCGGAGGTCAGCGTCGCCGACCTCGACCCGGGCACGCTCACCGCCCACCTCGACCCCGTCGACCGGGAGACGGAACTGGCCGCCGCGGCCTACCTCACCCTGGCCCGCGACGCCCTCGCCGTCTTCGACTGCGACGTCGCGCTGCGCACCTTCCAGCCCGCCTCCGCCCCCGCCCTGCTCCTCGACAGCCGCGAGGCCCGGCACGAACGCACCCGCTCCCGGCTCGCCCGTGAGCAGCAGGGCGGCGTGTGGGGCGACATCCTCGGCCACCTGCGCCAGGAGGCCCCGCGCGCCCAGCTGATCCTCAACCAGCTCAACCCGCTGGTCCGCACCGCCGTCACCATCGACGAACCCGAACTGGCCCGCACCAGCGCCGAAGCCCTGTACGGGCAGGCCGCGATGCTGTCCCGGCGCCCGCTCAGGCCCGCCGAGTCGAGCCTGATCAACCGCTCCTTCCTCGACCTTCTCGCCCACGCCCTCCGCAAGGACAGCTGACGATGCCGACCGCACCCCAGACCATCGACGAGCTGTACCAGGCGCTCCAGGAGAACGACCGGCGCCCCTACGGCCGTCCCCGCACCGTCACGGCCGAGGAACTGGCCGAAGCCGCCGAGCAGTTCGCGGAGCCCCGGCCGCTCGTGCACGCGCTCCTCGAACTGCAGGAGGCGTACACCTACGGCTCCGAACCCCGCAAGTCGCCCGTCGTCTTCGCCCGCCTGCTCACCCTCTTCGACGAGCAGCCCGACGTCTTCGACGAGCGCCTGCGCCACTCGCTGTTCTGGCGGTTCAAGTGGGTGGCCAACGCCCTGCGCCAGCTGCCCGAGATACCGCTGGCCAGCCTGCGCCAGTGGCTGACGGAGATGCGCGACCGGTACGAGAAGGCCGGCCTCGGACTGCAGCCGTACTACGGGCAGGCGTACCAGCTCGCCGCCCACGTCGGCGAGGACACCACCCTCGCCTACGAGCTGTGGGCGGGCCGCACCCGCACCAGGCTCAGCGACTGCGAGGCCTGCGAGACCTGCGAACGCGCCCTGTACCACCTCGCCGCGGGCGACGACGAGCGGGCCCTGCAGACCGGGGAGCCCGTCCTGGCCGGGAAGGAGTCCTGCCGGGAGGAGCCCGCCCGCTCCGTCTCCTACGCGCTGCTGCCCCTGCTGCGCACCGGCCACGCCGACCGGGCCCGCGCGCTGCATCTCGCCGGCTACCGCGCCTGCCGCCGCGACCCCTCGATGTCCGGGGAGGTCGGCCGGCACCTGGAGTTCTGCGCGCTGACCGGCAACGAGGCACGCGGCCTGGAACTGCTCGCCGAGAACCGGACCCTGTTCGACGAGGTCGACTCGCCGCTGGACCAGCTCGCCTTCCTCACCGGCGTGGAGGTCCTCCTCCAGCGCGTCGAACTCCTCGGCCACGGCGCACTGCCCGCCGCCGGGTACGCGGGCCGCACCTGGACGGTGGCCGCGCTGCGCGCCGAGGTGCGCCGCCGCGCCGACGACCTCGCCGCCCGCTTCGACGCCCGCAACGGCACCACGGCCCACACCGACCGGCGCAGGGCCCGCCTGGAGCGCGCCCCCCTCCTGGACGCGCTGGAACTGACCCTGCGCACCCGTGGCCTCGACGACGTGGCCCCCGCCGCACCGGCCGCCGCGCCCGCCGCCCGCACCGCCGACGCCGTCCCCGAGTCACTGCCCGAACTCATCGCCCGCGCACGGACGCTGGACGAGCAGGGACACCCGGACGCGGTGGCCTGCTGGGCCCGGCTGCGCACCCTCCTCGCCGCCCCCGACTACGCCCACCCCGACGACCCGGCCGTCGGACCGCTCGTGCGGCTGCGCGCGGACCTGCTCACCGACGAGGCGAGCCGGGCCGGTGACAGGGACCGGTTCGACGAGGCCGCCGCCCTGTACGAGGAGGCCGCGCGCCTGTACGACGAGGCCGCGGCGCCGGGACACGCGGCGCTCGCCCGCGCCTGCGCCCTGCTCCAGGCGGCCGAGGCCGCGGGGCGGGCCGGCGATGCCGAGGCGCAGGCCGCCGCGCTGACCGCCGCCCACCCGGACCTCGTCCGGCTGCACGAGGAGACGCCCGGCCTCACCCCGTACCAGGAGGCCCGGCTGCTGCGGCTGCGGGCGACCGCGCTCGGCCTGCGGCTGCAGGTGTCGGGAGACAAGGAGCACATCGCGCCCGTCTACGCGGAGGTGGACCTGCTGCTCGACTTCGCCACCCGGCACGACATCGCCGGGCAGGTCTCCGGCGCCCTGCTGCTGCGGGCCAGCACACACGCCCTGGCCGGCGACCTGCCCGCCGCGGCCACGGAGATCGACGCCCTCCTCGACCGGCTGAAGGCCCACGGACCCGCCTGGCACCTGCCCCGCACGCTCGGCCTGCGCGCCCGCGTCCGGCTCGGCCTGCGGGACGCGCAGGCCGCGCACGCGGACCTCACCGAGAGCCTGCGCCTGGCCGCCGAGTGGCCTTCCGGCACGGTCGACACCGCCCGCCTGCACGGCGACCTGGCCCAGGCCTGCATGTACCTGGGCCGCCCCGACGAGGCACTGCGGCACCTGACGCGCTCCGCGGAGCTGGACCTTCGCCACGGCAGCCGCACGGAAGCGTTCTGCACCTACAGCAACGCGGCCCAGCTCAGCCTCGACCTCGGCCGCGTCGAGGACTGCATCGCGCTGCTCGACTCCCTGCTGGCCGAACCGGACGTCGCCGCCGGAGAGCTGGACGACCGGCTCGTCGCCCAGCTGCGCCTGACCCGCGCCCGCGCCCTGCACGCGGGCGAGGACCTCAAGGCGGCCACGGCGGAGTTCGCCGCCCTCGCGGCCGAGTCGGCCGGCTGGGACGACGACCCCGGCAGCCACGCCATGATCGCCGCCGAGACCGCCGTACTCCTCGGCGAGTCCGGCGAGTTCGCCCGGGCCCGCGAGGCCGCGGACCAGGCCCTGACCGCCCACGCCCGGGCCCCGCGCTACGAACAGCTCAGCAGCTGCCTGCGGGAACTCGCCCGCCTCCAGGCCCAGCAGCAGGGCTCCGAGGGCCTGCCCGGCGCCCTCGCCTTCCTCGCCGACGCCGGCCGGGTCGCCGACGAGGCACGCGCCGCGGGGTACGAGGCCCGCGGCCGCTCCCTGGACAGCGCCCTCGCCTACGAACACGGACGGGTGGGCGCCTACGCCGGTGAGTACGACACCGCGCTGACCGCCCTGGAGGAGGCCCTCACCCTGGTCGGAGAGCCCGGCCCCGACGCGGACCAGGCGGGCGAGTGGGCCGAGTGCGTCCGCCTCGCGGCCGCCGTGGAGGGCATCTACCTGGAGCGCCCCGCCCCGGCCCTCACCCGCCTCGACGCTGCGGTCTCCCGCCTCACGACGCTGGGCCACACCGAGGAGACCGAACCGCTCACCTCCCTGGCGGCCCGCCTGCGCGACGAGGCGTGAGGCGGCGGGCGCACCCGCCCGGGCACGCCCCGACACCGGAACGAAGGGCCCCTGTGCACAGGGGCCCTTCGTCATGTCCGAGGTGGTTCAGCTCATCGTGAAGGAGTCCAGGCTGAACAGGTCGCCGCTGCCGCCCTTGAAGACGAAGTACAGCTTGTGCGTCCCGCCCGGGTCGGTCACCGGTGCGCTGACCGTGGTGAAGGCGCCGGAGGTGTCGCCCACCGTCGCCGTGCCGGCCAGCGGGCCGTCGGGGGCGTCGGTGTGGACCTCGATGGTGCCGCCGGCGCCGCTCGACGCGGCCCGGAAGTCGATCGTGCCGACGCCCTGGAGGTCGTACGGGTCGAACTCGATCCAGTCGCCGTTGTCGATCGAGGTGACCGCCTCGCCGCCCTCGGCGCCGGCGACGGACGTCGTCTGCACGCCGGACTGCGTGCGGTAGAACTCCGCCTGCCTGCCCTTGGGCATCAGGACGATCTGTGTCGTGCCGGTGAGGTCGGGGACCCCGGCGGTCGGGGAGCTGTCGGTGTAGCTCGCGGAGAAGATGCCGTAGAAGTCGTCGGAGTCCGTGTGGCCCGCCGTGGTCATGGTGAACGTACCGCTGCACCCCGTGGCCTGGGAGAGGTTGTGGGAGTGCATGTCATGGCCGAGCGAGTAGCCGACCTGGACCTTGGAGCAGTCCACCGGGGTGCCGTCCGGGTCGGTCGCGTCGATCTTCCACGCGACCTTGTCCCCGTCCTTGAACGTCAGCCCGTTCGGAGGCTCGGAGAACTTCAGCACCGGCGCCGAGTTGCCCACCGTGACCAGGACGGCGGCGACGCCCGTCCGGCCGCTCGGGTCGCTGACCGTGAGCTTGGCGTGGTACTGCCCGTTCGCCGTGTAGGTGAACGAGGGAGTGGCGCTCGTGGAGTCGGTCGTGCCGTCGTTGTCGAAGTCCCACGCGTAGGTGAGCGCGTCCTTCTCGGGGTCGGTCGAGCCCGTCCCGTCGAACTTGACCGTCAGCGGGTTCTTGCCCGACGTGGTGTCCGTCTTGATCGCCGCGGTCGGCGCCTTGTTGCCCGGCGCGTACTCGATCTTGTACAGCCCGGCGTCCAGGGAGCCGCCGAACCACGCGCTGCCGTAGTCGAGCACGTACAGCGAGCCGTCCGGACCGAACTCGGTGTCGATGGGCTCGACCAGACGGGCCCAGTCGTTGCCGTTGGTCAAGGTGTCGATCGACTGGATCTTTCCGCTGCCGTCGGAGGCGACCGGCTTGATCCAGTGGGCGCCGAACTCGTAGGCGAAGAACTTCCCGTCATAGCTCTCGGGGAACTTGACCTGGGACTTCAGCGCCGAGTCGTAGTGGTACACGGGGCCGCCCATCGGCGCGCCCTCCCCGCCGAGCTGGGGGAACAGCGGGTTGCCCGCGTAGTGGTTCCAGATCCAGGCCGGCTGGGCCGGGGGCAGGTTCTTCAGGCCGGTGTTCAGGGGAGCGTCGTTCACCGGGTGGGCGCAGTCGAAGGGCTGACCGGACTCCTTGGTGGCGAAGTCGTACTGCACGTACGGCGTGTTGTCGCCGATGCAGTACGGCCAGCCGAAGAAGCCGGGCTTGGTGATCCGGTTGAATTCGACGGTGTTCTCGGGCCCGCGCTTGGGGTCCGCGCTGCTGGCGTCCGGGCCGTAGTCGGCCAGGTAGATCACGCCGGTCTTCTTGTCGACGCTGAACCGGAAGGGGTTGCGGAAGCCCATCGCGTAGATCTCGGGACGGGTCTTGGCCGTGCCCTTGGGGAACAGGTTGCCGTCCGGGACCGTGTAGGTGCCGTTGTCGTGCACCTTGATCCGCAGCAGCTTGCCGCGCAGGTCGTTGGTGTTGGCCGTGGAGCGCTCGTTGTCGAAGACGGGGTTGCGGCCCGGGCGCCGGTCGATGGGGGCGTAGCCGTCGGACTCGAACGGGTTGGAGTCGTCGCCGGTGCTCAGCAGCAGGTTGCCGTCGCCGTCGAAGTGCATGTCGCCCGCGACGTGGCAGCACTGCCCGCGGTCGGTGTCGACGCGCAGGATCTTCTTCTCGCTGGACAGGTCCAGTCTGCCGTCGCTGAACGTGAACCGGGACAGCTGGTTGTAGCCCTTGTACGGCGCGAAGTCGGCGGCCGTCCCGTTCTCCGGGGCGTCGGTCGTGGGCGTGTCGAGCCGTGGCGCGTAGTACGCGTACACCCAGTGGTTCTTGGCGAAGTGCGGGTCGATCGCGATGGTCTGCAGCCCGTCCTCGTCATGGGTGTACACCGAGAGCTTCGCCGCCACGTCGGTGAGACCGTCGAGGGTCGTGTGGTAGACGGTGCCGTCACGGGAGCTGTGCAGTGCGCTGCCGTCGGGGAGCACCGCGAGCCCCATCGGCTCGCCCACCTGCTCCGGTCCCTTGGCCAGCGTGACCTGCTGGAAGTCGGACGTCGCGGCGGCGGAGGCGGCCGCTGCCGTGCTGTCCGGTGCCGGGGTGCGCGCATGCGCGGACGACGTCGTTCCGGCCACCGCGACCCCCACGCCGAGCATGGTGCTCAACGTGGCGGTGAGTAGCCGGCTTACTGGTGTACGCACGTACTGCCTGCCTCTCTGGGGCGCTGCGATGGACATCGGCGCGAGCGGTCGCGTCGCGCGAGGCCGGCCGGGTCCGGATGGCCGGGCCGGCGGGAGCCGAGCGATCGGTGGAGCGGGCGGGTGGCCGTGGGAGGAAGAGAGGGCTCGCAGGGGTTCGCGGCCCCCTGGTGAAGCGTCATGAGCGTGGCTCCCTGACCTTGGCCCGTCAAGGAGGTACTGCTCGGTAGCAGCGTTTTGCGCCCTGAAGTGGACACATCTTTTGCTCATCCAGTGAAAAGTGACGCCGATCTGTGCTCAACTATCGACGACTTCAGGCGTTCATCGTCCTCAAGGGACGCGTCGGGGCACTCCTGCCGCCATCGCGCGGGCCGCGGGGAGCACACCTCGGCGGCCCGCACCGCCCTTGCTCACCGGGCGCGACTCCGGTCGCCCCGCACCCGGTTCCGCCGACCGCCCGTCCGCCGGACGTCCCGGCCGAGGAACGCCCCGTACCACCACGCCGCCCGGACACCGGGCGGGGCGGCTCCCCCTGACGGCCCCTCGCCGCAGCCCAGCGCGGCCGGGTGCTTCCCAACGAAGGAGTGATGATGGGTCAGTTCGCCCATGACTTCGACCGCAGAGGCTTCCTGCGTGCGGCAGCCGCAGGCACGGTGGCCATCGGTGCGGCAACCCTCGCCGGCGCGGTCCCCGCCGCCGCCCAGACGCCCGCCCCGGACGCCCCGCCCCACGGCGCCGCCCTGAGCATCCCCAAGGACGCCATCGGCATCCAGCTCTACAGCGTCCGCGACAAGGTCTACCAACTCGGCTTCCGCGCCGTCTTCGAGGAACTGTCGCGGATGGGCTACAAGGAGGTCGAGTTCGCCGGCTACACCCAGGACACCGCCATCCTCGGCCGGCAGATCACCGTCCAGGAGATCCGCAGGCTGCTCGACGACAACGGCCTGCGAGCCATCGGCAGCCACATCGGCATCGGCAGCTTCCGCAGCAACCTGCAGCAGGAGCTGGACAACGCCGAGATCCTCGGCATGCCCAACATCGGGACCCCGAACGCCCCCTCGGACACCCCCACGGTCGCCGGGTACCAGGCGGCCGCCGAGGAATTCAACCGCTGGGGCGCGGCCGCGTCGGCGCGCGGACTCAAGCTCTACCAGCACAACCACTGGGCCGAGTTCGCCTTCGCCGCGGACCAGCCCGCGGTGCGCCTGTACGACGTGTTCCTGCAGAACACCGACCCCGCCCATGTCTACCTCGAGATGGACGTGTACTGGGCCTTCGTCGGCCGGTTCCGCTACCCCGGCTTCGACCCCGCCGCGTACGTGCGCAACCACCCCTACCGGTACACGCTGTTCCACATGAAGGACGGCACGTCCGACCCCAACGCCGGTGACGGTTACGACATGACCGAGTTCGGCGCCGGTGACATGCCCTACCACCGCTTCATCCACGCGATCGGGCCGTTCGGCAACCACCACGGCATCTGGGAGCAGGACACCGCCCCCGACACCCGGCCCAACCCGCCCGGCTCGTTCGGCGCCGCCCAGCGCAGCTACACGGCGCTCGCCGACCTGCTCTCCTGACCCACCGACAGCACCGCGCCCTGCCGCAGCCGGAAGGCTCGGCAGGGCGCGGACGCGTGTGGTGCGGGAATGCAGGGTCTCGGGGGCGGGTTCAGATCAGTCCGCGCCGTGCGGCCCAGGCGACGGCCTCGATGACGCTGCTGACGCCTATCTTGTCGCACACGCCTCGGTACCGTCGCCGCACTGTGCGGGGGCAGACGTGGAGCCGCCGGGCGACGGACTCGACCGGCAGGCCGGTCGCCAGAAGCGACAGCAGGTGCACCTCGTCGCTGCGCAGACAGGGGTTGTTGGCCTGGGGCCGCCGGTCCGTCTCGTGGCTGAGCATGGACACTTTCGTCCTCCTTCGCCGAGTGCGGCCGGCAGGGAACGCGGGGAAGGCCGCCGCCCGGACCGGTGGCCAGAACCCGTGATCGACCGCGGGTCATCAGAAATCGCTTTCACGTTTCAAGTAGCTTGGGTAACTGATCACATGCGCGCGGTCAAGGGGTGCGCCGCCGCATCGGTGTGGTCTACATGAAAGGTTTCATCGCGGTACGCGCAGAGCCGGGCCCGGGGCCGCCGCCCCGAGCCCGGCTGGGACCGCTCCTTACGACAGGTCCCGCACCCGGATGTCGCGGAACTCGATCAGGTCGTTGTCACTGTGGTTCTGCAGCCCCACGTAGCCTTTGGCGAACTGACGCAGGTCCGTGGGCGGATCGCCCGCACGCGACGACGACTTGCCGGGCGTGTTGTCGAACTCGTTGATCACCACGCCGTTGCGGATGATCGTGTAGTGCTGTCCGACGACCCGGATCTCGTAGTCGTTCCACTGGTCCTTCGCAGTGACCTTCGCATGGTCCAGGTCCACCGGATCGAAGTTGTACACCGAGCCGGTCTTCTGGGGCTCACCGGTGTCACCGTCGTAGATCTGGATCTCGTTGCCGCAGTAGATCGCCACCCACTCCGGAGCGGTGCGGGCCGATCCGGTCGTGCTGCAGCCCTCGGGGCGCTGGTCCAGCGGCGTGCGCGGATCGGGGAACCGCACGAACACACCGCTGTTGGCCCGGTGGTCGTCCGGAGCGACATCCCGGAACCGCAGCCGGATCGAGTAGTCCTTGAACTGCTGCTTGCTGTACCAGAGCATGCCCATGCCGCCGGAACTGCGCAGGGTGCCGTCCGGCAGGAGCGAGAACCGGCCCGCGCCCGCCTGGCTCCATCCGGCGAGGCTGGTCGCCGATCCGTCGAAGAGGGAGGTGTACCCGGGTGTCTTGCCGATGGGCGACCGGGCGCCTTCCTTGCTGAGCGTCGCCGCCTCGTGGTTGTCGATGACACCGTCCTTGCGGAACTGGTCGACCAGGTCGTCGAGGCTGCTGACGAACGCGCCGTGGCTGGGCCAGGCGCCCTCGTCGTCGATCAGGTCGTTGATCGTGCAGCCGCCGCCGGCCTTGTGGTTGGCCACACCGGTGTCGCGGTCGAGCAGCCAGACCGTGGAGCGGGCGTCGGGCGCCGTGCAGCCCGCCGTCACGTCGATCTTCCCGGTGGCGTGCTCGCCGTCGGCGTACGTCACCTTCAGGGTGGCGTGGTAGGTGCCGTAATCGGCGTAGGTGTGCGTCGGGTCGGGCTCGTGCGACGGCTTGCTGCCGTCACCGAAGTCCCACTCCCATGCGACACCGCCCGCCTTCGCCGCCGAGAACTGGATCGTCCGCGGCTTGCTCTGCGCGATCGCACGCCCCGAGGCGTCGCTCGGGTTCGGCGTGGCCGGACCGCCGTGGTAGGCGACGCGGACCAGCTTCTGGTTCGGGTCCAGGCTGAAGAAGCCGCCGGCGTAGTCGAGCATGTACAGCGCGCCGTCCGGGCCGAACTTGGCGTCCATCCAGCTCTGGACCTTGGTGTCCCCGGTGCCGCCGGGGAGGATCTGGCGCAGGTCCTCGCCGAATTCCGGCTGGGACTGGGTTTTCACGTCGTCCGGGGTGACGGTGACCGCGACCCGGTTGTTGGCGTTGGACTCGTCACCGATGAACCACTTGTCGTCCCAGTACGCGGGCCAGGCGACACCGCTTCCGGTGTCGACCTCCGAGCGGTGGTAGGTCGGGCCGTCCATGATGGCCTGGCCGCCGCCCTTGAGGTAGGGCTCGGTGTACTTCTCGTCGCTCTGCACGTACGTGGGCAGCCCGCTGCCGTCACCGCGCTTCGGGTAGACCACGCCGCCGCCCTGCGGCGAGTACCAGATCATGTTGCTGCGGACCGGCGGGAGGTCCACCAGACCGGTGTTGCGCGGCGAGGTGTTCTTCGGGTGGTCGCAGTCGTACCAGCCGGTCAGCACGCTCGCGTCGGTGTTGCTGCGGTCGCGGTACGGCTGCTTGTCGCCCATGCAGTACGGCCAGCCCTGGTTGCCCGCGGACGTGATGACGGTCGCGGTCTCGTACTTGGCCGGGCCGAGCTCCGGGTCGGGCGTCGGCGCGTCGGGGCCGACCCAGGCCGCGGTCAGCCAGTTGTGGGTCTTGTCCCAGGCGATCCGCGCGATGTTGCGGACACCCATGACGTAGATCTCCGGACGGGTCTTGCCGCCGCCCTCCTCCTGGCCGGTGAACAGGTTGCCCTTGGGGATCGTGTACGTGCCGTCGGGCTCGGGGTGGATCCGCAGGATCTTGCCGTTGAGGTCGTTGGTGTTGCCGGCCGTACGGCGGGCGTCCTGGAAGGACAGGCCCTTGTAGTCCTTGGTCCAGTTGTTCCCGGAGTAGCCGGCCCCGGCTCCCTGGGAGGAGTTGTCGTCACCGACGCCGACGTAGAGGTTGCCCTCGTTGTCGAAGGTCATGCCGCCGCCCGTGTGGCAGCAGCTGTGGATCTGGGCGGTCCAGTGCAGCAGGTCCTTGCGGGTGCTCTTGTCGATCGACTGGTCCTTGAAGTCGTAGGTCAGCCGCGAGATGGTGCGCTGGCCCGTCTGCTTGTCCCGGTCGATGGACTCGTGCGGCATCCAGTAGACGTAGATCCAGCCGTTCTGCTCGAACTTGGGGTCGAGCGTGATGCCGACCAGACCCTCCTCGTTCTTGACCAGCTCGTCGCCGCTGCCCCGGTTGCCCATCACGTCGAGCGTGGTGAGCAGCTTGACCTTCTTGGTCTTGGGGTCCCACTGGTGGATCGTGCCGCAGCCCAGGCCCACCTTCGGGTCGTTCCAGTCGGGGATCGGTCCGCTCGGGCAGGCCGCCTTGCCGATGTAGAAGACCTTGCCGTCGGGGGCGATGGTCAGGCCGTGCGGCTCACCGATCTGGTCGAGCTGACCCGACTGGTTCTTGCCCGTGAGCCGTTCGACCGAGTAGTTCGACCCGATGGTCGCCTGGCAGTCGCCGCGGACCATGCCGGTCGTCCACTCGATGGCGCCGAGCAGATGGCTCCGGAACTTGGTGTCCGAGGTGTAGCTGTCCTCGGTGCGGCCCATGCCGGTGTAGAACGACCGGCCGCCGTCGTAGTCCCGGCACCAGGAGACCGGGTGGAAGGCGCCGTTGCCCGCCGGTCCCGCGTCGTAGGAGTTCTCCTCGACCTGGGCGACCGTCTGGACCTTGCCGTTCGGGTTCGGGTCCCAGTTCATCCACTGGTCGGAGCGGGTCCACTTCAGCGGCAGGCCCTTGTTCGCCGGGTGCTGACGGTCGGTGACGTCCACCACCGCCTGCTGCACCTTGGTCTCCGGCGCGGGCGCCGGGTCGGCGCCGAACAGCCGCAGCTCGGCCAACTGGATCAGCGGCTCACCGGAGTTGGCGGTGACGTTCAGCCGGTAGTACTGGTACGCCGTGGTGTTGGAGAACGTGTACTGCCTGGTCTGGAACCGGTCCGGGAAGTTCTGGCCGGTCTGGGTGTCCAGCGTCTTCCAGGTGTCCCCGTCCTGGGAGCCCTGCAGGGTCCAGTCCTTGGGGTCCCGGCCGGGGTAGTCGTTGGCCGAGGTGAGCGCGTACTGAGCGACGGCGACCGGATGGTCCATCTTCGCCGCGACCCACGCGGTGTTCTGGTGCGCCAGCCACTTGGTGGTGCTGCTGCCGTCGAACAGCTTGGCCTTCGTCTCGTTCGGCGGGTTGTCGTCGCTGGCCGTGACGTCCGCGACCTTCTCGGAGGCGGGCAGGCTGGCGGCCGGACGCGTGCCGATGAGGCCGGTGAACCAGTCGGAGCCGGCCTCCGCGCGTGCGGCGTCGTGGACGCCGACGAAGCCGCCGCCGCCCTTGACGTAGGCCTGGAACGCGGACTCCTCGTCGGAGGTGAGGGACACGCCTTTGGCCGACAGGAAGACCACGCCCCGGTAGCGGGCCAGGCGGTCGGGGGTGAAGACGGACGGATCGTCCGACTCGTCCACGGAGAAGCCGTTCTTCTGGCCCAGTTCCTTGATCGTCGACACGGCGGCCCCGACGGGGTCGTCCTGCTGGGCGGCCGGCCCGTGGAAGACCAGGACGTTCACCGGGGATTCGGCGCCGGCGTCCTGGTCGGAGTCGCTTGCGGACGGCGCCTGCGCTTGTGCCTGCACGGCCGGCAGCGCGGACAGTCCCAGTGCCAGCGCCGAGGCGGACAGCAGGACGACCGCTCGGCGCCAGGCCGGCGCCCGGCGGGGGATCCGAGCGGAAGGCGACGGTGGCGCTCCACTTCGTCGTGACAGGGTGAACCGGTCTCTTCGGCCCATGGTTGCTCCTTGACTCGATCCGGCAACGGAAGAGTGGTCAGGGGTGGAGCCGGGCTGCCGCACGGGCCTCGCACGGCAGGTGGTACACGCCCGTCGGACCGTCCGGTCAGGTCGGACGGGCGTGGCTTGGGGGGAACGGGACGGGCACGGGCCGCCCGGCCTACATGGGCATGCCGCCGCCGGGGACCGTGCCGTCGGCCTCGGTCACCAGGAAGACGCCGGACATGCCCATGTCCGAGTGGCTCTGGACGTGGCAGTGGTACATCCAGGCGCCCGCGCCGACCCGTTCACCGGCGATCACCTGGAACCCGAAGGAGTCCGCGGGGCCGGTGGTCTTCGTGTCGATCACCCGGCTGACGTCCTGCGGGCCTTCCAGCATCCCGGTGCGGTTGTCCACCCAGCGGTGGCCGTGCACGTGGAAGGTGTGGAAGAAGTCGCCGTGGGTGATCACGACGAACTCCACCCGCTCGCCGCGGACCGCCTTGAAGGTGGGGGTGCCGGGAGCGACCCGGTTGTTGATGGTCATGTCGTTGAACACGACCGTGAACTGCTTGTCGGGCAGCACATCGCCCTTGCGGCGCACCACCACGGGACCGTACAGCCCCTTCTTGATCCCGCCGGTGCCGTGCTCGGTGCCCACGTTGTGGTCGTGGTAGTGCCAGTAGCCGGCGCTTCCGGCCTCCCATGTGCCGTCGTGACGTCTGCCCGGGGCATGGGTGCGCCAGACATAGGTGCGCCGGTCGCCGGGCTGGACGACGCTGTCGTTCATCCTGGTGCCGTCGCTGGCGGTGTCGTAGTCCAGGCCGTGCACGTGCAGGCTGGCGGCGACGTCGAGGTTGTTGACCACCTCGATGTTCATGGTGTCGCCCTCGGTCAGCTCGATGAGCGGGCCCGGGATCGTCGCCTGCCCGGGGTGGAGGCCGTAGCCCATCTCCCCGTTCGGCAGCTTCTCCATGTACAGCGTCAGGTTGCGGACCTGGCCGCCCTTGTCGTCCCCGGCGGGCTTGTCCGAGGGCACGGCGGCCGCGGTGCCGCCGATCACCGCGGGGGCGACGGTCGCCGCCACGGCCGAGGCGGCGAACGATCGCCGGGACAAGAGGCGTCTCGCGCCTGCGCCTGAGTCGGTCATCGCTCTCCAATCCGCGACAGGCGTCGGTGCCTGCAGGCGTTTTCGTGGTCGTGAGGTACGCCGCTCCGGGCAACACGGCATCCGGACGCGGCGGTGTGCGGTGGTGCGCCGGGCGTTCGGCCCCGCGGGGCCGGCGCAGGAGTCGTCGGTGGGCCGCCGATCCGGGGCCGCATGGCCGGCGGGTGCGGCGGTACGGCCGAGACGGGCTCGGCACAGCGAGGCGAACTGCGCCTCGGAACGGCCTCACCGTAACGGCGCTTCGCCAGTTTTTCCAGACTCAGGCCAAAGTTGGTCGAGTTGCGGTCATAGACCTTGGCGGACCGTCAAAAGACGGCTAGCTTCCCAGCATTGGCGCCATCCGACAGAGATGGGTGAGCCCCCGCACGACAGTTCAGGGCGTCGGTCGGGTGACGGACCGTGCGCCGTCGCCGCCAGGGACCGAGCTCCGCGCGGCACACGGCCGGACGGGCCACGACGCGGTCGTCCCGGCGGCTGGTCGTCCTTTCCCGGCGGGACCGCCGATCCGTGCGCGGTACCGCAACAAGCGATGCGCGAAAGGTGCAGCGGTGTTCAGAAGACTGCTCCATGCCCAGACGGATCCGCCCCCCTCCAGATCCGCGTCGCGGGGCCGGTTCGGCCCCCACCCGGCGTGGGTGGCGCTGGTGGCCCTGGTGCTCACGGCGTTCTCGCTGGCCGCGCCGGCCGCGTACGCGGCGCTGGCCCCCGACGCCCCGGCGGCGACCCAGGTGCTCACCTGGACGGCCGGGGACGGCTACATGGGCTATACGTCCGCCCCCACCACGGCGGTGGCCGGACCGGCCACGATCGTGTTCGAGAACAGCGCGGCCACCGGCAACACGACGGGGATGCCGCACACGCTGACGTTCGACACCTCGAACCCCGACTACAACACCGACGTCAGCCTCAACATCCAGGCGAGCCCGTCCGACTCCGGCGGAGGCCGCCACACGGCGGAGGTCACCCTGACCCCCGGTGTCTACCACTACTACTGCGCGATGCCCGGCCACATGATGTCGGGCGAACTGACCGTCACCGCGGCCCCCGGGAACGACACCACCGCACCGGACACGTCGGCGACGGTGTCGGGGACCAAGGACGCTTCGGGCAACTACGTCGACAGTGCGACGGTGACGGTGTCGGCCTCGGACTCCGGTTCCGGGGTGGACAGCATCGAGTACGCGCTCGATGGCGGGGCTTACGCGACGTACACCGATCCGGTGCGGGTGAGCGGTGTCGGTCAGCACACTCTGGCGTACCGGGCCACCGACAAGGCGGGCAACACGTCGGCGGTGAAGTCGGTGTCGTTCGCGGTGGTGGCGGCCCCGCCCGAGGACACCACTCCGCCTCAGACGTCGGCGACGGTGTCGGGGACGAAGGACGCTTCGGGCAACTACGTCGACAGTGCGACGGTGACGGTGTCGGCCTCGGACTCCGGTTCCGGGGTGGACACCATCGAGTACGCGCTGGACGGCGGGGCTTACGCGGCCTACACCGACCCGGTGCGGGTGAGCGGTGTCGGTCAGCACACTCTGGCGTACCGGGCCACCGACAAGGCGGGCAACACGTCGGCGGTGAAGTCGGTGTCGTTCGCGGTGGTGGCGGCTCCGCCCGAGGACACCACTCCGCCTCAGACGTCCGCGTCGGTGTCGGGGACGAAGGACGCCTCCGGTGACTATGTCTCCAGTGCGACGGTGACCGTGACGGCTTCCGACACGGGGTCGGGCGTGGACACGATCGAGTACGCGCTCGACGGCGGGGCCTACCGGGACTACAGCGCGCCGGTCCAGGTGAGCGGTGTGGGTCAACACACGGTGGCGTACCGGGCGACGGACAAGGCGGGCAACACCTCCGCGGCGCAGACGGTGTCGTTCACGGTGGTCGCCGCCCCGCCGCAGGACACCACTCCGCCGGAGGTGTCGGCCTCCGTCTCGGGGACGAAGGACTCCTCCGGGAACTACGTGGGCGGTGCGACGGTCACGGTGACGGCGTCGGACGCGGGGTCGGGTGTGGCCGCCACCGAGTACTCCCTGGACGGCGGCCCCTACCTGCCGTACTCCGCGCCGGTGGCGGTGAACAGAGCGGGCAGCCACACCTTCCTGTACCGGGCCACCGACAAGGCCGGCAACACGTCCGCGGCCAAGTCGCTGACCCTGACCGTCGTGGACAGCAAGCCGCCCACCGACTGCCCCGAGACGGACGACCGTTCGACGGTGTACCTGGGCACGGTCGACACGGGCATCCCGAACCGCGTCACGACGAACGGCTGCACGATCAACGAGCTGATCGAGGACCACCGGCCCTGGGCCGGCCACGGCGCGTTCGTCTCGCACGTCGAGAAGCTCGTCGCGGACCTGAGGCGCGAGGGCGTCGTCGACCAGCGGGAGGCGGGCGACATCAAGAAGGCCGCCGGCCGCTGCGACGTCGGCAAGCTCCACTCCGCGCACACGGAGCGGTGAACTGACGGCCGCCACAGGCCTGATGGGGTGGCACACCGGCCGACGGCCGCCACCCCACCCCGTCAGGCCTCCTCGACCCCGACCAGGCTTTGTCCACTGCGAGATGAAAGTGCATCGGAATGCTGCACAAGTTCTTTCGGGCTCAGCAGGACGGTGCTACCGTTTTCTTGAAAGTCGCGCCCCAACCTGCCGGGCGGGTGCAGGACTTCGGCGACGACGGGAGGGGCGGCGTGAGGCGTATGACGGCTCGACCGGCCAATGTCCATCAGGCCGGGCTGCTCCGCCTGCTGCGCGACCTCGGTCCGCAGTCCCGGGTCGCCCTCGGCGACCGGGTCGAGCTGTCACGCTCCAAGCTCGCGGTGGAGATCGACCGGCTGCTGGAGACGGGCCTCGTCGTCCAGGACGGTCTCGCCGCGTCCCGCGGCGGCCGCCGCTCGCACAACGTCCGGATCGCCCCCTCCCTGCGCTTCCTCGGCGTGGACATCGGCGCCACCTCGGTGGATGTCGCCGTCACCAACGCGGAGCTGGAGGTCCTCGGTCACCTGGCCGAGCCGCTGGACGTGCGCGACGGCCCGGTGGCCGTGTTCGAGCGGGTGCTCGCCCTGGCCGCCAAGCTGCGCGAGGCCGGTCTCGCGGAGCACTTCGACGGCGCCGGGATCGGCGTGCCGGGACCCGTCCGGTTCCCGGAGGGCGTCCCCGTCGCACCGCCGATCATGCCCGGCTGGGACGGCTTCCCCGTCCGCGAGGCGCTCAGCCAGGAGCTCGGCTGCCCCGTCCTCGTCGACAACGACGTGAACCTGATGGCCCTGGGCGAGCAGCAGGCCGGAGTCGCCCGGTCCGTACGCGACTTCCTGTGGGTCAAGGTCGGGACCGGCATCGGCTGCGGCATCGTGGTGCGCGGCGAGGTCCACCGGGGTGTCACCGGCAGCGCCGGCGACATCGGGCACATCCAGGTGGACCCGGAAGGCCCGCCGTGCGCCTGCGGCAACATCGGCTGCCTGGAGGCGTACTTCGGCGGCAACGCCCTGGTGCGCGACGCGACGGCGCTCGCCGAGGCGGGCCGCTCGGCGGAGCTGGCCGGGCGGCTGGAGGCGGCGGGACGGCTGACCCCCGAGGACGTGTCGGCGGCCGCCGGCGCCGGTGACGCCGCCGCCCTCGACCTGATCCGCACGGGCGGAACCCGCGTCGGTCAGGTGATCGCGGGCCTGGTCAGCTTCTTCAACCCCGGCCTTGTGGTCATCGGGGGAGGACTGACCGGGCTGGGGCACACCTTCCTCGCCAGCATCCGCACCCAGGTCTACCGGCAGTCCCTGCCGCTCGCGACCGGCAACCTGCCGATCGTCCTCGGCGAGCTCGGTCAGACCGCCGGCGTCGTCGGCGCCACCCGGCTGATCAGCGACCACATCTTCTCACCGGCCTGACGCGCCCTCGCGCGGCCGGAATCCGTTCCCCGCGAACGGACGCGTTCCCGCGTCCGTTGCCCGCGCCCACGAGCATTGGAGCGCCTATGGACAGTCAGCACGGCTCGCCCGCGATCGGGGTGGGCATGGTCGGATACGCCTTCATGGGCCGCACGCACTCGCATGCCTGGCGTACCGCCGCCTGCGCCTTCGATCTGCCCATGCGCCCGGTCATGGCCGCCCTCGCCGGACGCGAGCGTACAGCCCTGGAAGAGGCGGCCC
The DNA here is from genome assembly GCF_040703635.1 of Streptomyces sp. NPDC007189. Taxonomy (NCBI): domain Bacteria; kingdom Bacillati; phylum Actinomycetota; class Actinomycetes; order Kitasatosporales; family Streptomycetaceae; genus Streptomyces; species Streptomyces sp. NPDC007189. The sequence continues at coordinate 327,973 of NZ_JBEYEY010000003.1, forward strand.
GCCGGCAGGCCTGGGCCGCGACCGAGACCGACTGGCGGGCCCTCATCGCCCGCCCCGACGTGCAGTTGGTGGACATCTGCACTCCCGGCTCCAGCCACGCCGAGATCGCGATCGCGGCGCTGGAGGCCGGCAAGCACGTGTTGTGCGAGAAGCCGCTCGCCAACACCGTCGAGGAGGCGGAGGCGATGGCCGCGGCCGCCGCAGCGGCCTCGCGCCGCGGGGTGCGCTCCATGGTGGGCTTCAGCTACCGACGCACACCGGCGCTCGCTCTGGCCCGCCGGCTGATCGCCGACGGCCGCCTCGGCGCCCTGCGGCACGTACGGGCGCAGTACCTCCAGGACTGGATCGTGGATCCGGAGTTCCCGCTGGTATGGCGACTGCAGCGCGAGCACGCCGGCTCCGGCGCGCTGGGCGACATCGGCGCCCACATCGTCGACCTCGCCCAGTTCCTGGTCGGGGAGCCGCTGTCGGGAGTCTCCGCCCTGACCGAGACGTTCGTCCGCGAACGGCCGCTGCCCACCGCGTCGTCGGGGCTCGCGGCCGTCGCCGACGGGGCCGCGCCACGCGGACCCGTGACGGTGGACGACGCCGCGCTGTTCACCGGCCGGTTTCCCTCAGGCGCCGTCGCGTCCTTCGAGGCCACGCGGTTCGCCGCCGGCCGGAAGAACGCCCTGCGCATCGAGATCAACGGCGACCGCGGCAGCATCGCCTTCGATCTGGAGCGCCTCAACGAACTGGAGTTCCACGACCACACCGAGCCGGCCGCGACGGCGGGCTTCCGGCGGATCCTGGTCACCGAACCGGACCACCCCTATCTCGAGGGGTGGTGGCCGCCCGGGCACGGACTCGGCTACGACCACACCTTCGTGCACCAGGTGCGCGACCTGATGCACGCCATCGTCGAGGGCCGGGACCCCGAGCCGTCGTTCGCCGACGGACTGCAGGTGCAGCGGGTGCTGGCGGCGGTGGAGCACAGCGCCGCGCACGGCAGCGTCTGGACGCCCGTCGCGCACACGGAAGCGTCGCGGCAGAACCCGCCGATGCCGTCCGGCACCGGCGACCCCGTCGCGGTCGCTCCCTGACCGCGCAGGGAAAGGAGTATTTCCGGGAAACCCCTCACGGGAATCGAGCAACGGCACGACTGTAAAAGCCGGGGCATATTCGATCGCGTGCTCCGGGAATACCCGCCTGCCTCGGTTTGAGGTCCGCACACCACGCGCGTCCTCCATTCCGTACTTCTCAAGGGTAACGGGCAGGCGGGGAGGGGTGTACGGCGTCCTCGCCGCCGAATGCCCAAAAGTGTTACACCTGTTGCCGCATCCGGCCACGATGAACTCGAACGGTTCGCGGACCCTTTTCAAACCGCGCCCCGAGAACTACCTTCCTCTCAGCCCGCCGGGCTGACACTGGGCGGCTTGTTCCACAAAGCAGGGAAACCCCCGGCCCGCACCACCGAAGTCCGCCCCGAAGGAATACGTCAAGGATCCACGACGGGCCCCGGCCCGACCCCGGATCACCTGCCGTCCGCGACACGTCGGGCCCCTCACGAGCCTCCCCGGCGAGGCCGTCCGCGAGGGCAAGGTGACCAGAAGCCGACGAACCGCCGCAGGCCCCGTGCGGGCCGGCGTACCGCATCAGAGGGAGACCCATGAGTGCCCCGCTGCTCGAGATGCAAGGCGTCGTCAAGGAGTTCCCCGGCGTCCGGGCCCTCGACGGCGTCGACCTCGACGTGGTCGCCGGAGAGGTGCACTGCCTGCTGGGCCAGAACGGCGCCGGCAAATCGACGCTCATCAAGGTCCTCGCCGGCGCCCACCAGCCCGACGCGGGACACATCGCCTGGCAGGGCGAACCGGTGACCCTCCCGACCCCGACGGCCGCCATGCGCCACGGGATCGCCACCATCTACCAGGAACTCGACCTGGCCGACGGCCTGTCGGTGGCGGAGAACATCTACCTGGGACACGAGCAGTCCCGGCTGGGGTTCACGCGGCGCTCGCGGATGCACGCCGCCGCCCGCGGGCTCCTGCGCAGACTGGGGCACCCGGAGATCCCGGTCACCCGTGAGGTGGGCGAGCTGTCGGCGGCCGGCAAGCAACTCGTGTCCATGGCGCGTGCCCTCTCGCACGACGCGCGGCTGATCATCATGGACGAGCCGTCCGCCGTACTCGCCCACGACGAGGTGGACAACCTCTTCCGCGTCATCGGCGACCTCACCGCCGCCGGCGTGGCGGTCGTCTACATCTCCCACCGGATGGAGGAGATCCGCCGGATAGGGGACCGCGTCACCGTCCTCAAGGACGGCCGCACGGTCGCCCGGGGACTGCCCGCGCGCACCACCCCCACCTCCGAGCTGGTCTCGCTGATGACGGGCCGCACCGTCGAGTACGTCTTCCCGCCGAGGCCCGAAAGCCCCGGCCCGGACGAGCGGCCGGTGCTGCTGGAGGTCGAACACCTCGGCCGCCCGGGGGAGTTCCACGACGTCTCCTTCACCGTCCGGGCCGGCGAGATCGTCGGGCTCGCCGGCCTGGTCGGCTCGGGCCGCTCGGAGATCCTCGAAACGGTCTACGGAGCCCGGCGGCCGGCCTCCGGGCGCATCCGCGTGGCGGGATCCGCCCTGCGGCCCGGCAGTGTCACCGCCGCCGTCCGGGCGGGCCTCGGGCTCGCCCCGGAGGAGCGCAAGAGCCAGGCGCTGTTCCTGCAGTCCTCCATCGCCCACAACGTGTCCCTGTCCTCGCTGCGCCGGTTCGCCCGCGCCGGGTTCCTCGACTCCGGAGCCGAACTGGCCGCGACGACGCAAGCGGTCCGCAGCCTCGACCTGCGGCCCCCCGACCCGACCCGGCCGGTGCGCACCCTCTCCGGCGGCAACCAGCAGAAGGCCGTCGTCGCCCGCTGGCTGCTCAAGGACTGCCGGCTGCTGCTGCTGGACGAGCCCACCCGCGGCGTGGACGTCGGGGCGCGGGCGGAGCTCTACACGCTCATCCGGGGGCTCGCGGACTCGGGGGTCGGTGTCCTCCTCGTCTCCAGCGAGGTGCCCGAGGTCCTCGGCCTCGCCGACCGCGTCCTCGTACTGCGCGAAGGGCGGGTGGTCCGTGAGGCCGCCGCCTCGGACCTCGACGAATCGCACGTGCTCGACCTCGTCATGGAAGGGAGCTCCGCGTGAGCCGGCAGACCAGTCCCCCCGGCGGGAGCGGTCCGCTGCCCGTCACCGGCCAGGAGTCACCGGCCGGATCCGTCCGGCAGACCGGCACCGCACCCGGGAAGAGCGGCAGAGCCTCCTTCCTCGGACACATGGGCAGGGTGCGCAACCTGGGCCTGTTCGTCGTCCTCGTCCTGCTCTGCGTCATCGGTGCGCTGACCTCGGACAACTTCGCGACCAGCCAGAACGCGCTGGTCATCCTCACCAGTGCGGCCGTCATCGGGGTCATCACGATCGGCCAGACCTTCATCATCATCGGCGGCGGCATCGACCTGTCCGTCGGCGCGATCGTGGCACTCGCGTCCGTGTGGTGCACCACCGTGGCCACGCAGTCCTACGGCCTCGGCGGCATGGTCTTCTGCGCGCTCGCGGTCGGCGCGGTCGTCGGCCTCGTCAACGGGCTGATCATCGCCTACGGCAACATCGTGGCGTTCATCACCACCATCGCCATGATGGCGAGCGCCCGCGGACTGGCCGAGCGGATCTCCGACCGGCAGTCCCAGGTGGTCACCGTGGAGTCGTTCAACTCCATCGCCTCCACCAAGTGGCTCGGCATTCCCCTGCTGGTCTACATCCTGGCGGTGGCCGTGCTCGTCGGCTGGGTGCTGCTCAACCGCACCACCTTCGGCCGGCGGACGTTCGCCATCGGCGGCAACCAGGAGGCCGCCCGCCTCGCCGGCCTCGACGTGCGCCGTCACACCGTGGTGCTGTACGTCCTGTCGGGACTGTGCTGCGGCATCGCCGCCGTCATGCTGACCGCGCGGACCACCTCGGGGGCCAGCAACCTCGGCGACCTGTACGAACTGGACTCGATCGCCGCGGTGATCATCGGCGGAACCCTGCTGACCGGCGGCCGCGGCTCGCTCGTCGGCTCGATCCTGGGCGTCCTCGTGTTCACCACGATCACCAACATCTTCGTGCTGAACAACCTCACCACCGACATCCAGCAGATCGCCAAGGGACTGATCATCGTCGCCGCCGTGCTGGTCCAGCGGCGCGGCCGCCGAACCGCCACCCCGTAGCAGCGGCGCGGCCGGCGGCTCCGTCCCCGCTGCCGCCGCCCGCGCCGCCCCAGGCCCAGCCGCGCGGCACGTCCGCATCGACCACGGCAGGCGCGACCCATGCAGGACCCCGTGACTGGAAGGACTCAGCGAGATGGACAAGCGCGGACCCGGCGGACTGGACCGCAGAAGGCTTCTCCTCAGCGGCGCGGTGCTCGGCGGCGGCGCCCTGGTCGCCGGCTGCACCAGCAACAAGAGCGACGCCTCCACCGACGACGTCAAGGCGGCGACCAAGGCCGGCACCGACAACGACAAGCCGGGCAGGACCGTGTCGATCGGGTTCTCGGCCCCGGCCGCCGACCACGGCTGGATGGCGGCCATCACCAAGAACGCCATGGCGCAGGCGAAGCAGTACTCCGACGTGCACTTCGAGGCCGTCGAGGGCACCAACGACGTCAACGCCCAGATCAGCCAGGTCCAGACGCTGATCGGCAAGAAGGTCGACGCCCTGGTGATCCTGCCGTTCGACGGCAAGGCGCTGACCGCCGTCGCCCAGCAGGCGATGGACGCGGGCATCCCCGTGATCAACCTCGACCGGGTCTTCGACTCGCCCCTGGCCTACCGGACCTGGGTCGGCGGCGACAACTTCGGCATGGGACTCAACGCCGGCCTCTACATCGGCAGGACCCTCAAGGCCAAGGGCGTCTCCTCGCCCGTGATCGGCGAGATCGCCGGGATCGACAACCTGGAACTCACCAAGCAGCGCAGCGCGGGATTCAAGCGGGGCCTGGCCAAGTACGGCTTCCGCGTGGGCATCCGGCAGGCCGCCAACTTCACCGCGGACTCCGGCCAGCAGGTGATGAGCAACGTCCTGCAGGCGCGCTCGCACCTCGACGCGGTGTGGAACCACGACGACGACCAGGGCATCGGCGTCGAGGCAGCCATCAAGCAGGCCGGCCGGAGCGAGTTCTTCATGGTCGGCGGCGCCGGCTCCCAGCACGCCATGCAGGAGATCAAGGCCGACAACTCCGTGCTCAAGGCCACCGTCGTCTACCCGTCCAACATGTCCGCCTCGGCCGTCAAGCTCGCCCGGCTCATCGCCCAGCACAAGGGCATGAGCGACCTCGTCGGGCAGGACCTGCCGTCCTCGCTGACCCTGTTCTCCGCCACCGTGACGAAGGAGAACGTCGACCAGTACCTTCCCGGCGCCTTCAGCTGACCCGCCGTCCTCCGTCCCCGCAAGCAGGTCACGAAAGGTTGATGATGTCCCGCAGAGGTATCGTCGCGCTGCTCTCGGCAGCCGCTCTGGCCCTGCCGCTCGCCGCCACGAGCGCCGCCACCGCACACGCCGCGACCCCGGCGTTCCGGGTGCTGGTGTTCTCCAAGACCACCGGCTACCGGCACGCCTCCATCCCCGACGGCGTCGCCGCGATCGAGAAGCTCGGCCAGGACCACGGCTTCGCGGTCGACGCGACCGAGGACGCCACGCGGTTCAACGACGCCGACCTGGCCCAGTACCAGACGGTCGTCTTCGTCTCCACGACGGGCGACCCGCTGGACCAGCAGTCCGAGAAGGACGCCTTCCAGCGCTACATCGAGCACGGCGGCGGCTACGTCGGCATCCACGCCGCCGCCGACTCCGGCTACACCTGGGCGTGGTACGGCGGCCTGGTCGGCGCGTACTTCAAGGACCACCCGGCGATCCAGCAGGCGACGGTGAACGTCGCCGGACACGGCACCGCGGCCACCCGGGACCTGCCCAACCGGTGGACCCGCACCGACGAGTGGTACAACTACCAGTCCAACCCGCGTGCCGACGTGCGCGTCCTGGCCACGCTGGACGAGCGGACGTACGACCCGGTCGGCTACAACGGCGGCTCGATGGGCGCGGACCACCCCATCTCCTGGTGCCACCCCTACGACGGCGGGCGCTCCTTCTACACCGGCCTGGGCCACACCTCGGAGAGCTACACCGAGCCGCGGTTCCTGTCGCACATCCTCGGCGGCATCGAGATGACGGCCGGCGCGGCGAAGTTCAACTGCGACCCGGACGACACCGACTGACCGCCGCCGACGCACGTGGCCCGGTCCGACGTCGCCGCAGCCGTTGGCCGGCCCTCGCCGGCGCCACCCCCGCGGGAGAAGCGGCTCACCCGCGGCTGCCTCGCGGAGGACCAGGGCGCCGACATCCGGACCGACGGCCATGCCCTGATCCGGGCGACCGGCCTGAGGGGAGCGGAAGCACGTGACAGGGGGCGGCGACATCGACAGCGAGGAACGAGGCGGCCGAGCGCGACCGCGACCGGCCGACGGAGGTGACGACATGTCAGATCAACCCAGTCGCACGGGCATATGGCTGGCGGGGGCGCGCGGATCGGTGGCCACCACGGTCATCGCCGGCACGGCCGCGCTGCGAGCGGGGCTGGCCGGGCCGGAAGGATGCGTCACCGAACAGCCGGGGTTCCCCGACGCCGGCCTGCCCGCCGTGTCCGAGCTGGTCTTCGGCGGGCACGACGTGGCCTGCACGCCGCTGCCGAAACGGGCCGAGCAGCTGGTCGCGGCCGGCGTGCTGCCCCACGGGCTGCCCGCCGCCGTCCACGACGACCTGGCCGCCGCCGACGCCGAGATACGCCCGGCCCCCCTCCCGGACGCGGACAGGAGCCAACTGGACGCCGTCGAGGCGATACGGGCCGACATCGACGCCTTCCGCGCGCGGCACGGCCTCGCACGGGTGGTCGTCGTCAACGTGTCCTCGACGGAACCGGTCCCCACGGCACACCCGGCGCACGGCTCGGCCGCGGCCCTGCGCGCCGCGCTCGCCGCCGGCGAGGACGTGCTGCCGCCCAGCTCCCAGTACGCCCTGGCCGCGCTCACGGCCGGGTGCGCCCACGTCGACTTCACGCCGTCCACCGGCATGCGGATCCCGGCACTGCGGGAACTGGCCGAGGAAGCCGGCCTGCCGTACGCCGGAAACGACGGCAAGACGGGGGAGACCCTGCTCAAGGCGACCCTCGGGCCGATGTTCGCCGCCCGGGGTCTGCGGGTGCGGACCTGGTCCGGCACCAACCTGCTCGGCGGAGGCGACGGCGAGACCCTCGCCGACCCGGCCGCGATGGCCAGCAAGGCGGCCTCCAAACAGCGGGTGCTCGCCGAGACACTGGGACACCCCGTCGAGGGCGAGGTCCACATCGACTACGTGCCCTCCCTCGGCGACTGGAAGACCGCCTGGGACCACGTGACGTTCGAGGGCTTCCTGGGCGTGCGGATGAATCTCCAGTTCACCTGGGCGGGTTGCGACTCGGCATTGGCCGCGCCCCTGGTGCTCGACCTCGCCCGGCTGGCGGCCCGGGCCCACGAGCGGGGCATCTCCGGCCCCCTGGGCGAGCTGGCCTTCTTCTTCAAGGACCCCGTCGGCACCGACGAACACGCCGTGATGACCCAGTACGAGACACTGCGGGCGTTCGCCGCCCGCCTCGGGGGCGGGCGGTGATCCGCCCGGCCGCACTCCGGGCCGGCCCGCGCCCCGTGCCGGGCGAAGGCGGGGACGCCGGGCGGCCGGGCGACGGCCCGGCCGGGCTCGCCCCTCCCGGATCCGTGGCGTGCGCGTCCGCTCCGCCGTCCGCGCGTCCACGCCTGCGCGACCTGGCCGAACTGGTGCGCGCCCCGGCCGCGTTCACCGTGCCCGGGGACGTCCTGGCCGGAGCGGCCGCCGCGGGCCGCCGCCCCGACCGGTCCACGGCCGCCCTGGCCGCCTCCTCGGTCTGCCTGTACTGGGCCGGGATGGCGCTCAACGACTGGGCCGACCGCGATCTCGACGCGGTGGAGCGCCCCGAGCGGCCGATCCCCTCCGGCCGCGTGACCGCACCCGTCGCCCTGGGCACCGCCGCGGCCCTGACCGCGGTCGCCCTCGGCCTGGCCGCGGCCGCCGAGGGCCGTCGCGCGCTGACGGTCGCCGTGCCGCTCGCGGCGACCGTCTGGGGCTACGACCTGTGGGCCAAGTCCCGTCCGGCGGGCCCCGCGGTGATGGCGGCCGCCCGGGGACTCGACGTCCTGCTCGGCGCCGGTGCGGGCCGGTTGCGGCCCGCCCTCCCGGCCGCCGCGACCGTCGCCGGACACACCCTCGCCGTCACCGCGCTCAGCCGCGCCGAGGTCACCGGCGCGGAACCGGGGCTGCCCCGGCTGACCCTCGCCGCCACCGGCGCCGTCGCGGCGGCGACCGCGCTCCGCGCCCGCCCGGCACGGCACGGCACGACCCGCAGGCGCCGGCTGGCCGTGGCGGGCGGACTCGCCGTCTACGGCGCCACGGCCGGCCGCGCCCAGGCGCACGCCGTCGCCGATCCTTCGCCGGCCAGCGTCCGCAGGGCCGTCGGCGCGGGGATCCTCGGCCTGATCCCGCTGCAGGCCGCGCTCACCGCGGGCGCGGGCGCGGTGCGCTCCGCACTTCCGCTCGCCGCGGCCTTTCCGCTCGCCCGGGCGCTCTCCAGGAGGGTGTCCCCGACATGACCGCACCCCGCCACGCCCACGACACGCCCGCCGGGCCCGCCCTGCGCTACGGCTTCGGCACCAACGGCTTCGCCAACCACCGGCTTCAGGACGCGCTCACCGTCATCGCCGAACTCGGCTACGACGGAGTGGCCCTCACCCTCGACCACCACCACCTCGATCCCTTCGCGCCCGGCCTCGCCGCGCGGACGGCGGCCCTCGCCCGGCGGCTGGACCGTCTCGGGCTCGGCGTGGTGATCGAGACCGGGGCACGCTACCTGCTCGACCCCTGGCACAAGCACGAGCCCACCCTCATCGCGGCCGAAGGACGCGAACGCAGGCTGGACTTCCTGCGCCGGGCGGTGGCCGTCGGCGCCGACCTCGGCGCGCAGGCCGTCTCCTTCTGGGCCGGCGTCCGCCCCGCGCGGCTCGACCCCCGGACGGCCTGGGACCGGCTGGTCGCCGGATGCGCCGAGGTCGTCGAGACCGCGGAGAAGGCGGGCGTCCTCCTGGGCTTCGAACCCGAACCGGGCATGCTCGTGGAGACCGTCGACGAGTACACCAGGCTGGCCGCGGCGCTCGGCGACCCGGCGCCGTTCGGCCTGACCCTGGACATCGGCCACTGCCGCTGCCTGGAGCCGTACCCGGTCCCCGAGTGCGTGCGCCGGGCCGGCCACCGGCTGGTGAACGTGCAGATCGACGACATGCGCCGGGGCACGCACGAGCACCTGGAGTTCGGCAGCGGCGAGATCGACTTCCCGCCCGTGCTCCGCGCCCTCGACGAGGCCGGTTACCGCGGGCTGGTCGCCGTCGAACTGCCCCGGCACAGCCACGACGCCCCCGGAGTGGCCCGCCGCTCCCTGGACTTCCTGCGGTCGTGCGACCCCGCGGTCCGCCGTGAGGAGGAGATGGCATGACACCCGACCACCTCAGAACCGCCTTGACCGGCCGGATGACCCAGAAGGGCTGGAGGTGGCTGGACGGCGCCTGCGCCTCGGTGGCCGCCGACCCCGCGGCCGTCGGCGGCCTGTTCCCGCTCGCCGGACGCCGGTGCGGACGGGTGCGCCTGGACCCGGGCGACCCGTACGGCTGGACGGTGGACGACGCGGCCCGCTGCCTGATGCTGGCCGCGCTGCCGCTCACCGGCGCCCCGCTGCTGGAGCAGCTCACAGCGCTCTACCGGACCGGTGACGCGGCCGAACGGCGCGCCGTACTGCGCGCCCTGCCGCTGCTGCCCGTCGGCGACGGCGCGCTGCCCCTGGTCCGCGACGCCCTGCGCACCAACGACACCCGGCTGGTCGCGGCGGCCCTCGGCGACTACGCGACCGACCACCTGGACGCGGAAACCTACCGCCAGGGCGTCCTCAAGTGCGTCTTCACCGGCATCCCGCTGTCGGCGCTGCCCGGCCTGCCCGGCCGGGCGGACGCCCGACTGGCCCGGATGATGGCCGCGTACGCCCAGGAGCGGACCGCCGCGGGACGCGGGGTGCCCGCCGACATCGGGCCGGTCCTCGCGCTCTTCCCGGACGTGACGGCGCCCGGCCACGCAGACCTCGAACACGTCCCCACCGCGACCACCGACCGCCGAAGCCCCCGGGAGGCGTGATGCGGATCTTCGACCCGCACATCCACATGACCTCGCGCACCACCGACGACTACGAGGCGATGCACGCGGCCGGTGTACGCGCCCTGGTGGAGCCCGCTTTCTGGCTCGGCCAGCCGCGCACCTCCGTCGGCAGTTTCCTGGACTACTTCGACTCCCTCATCGGGTGGGAGCCGTTCCGCGCCGCCCAGTTCGGCATCCGCCACCACTGCACCATCGCCCTCAACCCCAAGGAGGCCAACGACCCGCGCTGCACGGAGGTGCTCCAGCACCTGCCGCGCTATCTGCTCAAGGACGGGGTGGTCGCCGTGGGGGAGATCGGCTACGACTCGATGACGCCCGAGGAGGACGAGGCGTTCGCCGCCCAGCTGCAGCTCGCGGTCGCCCACGACCTGCCGGCACTGGTCCACACCCCGCACCGCGACAAGGCCGCCGGCGTCGAGCGCACCCTCGCCGTGGTGAAGGAGTCCGGCATCGCCCCCGAGCGCGTCGTCGTCGACCACCTCAACGAGGTGACGGTACGTCAGGTCATCGACTCGGGCTGCTGGATGGGGTTCTCCATCTACCCCGACACCAAGATGGACGAGCGCCGCATGGTCGCGGTGCTGCGCGAGTTCGGCACCGAACGGATCCTCGTCAACTCGGCCGCCGACTGGGGCAGGAGCGACCCCCTGAAGACCCGCAAGACCGCGGACGCCATGCTCGCCGCGGGCTTCTGCGCCGACGACGTGGACAAGGTCCTGTGGCGCAACCCCGTCGCCTTCTACGGCCAGAGCGGCAAGCTGGAGCCGGCCGACTCCACTGCGCCCGGCGCCGACGCCACCTTCGAGGGCAACTCCGTGCTGCGCGGCGTCCGGGCGGAGGTGTAGCCGTGCGTCTGCGCCACCCCGACGGCACGGTGGTCCACCTCGCGTACTGCACCAACGTCCACCCCGCCGAGGACCTCGACGGGGTCCTCGCCCAACTGGCCCGGCACGCCGAGCCGGTACGCGAGCGGCTGGGTGTGCCCGTCCTCGGGCTGGGCCTGTGGCTGGCCCGCGACGCCGCGGCGGCCCTCGCCACGGACGACGGCGCGGTCGGCAGGCTCCGCCGGGAGCTGACCGCGCGCGGTCTGGAGGTCGTCACCCTCAACGGCTTCCCCTACCGCGGCTTCCACGACCCCGTCGTCAAGCAGGCCGTCTACCGGCCGGACTGGACCGAGCCCGACCGGTTGCACTACACCCTCGACCTCGCCCGCGTGCTCGCGGCCCTGCTGCCCGCCGGCGCCGCGTACGGCAGCGTCTCCACCGTGCCGCTGGCCTGGCGGACCCCGTGGACGGACGGGCAGGCCGACGCCGCCGCCCGCAGTCTCGACAGGCTGGCCCGCGGCCTGGCCGACCTCGCCGACGACACGGGCCGGACGATCAGGGTCGGCCTGGAACCCGAGCCCGGCTGCGTCGTCGAGACCACCGCCGAGGCGGCTCGCCACCTCGCCCGCGTGGACACCGACCGCATCGGCGTCTGCCTGGACGCCTGCCATCTGGCGGTCGGCTTCGAGGAGCCGGCCGCCGCCCTCGCCCGCCTGGAGGCGGCCGGACTGACGGTGGTCAAGACCCAGGCGTCCTGCGCCCTGCAGGCCGACGACCCGTCCGATCCGGCGACGCGAGCGGCTCTGGCCGCCTTCACCGAGCCGCGCTTCCTGCACCAGGTCCGCGAGCAGGGCACCCCGCACCGGGCCGTGGACGACCTGGACGCCGCCCTGGCCGGCGGGCTGCCCGGCCGCGAACCCTGGCGCGTCCACTTCCACGTGCCCCTGCACGCCGACCCGGAACCCCCGCTGACCACCACCGGCCCCGAACTGGAGGCGACCCTCGCCGCCCTGTTCGGCGGAGACACCGCCCGCACCGCACACGTCGAGGCCGAGACCTACACCTGGGGCGTGCTCCCCGAGGCCGCCCGGCCGCAGGGCCCCGACGCCCTGGCCGACGGCATCGCCGCCGAACTGGCCTTCACCCGCGACCACCTGATCTCTCTCGGCCTGAAGGAGGTCGCCCCGTGAGCCCCGCCCCGCTGCTCGTCCTCGACGTCGTCGGCCTCACCCCCCGGCTGCTCGCCCACATGCCCCGGCTGCGCGCCCTGGGCGAGACGGGGTTCACCGCACGCCTCGACACCGCGTTCCCCGCCGTCACCTGCACCGTGCAGTCCACCCTGCTCACCGGGCAGCCCGCCACCGGCCACGGCATCGTCGGCAACGGCTGGTACTTCCGCGAGCTCGGCGAGGTGCTCCTGTGGCGGCAGCACAACGCGCTCGTCGGCGGGGAGAAGCTGTGGGAGGCGGCGCGGCGCTCCCACCCCGGCTACCGCGTCGCCAACATCTGCTGGTGGTACGCCATGGGCGCCGACGTCGACCTCACCGTCACCCCACGGCCGATCTACTACTCCGACGGCCGCAAGGAACCCGACTGCTACACCCACCCCCCGCAGCTGCACGACGAACTCACCGCCAAACTGGGCACGTTCCCGCTGTTCACCTACTGGGGGCCGACCGCCTCCCTCACCTCCTCCCGGTGGATCGTCGACGCGGCCCGGCACATCGTCGCCACCCACGCCCCCGACCTCACCCTCGTCTACGTCCCCCACCTCGACTACGACCTGCAGCGCTACGGCCCCGACGACCCCCGCGCCGCCGCGGCGGCCGCCGACGTCGACCGGGTCCTCGCGCCGCTGCTCGACGACGCCGCCGCGCGCTCGATCACGGTGGTCGCTCTGTCCGAGTACGGCATCACCAACGTCTCCAGGGCGGTGGACGTCAACCGTGTGCTGCGCCGGGCCGGCCTGCTGCACGTCCACACCCAGGACGGCATGGAGTACCTCGACCCGTGGACGTCGGCCGCCTTCGCCGTCGCCGACCACCAGGTCGCCCACGTCTACGTCGCCGACCCGGCCGACACCGAGCGCGTCCGCGAGCTGCTGGCCGGCACCGACGGGGTGGCCGAGGTGCTCACCGAGGCCGGCAAGAAGGCGTACGGCATCGACCACCCGCGCGCCGGCGACCTGGTCGCCGTCGCCGAGCCGGACGCGTGGTTCACGTACTACTACTGGCTCGACGACGACCGCGCCCCGGACTTCGCCCGACTGGTCGAGATCCACCGCAAGCCGGGCTACGACCCGGCCGAGCTGTTCATGGACCCCGACGACCCCAGGGTCAAACTGCGCGCCGCCGCCGCGCTCGCCCGGAAGAAGCTCGGCATGCGCTACCGCATGAGCGTCGTCCCCCTCGACCCGTCCCCGGTGCGCGGCAGCCACGGCCGCCTCCCGGACCGCCCCGACGACGGCCCCGTACTGCTGTGCTCCCGGCCCGGCGAGGCACGCGACCACTACGACGCCACCGAGGTCAAGGACCTGCTGCTGCGCCTGGCAGACCCGGCGCACTGACACCCGAGCGACGAACCACCGGAGGAACCCAGATGCCACGCCCGATCACCCTGTTCACCGGCCAGTGGGCCGACATGCCGTTCGAGGAGGTGTGCCGGCTGGCGGCCAAGTGGGGCTACGACGGGTTGGAGATCGCCTGCTGGGGCGACCACTTCGAGGTCGACAAGGCCCTGGCCGACGACGACTACATCCCGCGCCGCCGCGCCCTGCTGGAGAAGTACAACCTGCGGTGCTGGACGCTCTCCTGCCACCTGACGGGCCAGGCCGTCTGCGACCACCCCATCGACGAGCGGCACCAGGGCATCCTCCCGGCCCGCATCTGGGGCGACGGCGAGCCGGAGGGCGTCCGGCAGCGCGCCGCGCAGGAGGTCAAGGACACCGCGCGCGCCGCCGCCGCGTTCGGGGTGAAGACGGTCGTCGGCTTCACGGGTTCCTCGATCTGGCACACGGTGGCGATGTTCCCGCCCGTGCCGCCGGAGATGATCGAGCGCGGCTACGCGGACTTCGCCGAACGGTGGAACCCCATCCTCGACGTCTTCGACGAGGTCGGCGTGCGCTTCGCCCACGAGGTCCACCCCTCGGAGATCGCCTACGACCACTGGACGACGGTGCGCACCCTGGAGGCGATCGGCCACCGGGAGGCGTTCGGGCTCAACTTCGACCCGTCGCACTTCGTCTGGCAGGACCTGGACCCGGTCGGCTTCCTGTGGGACTTCAGGGACCGGATCTACCACGTGGACTGCAAGGAGTCCGTCAAGCGGTTCAACGGCCGCAACGGCCGCCTCGGTTCCCATCTGCCGTGGGGGGATCCGCGCCGCGGCTGGGACTTCGTCTCCACCGGGCACGGGGACGTGCCCTGGGAGGCCTGCTTCCGCATGCTCAACTCGATCGGCTACGACGGCCCCATCTCGGTGGAGTGGGAGGACGCCGGCATGGACCGCCTGGCCGGCGCCCCGGACGCCCTGCAGTTCATCCGCAAACTCGTGGCGATCGAGCCGTCCGCCCAGTCCTTCGACTCGGCGTTCTCCTCGGGCGACTGACGGCGGCGGACCGTCCGTCGGTCGTCACCGGTGCCCGGCCGCCGTACACCTCCCTCCTCGGGCGGCCGGGCCGGTGACGGAGCAGTCGTCGGACCGGCGCGGCTAGTCCTCGAGCCGGACCGGCATCAGAAGCGAGAACGTGTGCGCCTCGTCGGGCCGGCGGATCGCCAACGGGGCCGTGGGAGCGCCGAGTTCGAGGACCAGCTCGCTGCGGGCGCCCGCGGCGAGCGCGTCCAGCAGGAACTCGCGGTTGACGCCGATGACGCCCTGGCCGTCCGTGCCGTCCGTGCACACGGCCACCGTGCCGTCGTCCGCCGGCCTGATCACGCTGACGGCGCAGGGGCCACCGTCCCCCGTGCGTACGTCGCTCGCGCGGACCGGACCGGATCGCAGCGCTTCCCGGAAGGCCGCCACGTCCACGAGGCACCGGCGGCCGGCCGGCAGCTGGACCAGGCGACGGTAGTCGGGGAAGTCGTGGGCGAGGCACTGGCCCGCCGTCTGGCGGTCGCCGGACTCCAGGGACACGCGGTCACCGTCGAAAGCGAGCCGCACCGGTTCCTCACCCTGGAGCAGGGCCCGCATCGCGTCGGCCTGCGGAAGCGGCACGAGGGCCTGCACACGCGGCCCGTCGTGCCCCGTGGCGGCGGTCCGCGCGACCGCCATCCGGTAGCGGTCGGTGGCCACGACGGTCAGTTCCTCCCCATCGATGTCGAACAGGATCGCGCCGAGCATCGGCAGATCCGGGTCCGTACTGGCCGCGAAACGGACCGCGTCCAGCGCGGCGGCCAGCCCCGGCGCGGGCACGGACAGCCGGGCGGTGGTGGCGGCGAGCGAGGTCATGGGGTTCTCCCTGTGGTCGAGGACGGCTCGGAGTGTGGAGAACTCGCCGCGGGCGTCGGCCAGGCCCCGTTCGAGGCGGCGCAGATGCGCCTGGAACAGCCGGCGCACCAGGTCCGTGTCCGCGCTGGACCAGCCGGCCAGGACCAGCCGGATGTCCGCCAGCGGCATCCCGGCCCGCCGCAGACGGGCCAGCAACCGGGCTTCCTCCAACTGGTCCGGCTCGTACCAGCGATAGCCGCTGACCGGGTCCACCCACGCCGGGACGAGGACACCGGCACGGTCGTAGAACCGCAGTGCGCTCACGCTCAGTCCGCTGTCCCGGGCCATCTCGCCAATGCTGCGCATCTCGCTCTCCACGCCCGCAACCCTGAGCCCTCGACAAGGTCGAGGGTCAACCCCGGCCTGTCGCTTTAGGCAGGGCAGTCGGCCGGTGTCGTGGCCGTGCCCCAGCGGATCATCAGGTACCCGGACCCGCCGATCTCCGCCACGGCGTAGCGGGTGTACGGCCAGGCGCTCCCCGCGCTCTGCCGTTCGCTCACCAGGGCCCGGCACGCCTTGCCCGCGGCCACATCCGCCCAGGATCCGACCTGCTGCTCGTTCCATTCCACGTAGTCCGACCACACGTACATCGCCGAGTTCGCGGGGTCGAAGCCCACCTTGATCTCGTTGTTGCCGAGTACGCGATCGGTGCCGAGGCTCTGGCGCATCCCGTTGGTCGCCGCGATGATCTTCCGGGCGGCACCGTCCGCGACCCGGATCTCGGCGCCGTCGGTGCTGGGGATCATGGCCTGTCCGAGGCCGTCCTCGTCCGGCTGCCAGTCCTGCGAGGCGCCCGTGCCGTCCCCGGCGCCGTCGTCGGCGGCCGACCGGCACGCGGAGTTGGTGACGAAGTCGTCCGCCCACGTCACCTGCGGGTCACTTCCTGGATCCTCCCTGACCATCACGTACGTGCGGTAGGTCAGTTCCGGGTGCAGACGCAGCACGACGTCACGCATCGTCAGGCACATGTTCCTGGCGATCTCCGTCTCGGCGTACATCGTCCCGGACGCGTCCGAGGTCAGCCGGTACGACAGGTAGACCTCGCGGCGCGAGGGGTGGAACCGCACGTCATCCGGGGTGAAGTCGGCGCCGTCGCCCAGCTCTTGGGCGACGGAACCCTCGTCGTGCAGCACCGCGCGCGCCACGTCGTGCTCGCCCGCGCCCTGCGCCGCTCGCGCCTCCTCCCAGCTCAGCACGGTCGCCGCACCGCTGTCGGCGCCCTTCTGGCGTGCCGCCGTGTCGCCCTTCGCCACGCTCGCCGAGGGCCGGACGGATCCGGCCGAGGACGGCGGGGGTGACGCGGGCGTGGAGGAGGACGCGTGCGCGGCGTGCCCGGTGTCCCCGGGCAGCAGCGCCGCGGCCCCTCCGGCCAGGCCGCCGACGACGCCCGCCGCGAGCACGACGGCGCCGACCAGCCGCTTCTTCGACCGGCTCCGGTCCGAGGGGAGCTGCCATGCGGGGTCCTCCCCGGCCGGTACGTCCCAGACGGCGGCGACCATGTCCGCGGCCGTCGCCGGCGGCGGGCCGGCGCTCGCCGCCTGGGTGGCCTGCGAGGCCAGCAGGGCCGCGCACTCCCGGGCAGCCTCGGTGGCCGGCGGGCGGTCACCGGGCTCCTGCGCCAGCGCCTTCTCCACGAGGGCGCGCAGCGGTGCGGGGACGCCCGCCAGATCCGCCTCGCCGGACATCACACGGAAGGCCACCACATCGGGCGCGCCGGTGCCGAAGGGCAGCCGTCCGGTGCCGGCGTAGGCGACGAGCGCTCCCCACGCGAACATGTCGCCCGCCGGGCCCGCGGTGCCCGCACGGTACTGCTCGGGACTGATCCAGCCCGGGGTCCCGGTCGTCACGCCGGTGCGGGTGACGCTGGTGCCGTCGGCGGCGTGCGCGATGCCGAAGTCCAGCACCCGCGGGCCGGCGGGGGCGAGCAGGACGTTCTGCGGTTTCACGTCGCGGTGCACCACCCCGGCGGCGTGGATGGCGGCCAGCGCCTGCGCCGTGGCGGCCGCGAACGCGTACAGGCTTCCCTCGTCGAGCGGTCCGTGCGCGGCCACGTGCTGGTTCAGCGCGGGGCCCGGAACGAACGCGGTGGCCAGCCACGGGGTCGGCGCGTCCGGGTCGGCGGCGAGCAAGGGGACCAGATGGGGCCCGGTGACACGGGACGACAGCTCGACCTCGCGCCGGAAACGCGCCCGGAACTCCGGGTCCTGCGTCTGCTCGGGGTGGATCACCTTCACGGCCACGCGCATGCCGTCGGCCGCGACTCCGGCATGGACCGTGCCCATGCCCCCGGCGCCGAGACGGCCGACGATCCGGTACGGGCCGATGCGGGCGGGGTCGCCCGGACGGGCCGGCCGGACTCTTCCGCTGGGACCGTTCTCACTCACGAGCACTTCCTTGAACTGGCAAGGCCCGGGCGGGCCAGGGCGGGACAGGGGACGAGCGGACGGACGCGAGCGCACGCACGGAGCCGACCGGCGGCCGACTCCCCACCCGCGGCGGCGCATTGACGTACTCGGTGGCGCGGGCCTCCGGACGAGGCAACGGTGATGACGGCCCGTCAGATGCGACTGCGTGACGCGGAACGTGTCACCTGGCCGGCGTGCCGCTGCGCCGAGGCCTTCCGTGCGTCGAGAGGTTCCGTCCCCTGGCGTCCGTACCCGACACTGCCCTTCCGCATGAGCGGCCCCCTCCCCGGTTGGTGCGGGGCCAGCCTATGGCTTGGTGAGCCGGGCGGTGCAGTCCGCGGCGGAAAATAACGTGCCGATGCCGCGCGCCTCTCGTACGGTCATGCCGTACCGAGCGCCGCCACGACCGTACGGCGGCGCATGTCGTCCGACACAGAGGGGAGCCCGGCCGTGCGCGCACGTACCGCCGTCGTCGCTCCCCGTTCCCGGTACGAGGTGATCCTCGTGTCCCGGTGGTGCCGGTGCCCGCTGCGCGGCCGGCACCGGACGCCCGTGACGTCCAGCTGACCCCGACGCACGGGCAATCGCGCTGCCCTTTTCCCGATACGGGCCTCGATGTGTCAGGCCCGGTCCGCAGAAAGGCCCTGGGCCGTGCGCACGAACACCACCACCCTCGCCACCCTCGCCGCCGTCCGCAACCTCGGCATCCTCGCCCACGTCGACGCGGGCAAGACCACCGTCACCGAGCGGATCCTGTACGCGACGGGCACCACCCACAAGCGGGGCGAGGTGCACGACGGCACCACCGTCACCGACTTCGACCCGCAGGAACGCGACCGCGGCATCACCATCTTCGCCGCCGCCGTCAGCTGCGCCTGGGACGGCTGCCGCGTCAACCTCATCGACACCCCCGGCCACGTCGACTTCGCCGACGAGGTCGAGCGCAGCCTGCGCGTCCTGGACGGGGCGGTCGCCGTGTTCGACGCCGTCGCCGGGGTCGAGCCGCAGAGCGAGTCGGTGTGGCGGCAGGCGGACCGGCACGGTGTGCCGAGGATCGCGTTCGTCAACAAGATGGACCGCGCGGGCGCCGACCTGGACCGGGCGGTGGACTCCATCAGACAGCGGCTGCATCCCGTACCGCTCGTCGTGCAGCTTCCCATCGGCGCGGAGGACGCGTTCACCGGCGTGGTGGACCTCGTCCGGATGCGCTCGCTGGTCTGGCACGACGGCGCGGGCACGGCCGTGGAGGGGCCCGTGCCCGAGGAGCTGGGCGCGGAGGCGGTACGGCGGCGACGCACGCTGGAGGAGACGGTGGCGGAGCTGCACCCGGCCGCCCTGGAGGAGTTCTGCGACCGCGCGACCCTCTCCGCCGCGACCCTCGCCGCCGCGCTGCGCGAGCTCACCCGGAGCCGGAACGGCGTCGTCGTGCTGTGCGGTTCCGCCTACCGCAACCGCGGCATCGAACCCCTGCTGGACGCGGTCGTGGCCTACCTGCCCTCGCCGCTGGACGTCCCCGCCGTGCGCGGCGTCCACGCGGGCGCCGGGCAGGAGCGGGCCGCCGATCCCGAAGCGCCGTTCGCGGGGCTGGTGTTCAAGGTGAACGCGAGCACTGTCGGGCGGCTCGCCTACGTCCGGGTGTACTCGGGCACCGTCGAGAAGGGAGACACCGTGTGGGACCCGGCCACCGGCCGCACCGAGCGCGTGGCGCGCATCCTGCGGGTCATGGCGGACCGGCACGAACGGCTGGACCGCGCGGTCGCCGGTGACATCGTCGCGCTCGCCGGTGTGAAGTCGGCACGGGCCGGCTCCACGCTCTGTGATCCGGGCGCCCCGCTGCTCCTCGAACCGCCCGTGTCCGCCGAGCCCGTGGTGTCCGTCGCCGTCGAGGCCCGGCGCGCCACGGACACCGGCCGGCTGGCGGCGGCGCTGGCGCGGCTGGCCGAGGAGGACCCCTCGCTGGTGGTGCGCACCGACGCCGAGACCGGGCAGACGGTGCTGTCCGGCATGGGCGAACTCCACCTGGAGGTCGCGGTGGAGAAGATCCGCCGCGACGGGGGACCGGAGGTGTGCGTGGGCCGGCCGCGGGTCGCCTACCGCGAAACGGTCGTCGAGGGAGTGACCGGGTTCGTCTTCCGGCACGTCAAACAGGACGGCGGGGCGGGACAGTTCGCCCATGTCGTCCTCGATGTGGAACCGCTCGGGCCCGAAGTCGGCGCCACCGGCTTCGAGTTCCGCTCCACCGTGGCGGGCGGCGCGGTACCGCAGGATTACGTGCGCGCGGTCGAGGCCGGCTGCAGGGACGCCCTCGCCGAGGGGCCGCTGGACGGGCACCCGGTGACCGGCCTCCGCGTCACGCTCACCGACGGCTCCACGCACGTGAAGGACTCCTCCGACACGGCCTTCCGCACCGCCGGCCGGCTCGGCCTCCGCGCGGCCCTGCGCGCCTGCGCGACGGCTCTGCTGGAGCCGGTCGCCGAGGTCACGGTCACCGTGCCGGAGGACGCCGTGGGCTCGGTCCTCGGTGACCTCGCCGCCCGGCGCGGCAGGGTCGGCGGCTCCGAGACCCGGGGCGGCGTGGCCGTCCTGACCGCGACCGTGCCCCTGGCGGAACTGTTCGGCTACGCCACCCGCCTGCGCAGCCGCACCCAGGGCCGCGGCACCTTCACCACCCGCCCCACCGGCTACGCCCCGGCCCCGGCCACCCGCCCGGTGCCGGTCCGGTAGCGGCGGGGGAGCGCGCTGCCGCGTGCTGCGTCGGTTGGGGGAGGGGGCCGCACGCGGCCGGCCGCTGTGTCGGTCGGCGGTGCGGCCCCCCACTGCCGCACGGGGGGGGCAGCTGCTCGGTCGTCGTTCGGGCCCTGCCCGGAACGGCGGAACAGGCACAGGTAGCGTGAGAGCGGGGCGTCCCCGGAGACATATGTGTCGTGCGCGGTGCGTGCCCGGAAGGCCGATCCGTCCCAGGGGGTTCCGTGAAGTACAGAGTCACCCTCGTGGCGTTGTTCCTGCTGCCCGCGCTCTGGGGAGCGGTGAGCCTCGTCGGCGCCCTGACGGCCTCGGCGGAGGTCAAGTGCCCCGGGGAGAACGTGGGCAAGGACGGGGAGGAGCGCCCGGGCCCGATGCGGCCCGGGGACACGCAGTGTTCCGTGCTGGACGGATCCGTCGCGGTGGCGACCCGGACGTACGAGCAGCAGCAGAGCCTCCAGTCCCTGCAGCGGCGGCGGGACGCCGGCAACGGATGCCTGCTCCTGATGTACGGCACCGCGGGCGCCCTCCTGACCTGGCGCGCCGCCAAGTCAGTGCGGGGCGGGGCATAGCCGGGACCGTGACCCACTCGGCACGCTCCCCCTTGCCCTCGCCCGCCTCACACCGACCGCCCCTCCACAACCGCCCGCCAGGCCGGTGCCGGTGGGGCCTTGGGCGCGGGGCGGCGCCCGCCGGCCGAGAAGAACGCGGCGAGGGGAAGGACCGCCGCCCCCACGGTCACCGCGTCCGGGCCCAGCCGGCCCAGTTCGATGCGGACGCGGCCCGCGGGGTGTCGCAGGGCCCGGGCCAGGGCGTGGGCGCGGACCTGGTCGAGGAACGCGTCGCCGAGCCGGAGCCCGGCCCAGCCGCCGATCAGCACCCGCTCCGGCTGGAAGAGGTTGATCAGGTCGGACAGCCCGGCACCGAGATACTCGGCGGCCTCCGCGAGCACGGCCACGGCCACCGGATCGGGACGCCGCTCACCGCCGGCGCCGACCGCGGCCGGGCCCCGCTGATGACCGCTGCCGGGGCTGGCGGTGACCGCTGGGTGGGGGCTGCGACTGCCGCCGGGGCCGGAGACGGCGATCGCACCGGGCGCCCGGCTACCGACACGGCTGAGGGCGCCCCGGCCGCCGTCGTGGCTTGCGGTTCCGTTCAGGTCGGCCCCTCGGCCGCCGTCGTGGCTTGCGGTTCCGTTCAGGTCGGCCCCTCGGCCGCCGTCGTGGCTTGCGGTGCCGGTCAGCTCGCCGGCCCGGCCGCCACCGCCGCTCCCGGTGCCGGTCAGCTCGGCCCCCCGCGCGCCATCGCGGCTTGCAGTGCCGGTCAGTTCGCCGGCCCGGCCGCCGTCGAGGCTAGCGGTGTGGCTCAGCTCGGCGCCCTGGCCGCCACCGCCGCTCCCAGTGCCGGTCAGTTCGCCGGCCCGGCCACCGTCGAGGCTCGCGCTGCCGCTCAGCTCGTCGGCCCGGCCGCCACCGTCGCTCGCGGTGCCGCTCAGTCCGGCCCCCCGGCCGCCACAGCCGCCCCCGACGGCCGCCCCCTTCCGGCCCCGCCCCCCGGCACCGACCGCCGCACCCGTCCACCCCGGGTTCCGGCCGTCCCCGGGACCGGTCGTTTCCGCCGACGCGCCGTTCAACCCGCCCCCGTCGCCCCGCGCCGCCGCCAGCAGTTCGGTCAGGGCCTGTTCCTCCCCGGCGCCTTCCGACGGGCGGCCGCCCGCCTCGCGCCAGCGGGCGACCAGGGCCGATGCGCCCGCGTACGCCTCCAGGCAGCCGAGCGCACCGCAGCGGCAGCGGCGCCCTGCGACCCGTACCGTCAGATGCCCCCACTCCACCGCCCGCCCCCGTGCCGCCTCCTCGGTGACCACGCACGCGCCGACGCCCGAGCCGAACAGCACCACCACGGCGTTGCGGGCCCCGCGTCCGCCGCCGAACCACATCTCCGCCTGTCCTGCCGCCTTGGCACCGTTGTCGATGAAGTACGGGACCTGCGCCGGGAGTTCGCCGGTGGCGCGCAGCAGCCGCTCCAGCGGGACGGCGTCCCAGCCGACCGTCTGCCCGTGCACGACCGCGCCGCGCGGCCCGCCGTCCTCGACGATGCCGGGCACGCCGACGCCGACGCCGAGCAGGTCGCCGGGGGCGAGCCCGGCCGTCCGGAGCACGTCCGCGATGCCGTCGGCGACATGACCGACGACGGCGTCGACGTCGTACCCGAGCGGTCCCAACGGCCGTTCCGAGCGGGCGAGTTCCGCGAGGCCGAGGTCGAGCAGCTCCACCCGCACCCGGGTCTCGCCGACGTCCACCCCGATCAGCCGCCCGCTGTCCGGCCGTATCCGCAGCAGCCGGCGCGGGCGGCCCGCGTCCGCGCCGATCACGCCCGCCTCCTCCACCAGTCCGTCGGCGAGCAGCCCGGTCACGACGTTGCTGACGGAGCCCGAACTCAGACCGGTCGCCGGACCCAGCGCGTGCCGGCTCATCGGCCCGTCGAGATACAACCGTTGCAGAACGGCGCCCCGGCTCTCCCGCCGCAGGTCACGTACCGTACGGCCGCCCACCGCTGCCACCTGGCCTCCCCGGTTTCCGGCATTTCTGCGCGCTTTTCCGGCCCGTTCGGCGGTTTGCCGCTGCCGGATCCCTTGACGAGCGTTTCTCTTGAGGTTTAACTCACGTCCTAAATTAAGCCATGAGGGGCTTCGGCGGCCGAACGGGTCCCACGGGTCCGACCCGTGCCGGTCTCCGTCAGCACCCTCGGGGTTCTCGACCCCCGGAAAGGGACACCAGGAGCCATGCGCAGCATCCGAGCCGCGGCCACAGGCGCCGTCACCCTGTCTCTCGTCCTCGCGGCCACGGCCTGCGGAGGCGGCTCGTCCAGCGGCGGCGGGTCCAACGACTCGCCGAAGACGCTGACGTACTGGGCCTCCAACCAGGGCGCCAGTGTCGCCGTCGACAAGCAGGTCCTCCAGCCCGAACTCGACAAGTTCCAGAAGCAGACCGGGATCAAGGTGAAACTGGAGGTCGTGCCCTGGTCCGACCTGCTCAACCGGATCCTCACCGCGACCACCTCGGGTCAGGGCCCGGACGTGCTGAACATCGGCAACACCTGGAGCGCCTCGCTGCAGGCGACCGGCGCGCTGCTGCCGTGGGACGCCAAGAACTTCGACAAGATCGGCGGCAGGGACCGGTTCGTGGACTCCGCGCTCGGCTCGACCGGCGTGACGGGCAAGGACCCGGCCGCGGTCCCGCTGTACTCGATGGCGTACGCCCTCTACTACAACAAGAAGATCTTCGCCGACGCCGGGATCAGCAAGCCGCCGGCCACCTGGGACGAACTGGTCGCCGACGGCAAGAAGATCAAGGCCAAGGGCAAGTCCCCGCTCGGCGCCGAGGGCTCGAACCTGTCGGAGAACATCCACCACGTCTTCGTCTTCGCCAAGCAGCGCGGCGCCGACTTCTTCACCGCCGACGGCAAGCCCGACTTCACCAACCCGAAGGTGGTCGACGCGGTGAAGGCCTACGTCGACCTGATGGCGAAGGACAAGGTCATACCGACCGGCGACGCCGAGTACGCGCAGAACCAGTCCGTCAGCGACTTCGCCAAGGGCAAGCAGGCCATGCTGCTGTGGCAGTCGGCCGCCGCCAACCTCAAGTCCCAGGGCATGAGCGAGGACGCCTACGGCATCGCGCCCGTCCCCGTGATCTCCGGCGCGCCCGGCACCGGCACCCAGGTCAACTCGATGGTCGCCGGCATCAACCTCGCCGTCTTCAAGAACACCCACAACCTCGACGGCGCCACGAAGTTCGTGAAGTTCATGACCTCCGACGAGGAGCAGAAGACCCTCAACAAGGCCTACAGCTCCATCCCGCCGGTGAAGTCCGCCCAGCAGGACCCCGCGTTCGGCGCTTCCGCGAACGCCGTGCTGAAGACCACCCTCGCCACCAGCGCGGCCGCCCTGCCGCAGGTCCCGTCCGAGTCGCAGTTCGAGACGGCGGTCGGTACGGCCGTCAAGGACCTGTTCGCCGACGCCGCCGCCGGACGCGCCGTCACCACCGACACGGTCAAGGCCGCGCTGAACAAGGCCCAGCAGCAGATGCCGGCGGCGTGAGCGAGACGATGACGACCACCGCCTTCAAGGAGCCGGTGACGCAGGCACCGTCCGGCGCGGCGCGCGAACCCCGCCGCCGCGCCGGACGGCTCCGCCGCGTCTCGCTGCCGTACCTGCTGCTCCTGCCCGCGCTGCTGCTCGAACTCCTCGTCCATCTCGTGCCGATGGTCATCGGCATCGTGATGAGCTTCAAGGAGCTCACCCAGTTCTACATCCGCGACTGGGGCACCGCCCCCTGGTCCGGACTCGGCAACTACAAGGTGTCGGTGGACTTCGACGCGCCCGTCGGTCAGGCCCTGCTGCACTCCTTCTTCGTCACCGTCGGCTTCACCCTGCTCTCCGTCGGCCTGTGCTGGCTGATCGGCACCGCCGCCGCGCTCTTCATGCAGGACACCTTCCGCGGCCGCGGCCTGCTGCGCGCGCTGTTCCTGGTGCCGTACGCGCTGCCCGTCTACGCGGCCGTCATCACCTGGGTGTTCATGTTCCAGCACGACAACGGCCTGGTGAACCACGTCCTGCACGACCAGCTGCACCTCACCGGCAAGCCGTCCTTCTGGCTCATCGGCGACAACAGCTTCTACGCCCTGCTGACCGTCTCGGTGTGGAAGGGCTGGCCGTTCGCCTTCCTCATCGTGATGGCCGGACTGCAGAACATCCCGCGCGAGCTGTACGAGGCCGCCGCGCTGGACGGCGCCGGGATGTGGCAGCAGATCCGCCGCATCACCCTGCCGTCCCTGCGCCCGGTCAACCAGGTGCTGGTCCTCGTCCTCTTCCTGTGGACCTTCAACGACTTCAACACCCCGTACGTGCTGTTCGGAAGGTCCGCCCCCGAGGCCGCCGACCTCATCTCGGTCCACATCTACCAGGCGTCCTTCGTCACCTGGAACTTCGGCACCGGCTCCGCCATGTCCGTCCTGCTGCTGCTCTTCCTGCTCGTCGTGACGGGCGCGTACCTGCTGTTCACCTCGCGCGGACGGAGGGCCGCCGATGTCTAGGGCCGTCAACTCCCCGATGGCGCCGCCGCGTTCCTTCCTGTGGTCCCGCCGGATCTTCCTCACCCTGCTCACCGGGTTCGTGCTGCTCCCGGTGTACGTGATGGTCTCCAGCTCGCTGAAGCCGCTCGCGGACGTCACCGGCAAGTTCCGCTGGCTGCCGAGCGGGCTGACCATCCGGCCGTACATCGACATCTGGTCGACGGTCCCGCTGGCCAGGTACTTCATGAACTCGCTGATCGTGGCGGGCGCGGCGACGGTCTGCTCGGTGGTCATCGCGGTGTTCGCGGCGTACGCGGTCAGCCGCTACGACTTCCGGGGCAAGCGCGTCTTCACGGTGACGGTGCTGTCGACGCAGATGTTCCCCGGCATCCTGTTCCTCCTTCCGCTGTTCCTGATCTACGTCAACATCGGCAACGCCACCGGCATCGCCCTGTTCGGTTCCCGCGGCGGTCTGATCCTCACCTATCTGACCTTCTCGCTCCCCTTCTCCATCTGGATGCTCATCGGGTACTTCGACTCGGTGCCGCGCGACCTGGACGAGGCGGCGCTGGTGGACGGCTGCGGCCCGCTCGGCGCGCTGCTGAGGATCGTCGTACCCGCCGCGATCCCCGGCATCGTCGCGGTCGCCGTCTACGCCTTCATGACGGCGTGGGGCGAAGTCCTCTTCGCGTCCGTGATGACCAACGACACCACCCGCACCCTCGCCGTCGGCCTCCAGGGCTACTCCACCCTCAACAACGTCTACTGGAACCAGATCATGGCCGCCTCGCTGGTCGTCAGCGTCCCCGTGGTCGCCGGCTTCCTCCTCCTGCAGCGCTATCTCGTCGCCGGTCTGACGGCGGGCGCCGTCAAGTGACCCGAGTGACCAACACCCCTGATCCCGAAGGGACTTCCGTGTCCGAACCCATCGACCTCGCCGCACTCCCGCACGACTTCCTGTGGGGCACGGCCACCGCGGCGTACCAGATCGAGGGAGCCGTCGCCGAGGACGGCCGCTCGCCCTCGATCTGGGACACCTTCTCCCACACCCCCGGGAAGATCGCGAACGGCGACACCGGCGACGTCGCCTGCGACCACTACCACCGCTGGCGCGAGGACATCGCCCTGATGCGCCGGCTGGGCGTCAACGCCTACCGCATGTCGGTGGCCTGGCCACGCGTGATCCCCGGCGGCACGGGCCAGGTCAACCCCAAGGGCCTCGACTTCTACGACGAGGTGGTGGACGCCCTGCTGGAGGCCGGCATCACCCCGTCCGTCACCCTCTACCACTGGGACCTGCCGCAGGTGCTCCAGGACCGCGGCGGCTGGCCCGAACGCGACACCGCCCACGCGCTCGCCGAGTACGCCTCGGCCGTCGCCGCCCGCCTCGGCGACCGCGTCAAGCTCTGGGCCACCCTCAACGAGCCCAGCTGCTCGGCCTGGATCGGCCACCTGGAGGGCACGATGGCCCCCGGCTGGACGGACCTCACGGCCGCCGTACGCGCCTCGGTCCACTTGCTGCTGGGCCACGGCCTCGCCACCCAGGCCATCCGCGCCGCCGCCCCCGACGCCCAGGTCGGCATCGTCAACAACCTCTCCACCGTGCACCCGGCCACCGACCGCCCCGAGGACCTCGCGGCCGCCCACCGCCACGACGGCCACGTCAATCGCTGGTGGCTCGACCCGGTGCACGGCCGGGGCTTCCCGGCCGACATGGTCGAGACGTACGGCGTGGAACTGCCGTTGCTGGACGGCGACCTGGAGACGATCGCGACCCCGCTGGACTGGCTGGGCCTGAACTACTACTTCCCGGCGTACGTCGCCGACGCCCCCGACGCCCCGGCGCCGTACGTCCGCGCGGTCCGCCGCGAGGGCGTCCCGCGCACCGGCATGGACTGGGAGATCGACGCGAGCGGCATCGAGACCCTGCTGCTGCGGCTGACGGAGGAGTACGGCGCCCGCCGGATCTACGTCACCGAGAACGGCTCCGCCTTCCCCGACGTGGTCCGCCCCGACGGCAGCGTGGACGACCCCGAACGCCAGGACTACCTGGAGCGCCACCTGGCCGCCTGCGCCTCGGCCGCCCGCAGGGGCGCCCCGCTGGCCGGCTACTTCGCCTGGTCCCTGCTGGACAACTTCGAGTGGGCGTACGGCTACGACAAGCGCTTCGGCCTGGTCCACGTCGACTACCGCACCCAGCTCCGCACCATCAAGGGCACCGGCCACCGGTACGCGGACATCGTCCGCGTCCACCGGGGGCAGACCCGCCGGGCGGCGTGAGCCGGGTCCGCCGGGCGGGCTGAGCCGGCACCGCCCGGCGGCCGAAGCCGGGCCCGGCTCCGGCCGGCGGGCACGGGAGGGGAGCCCGTGCCCGCCGGCCCCCGAACACTCCTGAACCCTCGAATGTCATGCGCACGACATATTAACGGCACCTCCACCCCACGAGGAGACCCGCATGTCATCCCCTCGCATCCCCCGCACCCTGCTCGCCACCCTCGCCGCCACGGCCCTGCTGTGCACCGGCCCCCTCCTGACCGCGCCCGCCTCCGCAGCCCCCGCCGCCGTCAGCTGGGACACCGACCGCGCGGCCTCCGCCTACGCGGTGAACCCCGCCGCCGTCACCGCCTCCGGCAGCGAGAACGCCGGCACCGCACCCGGCCTCGCCTTCGACGGCAACGGCTCCACCCGCTGGTCCAGCAACTTCGCCGACAACGCCTGGATCGAGATCGACCTCGGTTCGGCGATCCGCATCGACCACGTCGTCCTGGACTGGGAGGCCGCCTACGGCAAGCGCTACGTCCTGGAGGTGTCGAAGAACGGCACCGACTGGACGCCCTTCTACACCGAGACGGCCGGCACCGGCGGCTCGGTCACCGCGCACACGTACCCGCAGGACGTGGTGGGCCGCTACGTACGGATGCGCGGCGTCGAACGTGCCACCCCCTACGGCTACTCCCTGTGGAACTTCAAGGTCTACGGCGGCGAACCCGCGCCCGCCTCCACGACCCGCACCAACCTCGCCCTGCACCACCCCGCCTTCTCGAACTACTACCAGGACGCGGGCCATTCACCGGCCTACGTCACCGACGGCGGCTGGCCGGCCGACCTCAAGGGGGACACGAGCCGCTGGTCGAGCGACTGGAACACGGACCGCTGGGTGTCGGTGGACCTCGGCGCACAGTCGACCGTCGACAGCGTGGACCTGTACTGGGAGTCGGCGTACGCGGTCGACTACCTGCTGCAGGTGTCGTCCGACAACCGCACCTGGCAGACGGTCTACGAACCGTCGTCGGCGGACGTCGCCGCCCGCCGGGCCAACGTCGCCTCCCCCTCCGACGCGGCGGGTCTGCACGACACCGTCAAGCTGCCCTCCCCGGTGACCGCGCGCTACGTCCGCGTGCTCGGCAAGGAGCGGCGCTCCTTCTACAACCCGGCGCCTGCCACCGCCCAGTTCGGCTACTCGCTCTACGAGTTCCAGGTGTGGGGCACCGGCGGCAGCGCGTCCGCCGCCTATCCGGCCCTGCCGGCCGACCAGTCCGGCACCTACCGCACCACGTTCTTCGACGACTTCACCGGCGCCGCACTCGACCGCTCCAAGTGGCGGGTGGTGCGCACCGGCACAGAGATGGGCCCGGTCAACGGGGAGTCGCAGGCGTACGTCGACTCACCGGACAACATCCGTGTCGCGAACGGCGAGCTGATGCTGCACGCCAAGTACTGCAAGGGCTGCACCCAGGCCGGCGGCGGCACCTACGACTTCACCTCGGGCCGCATCGACACCCACACCCACGCCGACTTCACCTACGGCCGGGTCAGCGCCCGCATGAAACTCCCGGTCGGCGACGGCTTCTGGCCCGCCTTCTGGCTGCTGGGCTCCAACGTGGACGACACCTCCGTGTCCTGGCCGGCCTCCGGCGAGACCGACATCATGGAGAACATCGGCTACCCGGACTGGACCAGCACCGCCCTGCACGGCCCCGGCTACTCGGCCGACGGCAACATCGGCGCCCGCCAGACGTACGCGAACGGCGGCACGGCGGACCAGTGGCACACCTACGCGGTCGAATGGACCCCGACGGCCATGCGCTTCTACGTCGACGACCGCCTGGTCCAGGAGACCACCCGCAACGTCCTGGAGTCGACGCGCGGCCAGTGGGTCTACGACCACAACCAGTACGTCATCCTCAACCTGGCCCTGGGCGGCGCGTACCCGGCCGGCTGGAACAAGGCCACGAGCCCCTACTGGGGACTCCCGCAGTCCAGCGTCGACAAGATCGCGGCCGGGGGAGTGCAGGCGGAGGTGGACTGGGTGCGGGTGGAGCAGAAGGGCTGAGGGACCGGCAGGGGACTCGCCGGTGCTCGGCGCCCGGCGCAGCCCCTCCCGAGGGACTTCCCGCACCGGATCCGGCGCCCGGGCCGGATCCGGTGCGGGGGCGGCATCTCGGCTACTCCGGGGGCCTGGGAGTTTCGGGGGTTCGGTACATCGCCTGGACGTCCAGCTCCAGTTGCACGGTCGGGCCGACGACCGCGATGCCGCGGGCCAGCATCGAGCGCCAGTTGAGGGTGAAGTCCTCGCGGTGCAGTTCCGTCTTGGCCAGCGCCGCGCAGCGGAGTTCCTGCTCGTAACCGCCGTTCACCGTACCGAGGTACGTCGTGTCCAGGCCCACGGAGCGGCTGGTGCCGTGCATGGTGAGCGTGCCGTGCAGCGTCCACTTGGAGCCGCCGCGGTAGACGAACCGGGTGCTGGTGAAGTCGATGTACGGATAGCGCTCGACGTCCAGGAAGTCCGCGGAACGAAGGTGGTTGTCACGGGTCTTGTTGCCCGTGGCGATGCTGGAGGCGTCGATGCGCACCGACACCTGGGAGTCGGCCATGTCCGGCGCGATGTGGATGCCGCCGTCGAAGCGGGTGAAGCGGCCGTGTACGTGGGCCATGCCCACGTGCTTGGCGATGAACCGGATCGCGGTGTGCGGCGGGTCGAACAACCAGGTGCCGGGCGCCGGGAGTTCCAGCTGACGCGCGGGCAGCAGCGCGATGCGCGCCGGTGGGAGGACGACTCCGGCGGTTATGTCGACACTCTCACGGGCCGGTGTCAGTCCCTCTGCCGCGGCCATCACGCTGTAGGAGCCCGGAGGCAGCGTCGCCATGAACAAGCCGTACGGATCGGTGGTTCCGCGGGTGACGACCCGATGGCTGTCCAACGCGGTCACCGTCATCTCGGCGCCGCCCATGGGCTGACCCATGGGATCCACGACCTCGCAGCCGTAGGCGCCCGCGCCGGTCGGCAGGGGTACCAAGACGCCCGGCGCGGCACCGGAAGCTTGGCGGGAACGCCGACGTCGGAGCAGTCCGAGGGCCATGCTGTTCACCTTTCTTCGCATGTGTCACTACGGCGAGGCGCGCGCAATTGCCGGCGTGCGGGGGCGCCAAGACCCATCCAAGACTGGTTGCAGACGCGATGAGATCAACTATTCAACGATCATAGGACAGGTCGTGAGGCGTCCTTCTTCGATCAGACGTACGTGCGGCAAGCTCATGCAATGTGCACAACCACGTGAGACGCCGTATTTGCGGGCCGCGCCGTGACTTCTCGGCCCCGGTGCTTTGCAGCCACGCTGTGGCGAAGAACACCTGAGGCGCCGCGCCTTTCACGCGCGGCTCCCCGTTCCCTCACGGGCCTCACACATTCGGTGCGCGGCACAACTGCGCAGGCGTGTGGAGCGGAAGGCGCCGACCGAGGGGAGCGGTTTCTGCCCGGGCGGGTGAGGTGCGGGGTCGTCGACCAACCGTCTGGCGCCTTCCGAACGGTCGGGACCCCGTCCCGCCCGCGCGACAACTCGACATGGGGGGTGCCCTGTTATTGGTGCAGACCTATTGACGCTGCATACCGGCGGTGATTCACTCCGTGGCTGAGAGCGCTCTCTCGCGGTTGGGGACCAGCCGCGGTCCCGATTGCCCACCATGTTCAGGGAGAGCCGTGTCCGTGATTCCCTCTCGTCGTGCCGTGCTCCGCGGGGCGGCGGCCGCTGCCGCGGCGGTGCCGCTGGCCGGCGCCACCGCAGGAGCCGCTTTCGCGTCGTCCCCCGCCTCCGCCGCCGGCTCGGGCGACCACGGCGCCGCCGGCCATGCCACGGGCGGTCTGGGGCCGAACGTCCTGGTCTTCGACCCGTCGATGGGCGACGCGGCGATCCAGGCGCAGATCGACGCCGTGTTCGCCGTCCAGGAGTCCAACCAGTTCGGCACCGAGCGGTACGCCCTCGCGTTCAAGCCGGGCACGTACAACGTCGAGATCAACGTCGGCTTCTACACGCACGTCCTGGGGCTCGGCGCCAGCCCCGAGGACGTCGTGATCAACGGTCATGTGACCGTCGACGCCCAGTGGTTCGGCGGCAACGGCACCCAGGACTTCTGGCGGGCCGCCGAGAACCTGACCATCGTCCCGCCGGACGGGCTGGAGCGCTGGGCCGTCGCCCAGGCCGGACCGATGCGCCGCGTCCACGTCAAGGGCAACATGATCCTCATGCCGAGCCCGCCCGGCAACGGCTGGTCCAGCGGCGGCTTCCTCGCCGACAGCGTGGTGGACGGCCAGATCAACTCCGGCTCGCAGCAGCAGTGGCTGTCGCGCAACGACACCATCGGCAGCTGGACCGGCGCCAACTGGAACATGGTCTTCGTCGGCGTCCAGGGCGCACCCGCCACGTCCTTCCCGACCCCGCCCTACACGACCGTCGACCGCACCCCGGTGGTCCGGGAGAAGCCGTTCCTGACCGTGGACCGACGCGGGGCCTACCACGTCTTCGTGCCCGCGCTGCGCCGCAACAGCACCGGCACCTCCTGGGCCGGCGGCCCGGCCGCCGGCCACAGCATCCCGCTGACCGAGTTCCACGTCGCCCGGCCGGGCGACTCCGCCGCGAGCATCAACGCGGCGCTCGCCCGCGGCGAGCACCTCCTGCTCACCCCGGGCATCTACCCGCTGTCCGCACCGCTGCGGGTCTCCCGGCCCGGCACCGTCGTGCTCGGCCTCGGCCTGGCCACCCTCCAAGCGGTCAAGGGCAACGCGCTCATCGAGGTCGCCGACATCGGTGACGTGTCCGTAGCCGGCGTGATCCTCGAGGCCGCCTCCGCACACTCCCCCGTGCTGCTGCGCGTCGGCGACGGCCACAGCCGCAAGAACCACGCGCACCGGCCCACCGCCCTCTTCGACATCTTCCCGCGCATCGGCGGCGCCGTCCCCGGCGGCACGGAGGTCAGCGTCCAGATCGACAGCAACGACGTGATCGTCGACCACGTCTGGGCCTGGCGCGCCGACCACGGCCTCGACGGCACGGTGGGCTGGTCGGTCAACCCCGCGGGCGTCGGCTTCCTCGTCAACGGCGACCGGGTCACCACCTACGGCCTGTTCGTCGAGCACCACCAGAACTACGAGGTGCTCTGGAACGGCAACCAGGGCCGCACCTACTTCTTCCAGAACGAGCACCCGTACGACGTCCCGACGCAGTCGGCCTGGAAGCACGGCAGCACCAACGGCTTCGCCGCCTACAAGGTCGGCGACCACGTCACCGAGCACCACGCGTGGGGCCTGGGCAGCTACGCCTACTTCAACCTCAACGCGAACATCTACACCGACCGCGCCTACGAGGTCCCCGACACCCCCGGCGTCGTCTTCACCTCGCTGATGACGGTCTGCCTCAACGGCGCGGGCGGCGGCGGCATCCTGCACTGCGTCAACAACGCGGGCGACCCCGTCGAGAACGGTTTCGGCACGTACAACATGAAGTCGTACTCGAACGGTGTCGGCATGGTCTGACCTGCTCCACAGGCGCCTACAGGGCGCGCTCCGCCCACGCAGTCTCGCCGGGCCCAGCGTCGGCACGGGCACTCCATGTCGCCCAGGGCCTCGACGAGGAGGAGGCCCCACCCGCCGTCGCGCGGGTCGCCCTCCGAGCTGTCGGTCATGGGCTCGGCGTGTCGTCACACGATCCGGTGATGCATGCACACCCGGGCACGGGCGGCTCAGGCGGCTCGTTCGACGGTGTGACGGGAAGTTGACGAGGGAGAACCGGTGATACCCGGGGGGGAGGGGAGGTGGCGAGGGCGTGTACTCCCATGCCGCGTCCTCGTACAGCCTCCGCTCGACCTCGTGCTCGTCCGCGAGGGTCACGGTCCCAGGGCTGCGAACCGGCCGACTGGGGCTGCTTCGCCCTCGAGTGCGAGCACCGGGGCAAGACCCTCCTCGACGCGGTCACCAGTACCGTCGCCGAGATCCGTCGCGAGCACGGCCTGGTGATGAACGGCATGGGCATCGAGAAACCCCAGGAGTGGCTCGGCGACGACAAGAACGGCCATGGTGCGCACATCGTGGGACACCTGCTGCTCATGGCCGTGCACCGAGCCTCGCTGCTGCGGTATCGGCGCAAGGATCTGGTCCGTCTGCTCGACGCGACGGGGGTGGAGTAGGCGGGCCTGCCGGCGTGGCGGTGAACGGCGCATCGGTGCCGTACGTATCACCCGTCCGTGGGAGGATCCCTCACCATGAGCGCGTCCCCGGTGCTGAGAGCTCTGCGTGCCGCGGTGTTCGCTGCCGTGTGCGTGCTGCTCGCCGCCGCCGGGCATGGGCTCGCCATGGGCGACATGCCGCCGCTGTGGGCCGACGCGGCCGCCTTCGCCGCTGTGCTCGCTCTTGGCTGGCTCCTCGGCGGCCGGGAGCGCTCGTTGCCCGGCATCGGCGTGGCCATGCTGCTGGTCCAGGCGGGCCTGCACCTCGGCTTCGACGCCGCCCACGGCAGCACGGGGATCGTGGGCGCCCCGCCCACAGCCTCCATGTCCGGTGACGCCATGGCCTCCATGCCCGCGATGCACCTCCACGCGGCTTCCCACGCCACCGCCCACTCCCACCTCACCAGCCACGCCACCGCCGCCCACCTCCTCGCGGCGCTCGTGGCCTCCTGGTGGCTGTGGCGGGGTGAGGCCGCGCTGTGGTCGTTGCTGCGGCGGGCCGGGACGCTGGTGCCCGGACTCGCAGCCTGGTGGCGGGACACCCCGCTGCCCGCGCCCGCCGGTGCCGCCCCGCGTGTCCCGGCCGACCCCGAACCGCCCCGGCTGACCCTGCTGCGGCACGCCGTCAGCAGACGCGGGCCACCCGCCCCGATCCCGTACTCACTCCGACCCTGAACGACACGTCACACGTACGGAGATCGACTCACCCATGTCCGCATCACGTCTCACCGCGCGCCGCGCCGGCGCCGTCGCCGCCCTCGCCGCCACCACGGTCCTGCTCGCCGCCGGTGCCGCCTCCGCGCATGTCACCGTCCACCCCGAGAGCTACGCCAAGGGAGCCACCGACGGTGTGCTGACCTTCCGCGTGCCCAACGAGGAGGACAGTGCCTCCACCACCAAGGTGCAGGTCTTCCTGCCCACCGACCACCCCGTCCTCGGCGTGCTCGTGCACCCGCAGGACGGC
Source organism: Streptomyces sp. NPDC007189 (assembly GCF_040703635.1). Taxonomy (NCBI): domain Bacteria; kingdom Bacillati; phylum Actinomycetota; class Actinomycetes; order Kitasatosporales; family Streptomycetaceae; genus Streptomyces; species Streptomyces sp. NPDC007189. The sequence continues at coordinate 363,268 of NZ_JBEYEY010000003.1, forward strand.
TGGACCGCCAAGGTCACCACCACCAAGCTCAAGACGCCGGTCAAGACCGACGACGGCACCATCACCGAGGCCGCCTCCGAGATCACCTTCAGCGGCGGGAAGATCGGCGCCGGGCAGTACGAGGACTTCAACGTCGCCTTCGGTCAACTGCCTGACGACACCGGCACGTTGGTGTTCAAGACCCTGCAGACCTACTCCGACGGCAAGGTCGTGCGCTGGATCGAGGAGCCGGCCGGCGGCGACGACGAGCCGGAGAACCCGGCGCCGGTGCTGAGGCTCACCGCCGGTGACACTCCCTCCGCGCCTGCCAAGACCGCCACCGCCACCGCCGGCGCCAAGGCGGCCGACGCCAGTGACTCCACCGCCCGTGGGCTCGGCATCGCCGGTCTGGTCGTCGGTGTCCTCGGCCTCGCGGCCGGCGCCTTCGCCGTCGTACGGAGTCGGTCGGGGCGGTCGTAACGGTATGGCGACATAGAGACCTGTCGACAGCACGCTAGGGCGGCATCGTCAGGTCATGACGCGCCCATGTGCGCCCATGGGGGAGGGGCCGGACCGGCGACCATCTGCGCTGGGTCCCGGCCCTTGCCCTGCCGAAAACGGCTTGCGCCCGCCCGAGTCGTGGTCAGGATGGGCGCGTGCAGAGCCGTGCGAGTGCGATCGAAGGTGCGCCGATGGACCCGACCGAGTCAGGGCCTGCCGAGCGGGTGTCCGCCCACGCCGCCGTAGGGGCTCGGCTGGCGCTGTTCAGTGACCGTCGGCTGCGGGACGCGGTGGCCGCCGCGCCGGTGCTCGGGTCCGGTGTCGGCGGGCGGTCGGCCGAGATGGAGGTCGAGGGCGTACCGGTCTTCGTCAAACGCGTGCCGCTCACGGACCTCGAGCTGGCCGCGGATCATGTCCGGTCGACCGCCAACCTCTTCGAGCTGCCCCTCTTCTACCAGTACGGCGTGGGCTCCTCGGGCTTCGGCGCCTGGCGGGAGCTGGCCGCGCATCTGATGACCACCGGCTGGGTGCTGAGGAACGAGTACGCGGGTTTTCCGCTGCTGCATCACTGGCGGGTCCTGCCGGACAGCCCGCCGGCCGGCTTCGCCGACGCGCTCGGCGGGGTCGAGGGCGCCGTCGCGCACTGGGACGGGTCACCGGCCGTGCGCAGGCGGCTGGAGGCCATCGGCAAGGCCTCGTACAGCCTGGTTCTGTTTCTGGAGCATGTGCCACGTACGCTCGCCGCCTGGCTCCGCGACGCCCGGGGTGCGGGCGGATCCCGGCAGCCGGGGCACGGAGACGGCCCGTCGCCGTACCGGTGGGTGGAGGACGCGCTGGTGCGGGGCACGCAGTTCATGAGCGGCCGCGGGCTGGTGCACTTCGACGCGCACTTCGACAACCTGCTCACCGACGGCCGGCAGGTGTACTTCGCGGACTTCGGGCTCGCCCTGAGCCGGGACTTCGAACTGTCGGTGCGGGAGCGGGAGTTCCTTGCCGACCATCTGGTCTACGACCGGTCCTACGCCCCCACTCACCTGCTGCGGCATCATCTCCCAGACGATGTGCGGGGCGGGGTCGAACCCGGCGCGTTTCTGCGCGCTTGGGCTGCGGGGCGCCGGCCCGGCGGTGTTCCGTCCGGGCTCGCCTCGGTCCTCGACCGGCATGCGCCGCACGCGATCGTCCTCGACGACTTTCACCATCGGCTGCTCACGCGGAGCAAGCGGACTCCGTTCCCCGCCGCCGAGGTCCGGCGGGCACTGGGGGCCGCCGTGCCTGCGCCGGCGCGCTGAGGGCTCGCCGCGGACCTGCGCCGGGGCACTGAGCCCTCGCCCCCGCCGCTCGGGGTCTGAGCCCTCGCTCCGCCCCTCGCGCGGTTCAGAGCACATCCGGTACCCACCCTCACCTCGCCGCCAGCTCCACCAGCCGCGGTTCCGCAGCCTCCGGCTCTGCTGCTCCCGGTGCCGCCGTCGTACGTCGGGAGGTGCGCCACAGCCACAGCACGTCCCGGCCGAAGGACCACAGCAACGAGCCCAGGGCGAGGAGCACGATGGTGAGGTTCGCCAGGTGGGGGAGGAGGTCGGCGCCCGCCAGGAGCAGGGCTATGCCCTGGATCGCCGCGACCGTCTTGCGGGCGAAGGACGGCGGCAGCGGGGCGTTCAGCCAGGGGGCGAGCCGGGCCGCGGCGGCGAAGGCGTAGCGCATGCCGCCGATCACCAGCACCCACGGGCCCAGCTGGGTGGACACGTACACGCTCAGCACCAGGATCAGGAACGCGTCGACCTCCATGTCGAAGCGCGCGCCGAGCGCGGTCGACGTGCCGGTGCGGCGGGCCACCTTGCCGTCGACGCCGTCCAGGAGCAGGGCGACCGCGGTCAGGGCGACCAGCAGGGTCACCGGCGGAGCGCTCTCGAAGGAGTCCGCGACCAGGGCCGTCACCCCGCCCACCAGGGTGGCCCGGCCGAGCGTGACACGGTTGGCGGGGCCGAAGGAGCGCAGGCAGGAGCGGTGCAGGGCGCGGCCCAGGACCGCCCAGGTGGCGAACGCGAACGCCAGGCCCGTCAGCCAGCCGGCCGGCCCCATGCCTATCGCCGTGCCGAGCAGAGCCAGCAGCAGGAGCTGTACGCCCGCTCCGACAGCGGTCTCCTGCTGGGGCCTCGCGTCATACGTGTTGTTCAGGGCCACCGCACACCCTCCGGCCGAGTGACAGAGTCGATCAACGCCGCGTACTGTGCGCGGCCTGTGCACTTCTCGGTACGTGAACAACTTCCCTACTGTTCAGGAGGATGCCGATGAACCGCTCGGCCCGCGCGTTCTGGCTCCGCTCACCGGGCCGCGGTGAGCTGCGCGACATCACGCTCGCGGAGCCCGGCGAGGACGAGGTCGTGGTGCGCGCCCTGTACTCCGGGGTCAGCCGCGGCACGGAGACGCTGGTCTTCCGCGGCGGGGTTCCGGAGAGCCAACACGCCGTGATGCGGGCGCCGTTCCAGGAGGGCGACTTCCCGGCCCCGGTGAAGTACGGCTACCTCAGCGTCGGCGAGGTGGAAGAGGGGCCGGCCGACCTCGTCGGGCGGACCGTGTTCTGCCTGTATCCGCATCAGACCCGTTACGCCGTTCCGGTGAACGCCGTGACCGTCGTCCCGGACACGGTTCCCGCGGCGCGGGCCGTGCTCGCCGGGACCGTGGAGACGGCCGTGAACGCCCTGTGGGACGCCGCGCCGCTGATCGGCGACCGGATCGCGGTGGTCGGCGGCGGCATGGTCGGCTGCTCGGTGGCCGCCCTGCTGGCCCGCTTCCCGGGCGTACGGCTGCAGCTCGTCGACGCCGACCCCGCCCGCGCCGAGACGGCCGAGGCGCTCGGCGTGGACTTCGCCACGCCCGACGGCGCCCTCGGCGCCTGCGACCTCGTCGTGCACGCCAGCGCCACGGAGGCCGGTCTCACTCGCGCCCTGCAACTCCTCGCCCCTGAGGGTACGGTGGTGGAACTGAGCTGGTACGGCGACCGGCGCGTCACCCTGCCGCTCGGCGAGGCCTTCCACTCCCGGCGGCTGACGGTGCGCAGCAGCCAGGTCGGCACCGTCTCCCCGGCCGCCCGGGCCGGACGCGGTTACGCCGAACGGATGGCGCTCGCCCTGGACCTGCTCGCCGACCCGGCACTGGACGCGCTCATCACCGGGGAGAGCGCTTTCGAACAACTCCCGGACCTCATGCCCAAGCTCGCCTCGGGGGAGATCCCCGCCCTGTGCCACCGGATCCGGTACGCCGAGACGGGCCTGACCTGAGAAAAGAGTGAGAGAGAGCTGAACACGGGGAACCGAAGAGCCGTACTACACGGCATCCCCCGACGGGTAAGGGCAGGGGGACCAGACGCGTCGTACCTGGAGGGTCGTCCGTTGTTCAGCATCACCGTCCGCGATCACATCATGATCGCCCACAGCTTCCGCGGCGAGGTGTTCGGGCCCGCGCAGCGTCTGCACGGTGCCACGTTCCTCGTGGACGCCACCTTCCGCCGCGAGCAGCTGGACGAGGACAACATCGTGGTCGACATCGGCCTGGCCACGCAGGAACTGCGCCTGATCACCGCGGAGCTGAACTACCGCAACCTCGACGACGAACCCGAGTTCGCCGGCGTCAACACCTCCACCGAGTTCCTCGCCAAGGTCATCGCCGACCGGCTCGCCGAACGCATCCACAAGGGCGCCCTCGGCGAGGGCGCCAAGGGCCTCGCGGGCATCACCGTCACCCTGCACGAGTCGCACATCGCCTGGGCGAGTTACGAGCGTGGCCTGTGACCGGGGCGACCACGCGGCGGGCCCGGCTGTCGTACGTCCCGGCCCAGCCCATCACCGCCGAGAAGGCCGGAATCATCCCCATGTCCCTTCGCACGGTGCACTTCGTCGTGCCGGGCGGCGTCGACGACCCGGCCGCGCCCAGCGGCGGCAACGCCTACGACCGCCGGGTCTGCCTGGACCTGCCCGGCTTCGGCTGGCAGGTCACCCGGCATGCCGCGCCCGGCGCCTGGCCGCGCCCCGACCAGGCCGCCCGCGACCACCTCGCCCGCACCCTGAACGACCTGCCGGACGACGCGGTGGTGCTGCTGGACGGGCTCGTCGCCTGCGGCGTCCCGGACATCGTCACCCCGCACGCCGACCGGCTGCGCCTGGCCGTGCTCGTCCACCTCCCGCTCGCCGACGAGACGGGCCTCGACCCGGCCGTCGCCGCCGACCTCGACGCCCGCGAGCGTGCCGTGCTGCGCGCCGCGCCCGCCGTCGTCGCCACCAGCGACTGGGCCGTACGGCGGCTCGTCTCCCACCACGGACTGGCCCCCGAACGGGTGCACGTCGCCGCGCCCGGCGCCGACATCGCGCCCCTCGCACCCGGCACCGACGGCGTCTCCCGGCTGCTGTGCGTGGCCGCCGTCACCCCGCGCAAGGGCCAGCACCGGCTCGTGGAGGCCCTCGCCGCGGTCCGGGACCTGCCGTGGACCTGCGAACTCGTCGGCGGACTCGGCCACGACCCCGAGTACGTGGCCCACTTGCGGGAACGGATCGCCCGGCACGGCCTGACCGACCGCCTGCACCTGACCGGCCCGCGCTCCGGCGCCGACCTCGACGCCACGTACGCCGCCGCCGACCTGATGGTCCTCACCTCCTACGCCGAGACCTACGGCATGGCGGTCACCGAGGCCCTGGCCCGCGGCATCCCGGTCCTCGCCACCGACGTCGGCGGAGTGCCGGAGGCGGTCGGCCGCGCCCCCGACGGCGGGGTGCCCGGCATCCTCGTCCCGCCGGAGGACCCGGCCGCGCTCGCCGCCGAACTGCGCGGCTGGTTCAGCGAACCCGACGTACGCCGCCGGCTCAAGGCCGCCGCCCGCGGCCGCCGCGCCGCGCTCGACGGCTGGGCCGCCACCGCCCGCAGCCTCGCCGGCGTCCTCACCCGCCTCCCCGAAGCCCCGAGGAGGGCGGCATGACCACGCCGGAGACCACGACACACGGCACCCCGCCCCTCCCGGCGCCCCAGGGCACAGCGGCGAACGGTGCCGGGGAGCCGGGCGTGGGTCCGTCCGTCGTCGCCGGGGCCGGGCCCGTCGAGCGGCTGGGGGAGCGGGCCACCGTACGGCTGCGGGAGGGCGAGCCGGAGGAGCCGCCCCGGTACGCGCCCGAATGGCTGCGGTTGCGGGAAGGGGCCGACGCGGCCGCCCGCGCCGAGGAGTTGCTGGACCCGCTGCGGGCCCGGCTGGCCGGCAGCGCACGCCACGGCGGCGCGCAGGCCGTGCACGACCTGGGCTGCGGCACCGGCTCGATGGGCCGCTGGCTCGCGCCCCGCCTGGCCGGCGCCCAGCACTGGATCCTGCACGACCGCGACCCCTACCTGCTGCACTTCGCCGCCGCGGGCTCTCCGCGCTCCGCCGCCGACGGCAGCAGCGTCACCGTGGAGACCCGGCGCGGCGACATCGCCCGGCTGACACCGGACGCGCTGGCCGGGGCGTCACTGGTCACCGCCTCCGCGCTGCTCGACGTGCTCACCCGCGAGGAGATCGTCACCCTCGCCGACGCCTGCGCCGGGGCCGGCTGTCCCGCGCTGCTCACGCTGTCCGTCGCCGGCCGGGTCGAACTCACCCCGGACGACCCCCTGGACAAGGACATCGCCGAGGCGTTCAACGCCCATCAGCGGCGCAACGGCATGCTCGGACCGGACGCGGTCACCGTGGCGTGCGAGGCGTTCGCCGCGCGCGGGGCCGCCGTACGGGTGCATCCGAGCCCGTGGCGGCTCGGCCCCGAGGAGTCCGCGCTGACCGAGCAGTGGCTGCGCGGCTGGGTGGGCGCGGCCGTGGAGCAACGGCCCGAACTGCGCGAGCGTGCGGAGCGGTATCTGCGGGACCGGCTCGCCGCCTGTGCCGCCGGTGAACTGCGGGTCGTGGTCCACCACAGCGACCTGCTGGCCCTGCCCCGGCCGACGGGCGGAGCGTCATGAACACCGAGACCGAGGGCCACGCGCGCGTGGGCGGCATGGAGGCGGCGCACGCGCGCGTGCGTGACGGCGGCCCCGCCGAGGCGTGTGTGTACGGCGCCGGCACCCTTCACGCGCGCGTGCCGGACACCGGTGCGGTGCAGGCGATCTGCGAGACCGGTACCGGGCGTCCGCATCCGCCGCACTCGCTCGAGCGACCGCTCCGGCCGTCGTCGCCTCCCCCCGCACAACCCTCGACAACCAAGCGTCCCGCTCTCCACGCGCTGCGCGCGCACTTCGGCACCCTCGCCGGTGCCGTCATCCTCGGGGCCCTGCTGTGGCGGCTGGGCACGGGCGTGCTCGTGGACGGGTTGCGGCGGATCGACGCCGGGACGGTGCTGGCCGCGCTGGGAATCGGCGCGGTCACCACCGTCCTCAGCGCCTGGCGCTGGCAGTTGGTGGCCCGCGGCCTGACCATCCGGCTGCCGCTGGGCCCCGCCGTCGCCGACTACTACCGGGCGCTGTTCCTGAACGCCGCGCTGCCCGGCGGGATCCTGGGCGATGTGCACCGGGCGGTCCGGCACGGACAGAGCGCCGGGGACCTGCGGCGCGGCGTGAAGGCCGTCGTACTGGAACGCGTCGCCGGGCAGCTCGCGCTGGCCGTGCTCGCCGTGGCGGTGCTGCCGACTCTGCCCTCCCCGGTCCGCGCCCAGGCCCGCGACTTCGCCCCCCTGGCGGCCCTCGCCGTGGCCGGAGCGCTCGCCGTCGGCCTCGCCGTACGGATGAACCGGGCGCCGTCCCGCCGGACCGGCGGCCTGCGCGCCGCGCTCGGCGAGGCGCGCCGGGGCCTGTTCTCCCGCCGCGGCGGACCGGGCATCGCGCTGTCCTCCGCCGTCGTACTGGCCGGGCACCTGGCGATGTTCGTCGTGGCCGCCCGGGTCGCCGGCTCCGCCGCCTCCGTCGCGCAGCTGGTTCCGCTCGCGGTCCTCGCCCTGGTCGCCATGGGCCTGCCGCTGAACGTCGGCGGCTTCGGCCCCCGCGAGGGCGTCACCGCCTGGGCGTTCGGCGCCGCGGGGCTCGGCGCGAGCACCGGAGTCGCCGTCGCCGTGGTGTACGGCGTGCTGAGCTTCGTGGCGAGCCTGCCCGGGGTGGTCGTCCTCGCCGCGCGCTGGTACACCGGCCTCCGCGCACCGACCACCTCGCCGACCGCCACCCAGCCCACCCACGCGGACACCGCCCCTGCCGCCCACGCGGACACCGCCCCTGCCGCTCGCGTGGACTTGGCCTCTGCCGGCCGGGCGGACGGTCCTCGGGCCACCCCGGCGGACAGGGCCCCTGCCGCTCCCG